>JAIPAJ010000173.1 GCA_021740125.1 Leadbetterella sp. | reverse complement strand
CTCCATTGTGCTGATTTTTTCTTACTTAATCACAGTCTATGGAGCATTATTTTCTTTAAACTTATTGACTTCTTTTTTAGGAGATTTTAAAATGCAAATTCCATTTAAAACGAAAGAATTCAGTCCGGCTGGTACTATTAGCCATTTTGCAGGAATGGGATTTAGTTTCATCTTCAACTATTTCACACACAAAAAATTCACCTTTGTAGAAACTGGCCTTTTCGATAAAATCAAGGATTATAAAAACTCACGTGTTTAAACTCCTTCGGCAATTAACTCCTTGAAAATAAGAGTCAAAAGAGGTTCTGCTTTAGCAGCGTTTTCAATAATTTTAGAAATTTCGGCTACCTTAAGCGTCTCTGGAATACACATATCTGTAATTACAGAAACTCCAAAAACTGGAATGTTCATTTGTCTGGCTACCATAACCTCGGGCACGGTACTCATACCAACTGCATCAGCCCCGATCATTCGCATCATACGATATTCTGCTTTGGTTTCGAGTTGAGGGCCTGTCACACTTACATAAACTCCTTCTTTGAGGGTTGTTATTCCATACTTTAAAGCTATTTTTTTTACTTTTTCTATAAGTTTTAAACTATATGGTTCACTCATGTCTGGAAATCTATCCCCCAATATATTGGCTCCCAAAAGTGGATTACTTGGCAAAAACTGAGAAATATGGTCGTTGATAATCATCAAATCACTTTCTTGAAAGGCGGGATTCAGCCCCCCAGCGGCATTTGATATCAACATGCAATCAATGCCCAACAATTTCATCACTCTGATTGGAAACGTTATTTGTGCCATGCTATAGCCTTCATAGTAATGAAATCTACCCTGCATACAAACCACATTTTTGCCAGATATTTTGCCGAAGATCAACCTAGATTTATGAAATTCAACCGTGGCCTCTACAAAGTTTGGAATTTGATTGTAAGGAAATTCAAATGCTATTTCGATTTCATCTGCTAACTTTCCAAGACCTGTACCCAACACTATTCCATATTGAGGCACAAAATCACCTATTTTGGTTTTCAAAAACTCGAAGGACTCTTTGATTTTTTTCATAATAGCAAAAAAAAAGATTGAATTCTAAACTAAAATAGTCCAAAATTCAATCCAAAAAAAAATAAAAAAATATTTTTATAAAGCCAAGGTACCTTTACGAGCAGCACTCAATAAAGTAGCTTCTAAACCTTTTTTGTTGATAGTTCTGATAGAACTTGTAGCTACTTTCAATTCCACCCAAACACCTTCAGACTCAAGAAAAAACTTCTTAGTTTTAAGATTAGGGAAAAACTTGCGTTTAACTTTGTTGTTAGCGTGCGATACATTATTTCCAGATCTTGTTCTCTTACCGCTTATTTGACAAACCTTTGACATGATTGTTTATTTTTAATTTTTGAAACCTCGTTTACTCGAAACGAACACCTAATTGGGCTGCAAATATCCGAATTTATATTTAAAAAACAAAATCCTACTTATTAATTTCTTGCTTATATGGACAATTTAAGCAGTTACTTTTGCAACAATAGCCTCTTTTAAGATGATACTCACGCGTGAAGACCATGAGACCTTCACTATTGAAATAAAAATCTGCTTTTCTCGAAATTTTCTTTTTTAATATTTTCATCAAAAACTTCTTTTACTAATTATACTTAAAGAGGCGTTTCCGTCGACCATTTAACTTCTGTCATTACAAACATGGACTGCACATTTTGAATGTTTTCTAGTGCAGCTAACTTGTTTACGAGGAAATTTTGATATTGACTAATATCTCTAACCACAACCCGCAATAAATAGTCGAAATTACCGGCAATGTAATAACATTCTACAACCTCATTAAATATAACTACTTCTCTTTCGAATTGTTCAAGAAAAGGCTTAGCATGTTCTTTTAATTGAACACTGCAATAGGTTAACATCGGTTTTCCAACCTTTTCTTTATCTAAAAGGGCTACATATCCTTTAATGATCCCTTCTCTTTCAAGTCTTTTTATACGCTCATAAATAGGCGTTTGTGAAAGTTTTAAATCATAAGACAACTCCTTAGTCGTAATCCGAGCATTTCTTTGAAGTGCTTCAAGTATTTGTTTATCTATTTCGTCTAGCTCCATTTTTTTTGATTTTACCCAAAAAGCTCAGCAAAAACTTCTTCCAGTTTACTAACAGGAACTATTTTGATATTGAAGTCTTCGAAATTTAGTCCTTTGGTATTATTTTTTGCAATAAATATTTTTTCAAAACCCAGCTTAGCGGCTTCCGAAATTCTGCTTTCTATGCGGTTGACAGGCCTAACCTCACCCCCTAGGCCACATTCTGCACAAAAACAAAATGAATGGTTCACAGGCAAGTCTTCATAAGACGATACAATCGAAACACATACCGCCAGGTCAATAGCTGGATCTTCTACTTTCAAACCACCCGCAACATTTAAAAAAACATCTTGAGTACCTAATCGAAAACCTCCCCTTTTCTCCAAAACGGCTAGTAGCATTTGAAGCCTGCGAGGGTCAAAACCATTGCTGCTTCTCTGTGGAGTTCCATAATTGGCAGTGCTAACCAATGATTGAATTTCAATCTGGAGCGGTCTGTTTCCTTCTATCATGGCGGCAATGGCCACACCGCTAATACTTTCGTTTTTCTCCGAAATCAATATTTCAGAAGGATTGCTGACTTGACGGAGCCCATTGCTAAGCATCTCATAAATACCTAATTCTGAAGCATTTCCAAATCTATTCTTGGTAGTTCTTAGGATTCTGTAAGTCATAAACTGATCACCTTCAAACTGCAAAACTGTATCTACCATGTGTTCGAGTACTTTTGGGCCAGCTAATGAACCATCTTTGGTGATGTGTCCAATCATGATAACCGGTACGTCAGATTCTTTTGCATATTTCATAACCTCAGAAGCACATTCCTTTACTTGCGAAACACTTCCGGCCCCACTTTCTATCAAAGGTGAAACCAAAGTCTGAATAGAATCAATAATCACAATATCAGGCTCGATGAGTTCAATTTGCTTGAAAATAATATCTGTAGCGGTTTCAGTTAGTACATAACATCTGTCGTTAGAAAAAGCCAATCGTTCGGCACGCATTTTTATTTGTTGCTCGCTTTCTTCACCAGAAATATATAGAATTGTATAATCGGATAAGCTTAATGCCAATTGCAGCATCAGTGTTGATTTTCCGATACCTGGCTCACCTCCTACCAACGTTAGTGAACCAGGCACCAAACCACCACCTAGAACTCGATTAAACTCAGCATCCTCAGTTATTATTCTATACTTTTCCGTTTTATTGATTTCAGAAATAAGCCTTGGCTTACTTGTTGATTTGGAGGACTTCCCAAACCTCCACGAACCCTTTTCTGGCTCGTCTTTTGCTATTAATTCTTCTACTATGGTATTCCATTCGTTGCATGAGGGACAGCGACCTAACCATTTTGGTGAGTTGTACCCACAACTTTGGCAGAAATAGGCCGATTTAAGCTTAGCCATTTGTTAAAGACTCGTTAATTTTGTACTAATAAATCGCAATATACGTTTAATAGTACAATTCTTGAAAATATTAATTAATATCACATTTATGAAAAAATTATTTTTTGTTTTGGCAACTTTGCTAGTAATCCAAAATTCTCAAGCACAGTTTCAATTAGGTATCAAAGGAGGTGTAAACGTTTCTAAAATTTATACAAATGAAGGCTCATTCAAAAATAACTTCAATGAAAGCCTAGACACCAAAACTGGTTATTCATTTGGTGTTTTTACTAGATTTGGAAAGAAACTATATTTACAACCCGAGGTGATGTTTGCCACTAAAGGTGGCAAAATAGATGTGGTTCCTTTGGGAGGAGGAAGTCCTGTTTCTGTCAATATTAAGACTAGCAACATCGATATTCCTGTATTGATTGGTTATAAGTTATTCAACAGACTTAGAATTAATGCAGGACCAGTGGCTTCAATAAAAATAAATGAGGATGGTAAATTTTTGGATGAGTTAAGAGCAGTCACTGCAAATCCTAACGAGGCATTTGAAAAATCGACATTTGGTTATCAAGCAGGAGTAGGAATAAAGCTATTGGGATTTGATATTGACTTGAGAAAAGATGGTAGTCTTTCTGATGTATCATCAAAACAATTTGATGGCAATCAATTTAGTCAAAGACTTTCTGGCTGGCAGTTGACAATTGGAAGAAAAATCATTTAAATTTCAGCCCAAAATCATCAATACAACCCTAGTAAAACGAAAAAGGTCGCCTCGAAAGAGGCGACCTTTGTTAATTTTTATATAACCTAAATCAATCCACATCCCAGAATAATCTGGTAGCGAACACATCGATTGTTCCTTGGGCTTTTACGTTCTCAGCGTTTGATCCTGACTCCGTGTTTGGATAATAGAATCTAACTGGACGTTTCTCTCCACTTTCAGGCACTTGAATACTCTGAGGAGTTACTGGCAAACCAGTTTTTCTATATTCGCTCCAAGCATCCAAACCGTTGAAGTTACACAATGCCAACCATTTTTGAATAGCAATGGCATTCAATTTGTTTTTCGAAGCCACGTAATCGTAGTTGTCCACTCCACTTCCTTTGAAACTTGCAGATAAAGCTGAATTAGCACCAAAAGCTCTATATGATTGTTTCAAACCTTCTTCAAAATACTCTTGGGCAGTACCAGTCAAATTAACACCAGCACCATATCTTTCTTTTGCCTCTGCCAAATGCAACATTACTTCAGCGGCTGTCATTAAGATATATGGTCTGTTAAATTCACCTTTAACCAATAAACTTGGTCCAATTGCACTACATGCAGCAGGCAAGTAACCTGAGCTAGTACCAAATGGTGCTCCAACATAGTTAGCCGCAACTTCAGCTTTTGAGCTCACTCCAGCTGTAGAACCCTCACCACCTATTGCGTAACCTATTCTTTTCAAACGAACAGTATCTCCTGAAGCTTTCATTGAGTTTACTAGATATTGCGTCAATCTTGGGAAGTTGTTTAAGGCTCTTTTTGCACCGTTGGCATCATAACCCCATCTGTCATACACAGGGTTTAATTTACCTGCTGTTGCTAAGAAAAATCCTACCCCACCTGCACCAACTTCTTCAGAGGTTAAAAATCCAGAACCTTCCGTAACGATTTTGTTGATTTCAGCTTTGATATAAGTATCTTTTCCGCTTACACGAGCTTGACGCATCAAAATTCTCATTTTTAGGCCATTGGCAAATTTAACCCATTTAGTGGTGTTACCTTTGAAAACCAAATCAGAACCTGTAAAAGCACTTGCAAAGGCGTTAGCCTTTGCGTCAGCGATACCTTCATCTAAAAGTGTTATTAAATTATCATAAACAGCTTTTTGATCATCAAATTTTGGAGCCAAAGAAGCCACACCTTTCAAAGCATCGCTATAAGGTAAACTACCATACATATCCACCAATTGTTGGTACAAAAGAGCCTTCATAATTTTAGCAGGTCCTTTCAAAAACTTTTGGTTTTGAGCATCCGCATTATTAATCACGAACTGATAATCATTTAGATTGTCATAATAACCATCCCAATAGTTAAAATCTCCATTGGTAAAGTTATAAGCAAAGGTAGTGGTGGAGATAATGTATCCATTTGATTGAGTCCATTGTCCAGACCAGTAAGAACCTGTTTCATTTGGCGAAACCATGTTAGCTGCCGAGGTGTTTAGCGAGTTTGAAAAAACAAAGCTAGGCAAGGCAGTTGGAAGCGTGTTAGGGTTTGTATTGATGTCTAGAAAAGACTCAGAACACGAAGTTCCTATAAACGCCACTAATCCAAGAATTATATATTTTTTAAATTTCATTTTAGATCCAATTTAAGATGATTAGAACGATAAATTAATGTTTACACCATACTGACGTACAGGAGGAGTTTGTCTCGTGGAGTTCAGACCAATTCCGTTGCCTGAGCTAGTTCCTGCCAATACATTGATATCTCCGCTGAATTGGTTACTTGAAATGGTGCTGAATTCAGGGTCAGTATAATAATTGAATTTATCAACTATTGTAAACAAGTTTCTTCCATAAACCGACAAGCTAGCAGCTGAAAACAATTTAGTTTTAGCCAACAATTTTTCTGGAAGATTGTATGCCAAGTTCACATCTCTCAATTTGATAAACCAGCCTTTGTTTACGAAGTTTTCCGAAATCAAACGGTAGTTATCCACCCAAAGAGCATACTCAGGCTCACGTACATACACCGAAGTGTTAGGAGTTACCGTTTTGCCGTCAGCACCTAAAATAGCTGAGTTAGGGAATATTTGAGCACCTCTGTTTTCTGTCCATCCGCCAGCTCCTGTAAATGTCATCTGACGACCAAGGTCACTAAACATCATGTTACCACCTCTGTATTCGAAGTTAAAATTGAAAGCAAAGTTTCCGTAAGATACTTTAGATCCAAGACCCGCAATATGGCGTGGCAATGTACCACCTCTAGTCGAAAGCGTAGTTTGTCTTAATGGATATCCAGTAGTTGCATTTACCAAAACTTGGCCAGAACCATCTGGAGCACGTTGATAACCGTCTGTTTTCAACATAGGGAATCTTTGACCCACGATAACGTTGGTGTTAGCATAAGAAAATCCACCGTATTGAAACTCCGTAATTCCTGGATACAAATCAATTACTTTGTTATCATTAAACGAATATCTCACGTTGAAATCCCAATTGAATTTACCATCTCTAAAGATCAAATACTTCAAATCAGCCTCATAACCCCAGTTTTTAGTCTCTCCAACGTTAATCAATAAGAAAGGGAATCCAGTTGTATTAGGAACCTTAACAGTTATCACCTGATCTTTAGAAGTTTGGGTATAAGCTGTCAAATCCAAAGTGACCCTGTTGTTTAACAACTGAAACTCACCACCTATTTCGTATGAGTAAACCGTTTCTGGTTTCAATCCTCCATCAGGAAGCGTGTTTCCAACAGTCAAACCTACTGTGTTTCCGTAAGGGAAGTTAGCTCCGTTTCCATATACCAAGTCCAAACCATACAATGAAATGTTATCGTTAGCATTTTTGTTGGCATTGAATCTCAATTTGGCATAGTTCAAGAAAGAACTTTTAAGCGAAGGGATGGCATCTGTAGCAATAAAAGACAAAGCCGCTCCATAATATGGATACATATAAGAATTCCTTGGGCGATCTGCTTTGTAGAACCTAGATGTAGCATCATAACGGAAAGTACCGTTAAAAATTAACCAGTTTTTATAATTGGTTGTTAAGTCAGCATAATATCCAAATTTCCTTTCCATAGTATTGGCTTCACCACCACTTAACTCACCTTGACGGTTAGCGACATTGTACACATCAGGCACAACGATAGAGTTAGAACCAACAGACAAACCTTTTGTAGTTCTTTGGTAAACGCTATTTCCCAAAACCAATTTGTTGGCAAACGAACCGAAGTCTTTCGTCAAAAGAATTTGGAATTCATTGTTTATTACATTTTCAGTACCTGAAAAATCTTGAACAGAACCTAAGATATCAGTGATAGCTCTGTAGATACCATCATAATCATCATCATGGGTCCAAGGCTCAGGAATGAATGCTTTGTTTTTAGCCCAATCTGAATACAAGAATTTACCCGTGGTATTTTTACCGCTTCTGGTATTGTTCATCACACCCAGACGGTTGGTAAATTGCAACCAATTTGTAGTTTTGTATACCAAGCTGATGTTTCCTGAGATATTGGCGTCTTTATACTTACTTCTGTTGTTTCCAGAAACAAAATATGGATTGTTCAAATAGTCATTGTAATAACCATTTGGACTTGCCAATGGATTATTTCTCCAATCTCTCAATTCATCTAATGGAATATTGGCTGGTTGGTTCAAAACCTCACTGTAAAAGTCTGCAGAAGTTCTGTCGAAGTTAGCTTGTGTGTAAGCTCCAGTAAAGCTTGAAGTAAGTTTACCTTGCTCTTTTGTAGCCGACATTCTCACACCTGTTCTATTGCTTTTATCTTCAGGGACTACACCACGAATCGACTGATTCTCAAGTGATAGATAATAAGAACTTGTAGCATCCCCACCCTGAAAACTTATTTGGTTATTTGAAGAAACGCCAGTATCAAAAGTCTTGTTTCTGATACCAGGAATAGCAGCGTAAGGAACCAC
>JAIPAJ010000172.1 GCA_021740125.1 Leadbetterella sp. | reverse complement strand
GGAAATAATGCTTTTTGAGCCTGCATCTACTTTAAATACTGGTGATACGAAAGGAGAACTAACACGAGAGGTTTTGGAGAAAATATAGCAAATTCTTAACCGCAAAGACACTACGATTTGAGCAAAGTAATAAACTTAATGAAACGCAAAGTGTAAAAAGTTTAATCTGTATAAAAAAACAAAAAATATCATGAAAAACAGAAGAGATTTTCTTAAAACATTGGGGCTTTCAGGAGCCGTATTTTTGTCTGGCGAAGCTTTTTCGACAGACAGTTTTTTAGCTTCGAGAAGTAAGGTGAAACTCCGCTTCATCGTGGCATCTGACGGACATTATGGGCAGCCTAAAACAGAGTTTGATGCCATGCACGATACGCTTATTGGCCATGTGAATAAGTTTGCCGAAAAAGAGAAAGTAGATTTTTGTGTCATTAACGGAGACCTTTTTCACGACGAACCCAATCTTTTACCACAAGTAAAGCTAAAGCTCGACCTGCTCAAAACGCCCTATTACGTAACCCGTGGCAACCACGACAGAGTGCCAGACAACCGCTGGGAAGAAGTATGGAAAATGCCTCTAAACCATAGTTTTACAACAAAAAATCATGCAGTAATTTTGGGAAATACTTCCAACATCAAAGGTGAATATCTGATGCCTGACATCAATTGGATGAGAAGCGAACTCGAAAAGGCTAAGGCACAAACAAACACCTTTATTTTTCTACATATTCCACAAATTCCATGGGTAGAGCACTGCATCGATAGCCCCGATTTGATAAAACTTTTTGGAGAATACAAAAACATAAAGGCCGTTTTTCATGGACACATCCATTCACTTGATGGCCTCAAAATGCACAATGGAATTCCCTACCTTTTTGATGCTCATTTTGGTGGCAATTGGGGCACCGAATACCGTGGCTTCAGAGTAGTAGAAGTTATGAAAGACAACTCCATACTTACTTACATGATGAATCCTACTGTTAGGATTTTGAAAGAAAGGATATAAGTTTCGGAAATTCCAGCGAGGCGGTCGGACCTTTATTATATTGCCTTTATCACCAATTCTAGTTCATTGTCCTCAAATATAATAATGCAATTTAATTTGTTTGGCCAAAATCAAAACAATATCTACTTTTAACATCCACTGGCTAAAGCCAGTGGATGTTAAAAACTAGCAGCATTTAAATTACCTCGAATAATTATTGAATTCCCGCCAACTTTAGCTGGTGTTTGTTTATTAAATTTCCAATTGGGCTTTAGGCAAAATCTTAAAATCAAGCCTCACCCCCACTTTTTCACCAATCCATCCAAAAGCTTATTGGTTACTGGGTTGATAATCATCCTTTTGGGGTCGGCTTCAAACCACGCAATGGTTTCTTTGATACCTTCGGCGTATGGAATGGTGGCTATGTAATCTGGCACCAAACGTTTGATTTTGGTGTTGTCAAATAATGCACAATGCGATTTATCACCCCAAAGTCCGCCTTCTTCCGACTCAAAGCCGTTTTCGTTAGCGTATTCTATAATTTTCTTAGAAGGTACATGTACAATGTTGGCCTTGGCTCCTGCCGCCTCCGCCAACTGGATGTATATTTGGTTCCAAGTAAGTACTTCGTCAGAGGTGATATGATAGGCCTCTCCTATTGCTGCTGGTCTACCCATCATACCTAAAAATGCTTTTGCAAAATCACGAGCATGCGTAACTGTCCAAAGTGATGTGCCGTCGCCTTGCACCACCACGGGTTGACCTTTACGCATACGATCAACGGCATTGAATTCCGTCCACCCTCCCAATGAAAGCGGAAAAACCGAATAATAGGTATGTGAAGGGCGAATGATGGTCATCGGGAAATTTTGCTCTCTAAAGGCTTTTACCAGTAAATCTTCACACGCTATTTTATCTCTTGAGTATTGCCAATGTGGGTTTTTGAGTGGTGTAGACTCGGTGATGATGTAGTTTGTAGGTGGTTTTTCGTAGCATGAAGCCGAACTTATAAATACATATTGCCGAGTTTTGTTTTTGAAAAGATCGATGTCTCGCTGAACCTGCTGAGGAG
This sequence comes from Leadbetterella sp., assembly GCA_021740125.1. Classification (GTDB taxonomy): domain Bacteria; phylum Bacteroidota; class Bacteroidia; order Cytophagales; family Spirosomataceae; genus Leadbetterella. Next base: position 6,183 of record JAIPAJ010000172.1, on the reverse strand, counting down.
TGTAGGCAATCCAGTTAACCACCACATCCCATTCGTGGGTTTTCAATAAATTCTCGGTTTCTGCAATGTTTTCAATATCGGCAACAAGGTTTTTTACCCCTGGTATCGGTTGCCTATTTCCACGGTTCAGATGATAAAGGTCTATACCTCGGGCTACGGCCATTTCGCTAAGTGGGGTACTAATATTGCCTGTGCCACCTATAAATAATACTTTCATTTTTTGATTCTATATTTTGTCAAACTTAGATAATAATTGAGAAATTTTCGTGAAAATTAAAAACGCGTTTGTAAAAAAGAGTTACCCGTTTTCATAAAAACGGCTTTACAACAACGCTCGAAGTGACATTCTTCAACCAAAATGAATATTTTGGACTTCCTGAATTAGTAAAGTTTAAAAAAAAACCTCAAAACTCCCTAAGCTCCACTTTCCTGAATTCCACTTCTGAACCTTCCGCTTGTAAGGCTATTTGACCTTTGCTGGCTGTTGACAAACCTTCGTTTACCAGGTCGCCGTTTACCCAGACTGTTATTTTATTTGCATCGCACCTTACTTTCATCGTATTCCATTCCCCTACTGGTTTTTCAGAATTATCCGTGAGGTTTTTTACGCGGCGTTCTTTGCCTTCGGTTACCCCCCAATCTTCTTTTTTTCCTCGACGTGCTTCCATATTTGGTGTAACTATATCCTCACCGATACACCAAAAATCTCCCGCATTGTTATGCATGAGTTGGCATTCTATCGATTTTGGAAACATTTTATATAGAATTCTTGGTGTAGAACAAAACACCAAAACGCCGCAATTTCCAGGCTTTCCAGCAAAACGATACTGAACTTCAAGCTCAAAGTTTTCATAGACTTTGTCAGTAATAATATGCCCTTGTGGCTCGGAGAGACTTACCAATTTACTTTCTCTAATAATAAATGGATTTTTGCCATTGGGCTTTTTGTCCAGTTTGGGTACATCAATGTGCCAGCCTGTGAAATCCTTTCCGTTGAAGAGGCTCACTGCCGGTTTTTGAGCGAAAACAGTGCTCGATAGTATTGAAAAAACAAATGCAAATATTTTTATCATTGAATTTGAGGTTGAATTTTACCCCTAAATTTCAAAAAATAATGGCATTCTTTTCAGTAAAATCGAATTTATTTCCCAAAAACCAAGTTCAGCTTTATCGGCACTTCGTCTGCAATCAAATCATTTTTTAATGTGGAGAAAAAATCGGGGGCTTTATAGCTTACTCCCCACCAGGATCTGAAGAGCGTTAGTTCGGATGTAGCTTTCGTTTTTGTTGGACCTGGAGCTATTTTAACCGCAAATGATATTATTTGTTTCTGAACACCTTTGATGGTCAACATACCCTGAACCAAGTAATTACCATGCACTGTAGATTTATCTATTTTTGTAGACACAAAATACGCCTTTGGAAATCTTTTGACGGCAAAAAAATCCTCTGATTTTAAGTGATCTGCCAATCCATCTTTGTCTGGTCTAGCGTCCAATGTTTTGATGGTATTCATGTCTATTTCGAAATTCGCCGATAATATTTTTCCCGTTTTATCCATCGTCATATTTCCAGAAGAAAAATGAATAATTCCCTCATGGCTATCTGTGGACATCCACATTTTTCCTTTCCAATAAATTGTACTTTCTGTTGTGTTCAATACCATTTTTTGCTGAGCAAATGCTGACAAACAAGCTATAAGGACAAGTAATATTGTTTTACTCATAATCAATAAACTAATATCTCGTTGTGCGGAAGTGCAAATTTATTATCTGTCGTCATGATGATAATTGAGTCGCCTTTTCGGCATTTGGCAAGAACTTTCTCTGCCTCAATTTTCTTATATTCTGTGGGCGAAAATAGCATAATTGTTCCCGTACTTGCGTCTTTTATGGCAACACCATACGCCAATTTCTCGGTGATCTCGAACTTATTTTCTCCTTTGCTCGCATTACCCAAATTTACCGTTCCGGCCGAAATCCACCCTGTGGCTTCCTTCGATATTTTGGCTTTGGCCGTAGCAGAATATTCTTCTACAATCATTTGGTCGTTGAGAAATGCTGCTGAGCAGCTGTTGTACAAATCTTGGGCAATCACAATGTTGCCAATGAATAAAAATGATAATAATAATAGCTTTTTCATAATGTTCTTTGCGTACCGTCGCCACGAATAATGTTTTACCCGGCGTATTCCAGGAATTTGAAAATAGAATGTAACTTCCTTATATTTATTAAAATAATCAGCGTTTAGCACCCTCCTATGCCCATACTAAACTCAAATCGTTGCTTTACCTTTTCACCTTTGGCATTTTGAGCTGGTTTCCAGTTGGGCATGTTTCTAAATACTTCCAGAAGAAAATTATCCATGTTGGTGTCACCAGAGGATTCTAAAACTTCTTCATCAACCAATTTGCCATTGGAGTCTATTTTAAATACCACCTTACCTTTCTGAAATTCTGGTGGTGTGTTTTCGACTATTCTATCAATCAGATTGTCTTTCAAATACCTTTTTAGATTTTCATATCCTCCCTCAAATTCGGCTTGAATCTCTGGTACTACAGTCATTTTCACGACCATTTCATTGTTTTCCTGTAGTTCAGTAACAGAATTGATACTTTTATATTGTACATTTATATGAACTTCTGAATCCAAATCCACTTTATTCAAAATCGTTTTTTGCTCTTTATTCAATACTTGATTTTCTCCTTTTGCAATCTCGGTTTTACCATCGTTTTCAGTTAAAACGTCCACCGAAATATAATCTTTTACCCAGTTTACAGGATATCCAGCTATAATATCACTTAGTAAACTTGAATGGTCAAGTACATCTTTCGTGACGGTTTTTAAGTTTTTTCCACGAACCTCATAAACCAAATCTTGGGCAAAACCACCTAGAAATGTGATTGATAACAAAAGCCCTAATACTAATTTTTTCATGTGTCTTTGTTGTAAATTGCTCTAAATATTTAACACCCAACAAGCCTCTCAGCTGGAATGTTCTCCACTAAATCTCCCTGAACTCTATACAAACCGCCCGAAAAACCCAGCCAAAGATTTCCTCTTTTGTCTTGCCAGATACTTTGGACATGATTTTTTGTAACGCCCTTAGTTTCTTTAAACGTTTTAAAGGTTTTTCCATCAAAGCGGCTTGCTCCACCACCGAGCGTCCCAAACCAAAGTTGATGTTTTTTGTCTTCGTAAATTGTCCATACATTCACACTACTCAAGCCTTCTTTTTCACCATAATTCGTAAACTTTTTCCCATCAAATCGACTTATGCCTCCACCTAGCGTGCCTAACCATACTGTACCTTCGTGGTCTTCAAACACACTACTAATATTATTGCTACTCATCCCGCTTTTTTGTGAATAGGTATAAACTGTTTTGCCATCGAATTTCTTCAATCCTCCTCCATCTGTACCAAACCAAATATTACCCTTTCTGTCTTCTATCATACTCCATACTACTGTTTGATTAAACCTTGGCACGCCGGGTTTTTCTAGTTTTGGCAGGTCTATTTTATGAAATTTCTTTCCATCAAATGTATTTACACCAGCTAATGTACCTACCCAAATATTGCCTTTTCTATCTAACAAAATACTCCACAATTGATTATTAGCGAGTCCATTCTTTGTGGTGTAATTAGTGAATCGCTTGCCATCATACTTGCTAAGGCCCTCATCTGTTGCAAGCCAAATATTGCCATTTTTGTCTTCTGTTATTCCATTGATTTGATTTCCTACCAAACCATCTTTTTTGCTCAAAAACTTCATCTGCATGCCATCATACCTACATACGCCGTCTCCATTGGTTCCAAACCAAAGCACACCAGCTTTGTCCTCATAAATCTCTCTGATATATTCACTTATTTGTTTTTTAGGAATATTGTCAAAACAGGTGTTTTTTAAAGTGTTTAGAGTAAAAAAACTATACTTAGTGCTGCCTTTGGGGATTTCTTTCGAACTCTGACCCGCAGTTACTATACTTATTAAAAGCATTAATATGGTTTTCAAACACAAATTTCTTTTCATTCTTTATTAAATTATTTAGATTATATCTCCAATTATCGCTTTATTTCAACAGTCCAAAACTATTCCGAATAGCCCTAAAAAATGTAAACAGAATGTAAATAATTGCAAAACGAATATAAAACATGTATAATATCAGCGTTTTTTGAAATATCTTGCAACACTATGTTAGGAAAGCGTTTCGTGTTTCTGTTTCTATTTTTAGGTTTTTCATGTGCCCAGCCGCAGGACGATGAAAAACACAGGATTGTACTTTTTCGCACAATCGGGCATCGCCTTTTACTGGCTTCAGGCGATTCCACATCTAGAATTTTGCCTATACAAAAAACCAATCCCGGAACTTATCAAATTCGATTTGAGAATAGTTTCGAAATTATGCCAGACAGCTTGGCGAATATCACCATTGAAAACCTGAAAAGCACCAATCCTGAAAACCAATATCGGGTGAGCGTATTTACTTGTCAAAAAACCGAAATGGTTTATGGCTTTGAGTGGAGTCCAAAAAGCACCGATGATATAACATGCATGGGTCGTAAGTTGCCTGATAATTGTTATATAGTGGAAATTGAAGTCATTACGTCTAGTATAAATCCAAATATTCTTTGGGCTATTGCAGTGCTAATTTTGTTAGGTATAATATTTTACATCATTATCAAAAAAGATAAGAAAAAAACTATAATTGAAGACGAGCATGGAGTGGATTTTCAAAAGCTTGGAGCGTTCAATTACTTTCAAGAACCCGGTTTTTTGGTGTTAGAACTGCAAAAGATTGAGCTTTCTGAAAAAGAAAATAAGCTGTTGAATATACTTCTTAGCAAACCCAACGAAACTGTAGCCAGAGAACATCTTTTAAAAGAAATATGGGAAAACGACGGCGTGTTTGTTATCAGCCGAAACCTTGATGTATTGGTATCAAAACTTCGTAAAAAACTCATTGCTGACCCCACGGTAAAAATCACCAATAGTCATGGAAAAGGATATAAATTGGAGGTTTGAATAAAACCAAACATTTACATTTATAAATGTTTGGTTAATTGACCCTTAATTATATTTCTTTTACATCTTGGTTTTGGATTCCACCCACCACTCGTCTTGCTCCCAGTAATTGTCCCAGCCTAAGTGAACATATTTTTCGTTGATTTGTATATCCCGCTCACCATAGCTGAAATCGGCCAAAATGTCGTTGGCAAACATAAATATATCCTTTCCAAAAATGAATGGTTTCAGATTTGGCTTGCCATATTGCTGCCAGTTGCCAGCAGAGGCATAACCAGCACCTTTAGAGCCAATAGATGGGGAATAAAACCAAAGAAAACGGTCGCCCTTGGCCATATTGGCAAACTCCATTCTAAAGTCTCCACTAAATACCCCAGCGTGACCTAGCCTTTTGTCTTCATCAAACTGTAATTTACCTAGCAAACTATAGGTGCCCTTGAGAGAGTCGCCGTTTTCGTACTTCCATTCCGATAAATTAATTTTAGGATCAGTGAATTTCATCGCTTTTTCTAAAACCAAATGTCCCTTGAAAGGTGCTATATTTTCTTTAAAATTGCTTTTCCCTTCAAAATTATAAACTAGAGGATTCAGGCTGTCTTTCCAAACTTTCGAAAAATAAAACTGTATGCGATAATGATCTGTTCCAAAAAAGCCATCCACACGGTTATCAAACGCTCCAAGTGAATCATAGTTACAAAATAATTTAGATAAATCACTCGTGTCCAACAGTTTACGAATGTCAACAGTAGCCATTTTCACCAAGGTATCTTTTGATCCCGTACTCAAAGTATCTACTGCTTCTTTGTGGGTTTGAAGCACCATTTTTTTCTTGTCGGCACAAGAAAGTTGTGTTAAAAACACAGCGATTACGGCAATCAATAGTAGTTTCGTTTTCATTTTAAGGGTTTTATAAGTTTTACGAAATATCTGTCTATTTTGGTAAATAATAAAATTTCAGCAAGAAAAAGATTTCCGACCCAGCTCAACCAAACCACTGTTAGGTAAGTTTCTATGGGTTTTGTGCCCATATATTGGTACATGATATAGCTTTCTGTCCTCAAACTAAACGCTGCATATGTCACGGCCAAGCTTCTGATCATATACCTTAGATGTTGCGTAATATTTCCTTCTTTGATATTTAAAAATGCCTTTAGAGTAAG
>JAIPAJ010000171.1 GCA_021740125.1 Leadbetterella sp. | reverse complement strand
TTTTGAGTTTCTGAGTAAGTTTCCAAATTTCTTGGCGTAAATAGACTCTTTAGAAGGCTTTTTATTGGTTTTCCATTCAAATCTGTCCAATTTCAAGTCATCTGTAGCTATTTCTTTGGGTGGAATCAAAGTAGACTCTGGTTTGCCTCTAAAAACAATACTTTTAATTTTTTTGGTCTTAAAGTAAAACTGCATGCTCGAGCATTGAACCGTGTTAAGACCAACTATTTTGTTTTTTTCGTCTAATGCAAAATATTTAGATTCTCCGTTGCCTTCCACTTTGATGGTCAGCAATACAGATTGGTTATCAAAAACAGCATCTATTTTTCGACCTTTTATTTGGTTGAAATTTCTAATAGTATCTACTTGCACCACAAAGCTGTTTTGAATTAGCTCCATCAGTTTCAATCTGTTATTTTTCAGAGTAATTACTATGGTGTCTGCCTCTAGCTGATTTTCTTGATTCCAGATGACGGGTTTTGTATAAAAATGTATGAGTGAATCTTTGAGGTTATACACCAAAGAATCACTCAGGCTTTGAAAGTCTGTTCTGTAAACTTCCACTTTCCCGTCGGCAATAATTTTTTCAATATCCTTACTGGTGGGCGTATTGTTTGTACTTGTATCTGTTGGAGTAACGACCTGCTCAGGTTTTTTTAAATTTTTCAACTTTGCTTGCTTATCGACCAAAACCTGACTTTTTGATTTGGTGCTATCATTTCCAGCAATATTTTTCAATATTTTACTACTATCTATCGGCGTGTTTTTGGGTTTTTCGAAAACCCAAAGTGTATCCGAAGCTATCAATAGTGTATCTTTTATGGAAACCCTTTGACTTATGGTATTCCCGATAATTTTGGTCAGACCTTTGTCTCCAAATCGCAGCCCTTTTTCGCCCACCACTACCAAGCTGTCTTTGTAAGAAACAAAGACCACATTTCCGTCTGCATTACCTGAGCCTTTTGTGTTGTCAAATTGCAAAGTATCGCCTTCCAGGGAATAATCTGTATTGGTCACTTTGGCTCTTCCTTGAAAAGCCGAAACTTTGGTTTTTATGTTATATCTACCCTTGTAGGCCGAAATGTCCCCATTTTTACTCTTAACAGTAGTGAAGGTTTTAAATATAGCTTGCTTGGTGTAGGTATCGTAATCGAGCGAATCAGTGCATAGTGTGTAACTTGGATTTAGTATTTCTACATCGCCATTAAATCTAAAATACTTGGTTTTGGTATTGTAATATCCTTCTTTGCTGCTCAGTTTACTAGAGTCTTGGTTCAGAACGCCTGGGACGGGATAATAGGCTTGATCACGGTTAAGGTCATAAAACATTTTGGTGGTGCGTAAGGTAACTTTTTTGTCTCTTAGTATCACTTGTTTTCCATACACTTTCGCAAATCTTAGGTTACCATCATACAAAAGCGTGTCACCCACAATAGTAAGCGTGTCGCCTTGATTGATAACAATTTTGCCATAGGCTTCAATGAAATTGGAGGACTGATTATGAATTGCTTTTTGGCAGCCTAGCTTAACACCTCGGTGGATAAAAATAACATTTCCCAAAAAGGTTTGAGTTCTGCTCAGGCTATTGTCTCCCACCAAGCTATCGGCTCTCACCAATTCTATCATACTTTTTGGTCCATTATCTTTGATGGGATTCAATGGTTTTTGCCCCCAGACACATAAAGAATTCAGAAAAATCAAAGCCCAAAAAACGGAAATAAAAATGGTCTTACTTTTCAAAGAATAAAAGGTTTTGCGATTCATAATGCAAAATTAACGTATTTTTGTTAATGATTATTCGCAATAATTGATGCTGAAGGACTTTTTAGAGTTTATTAACACAAATCAGCTATGTAAGGCCACGGACAAAGTCTTGGTTGCTGCTAGTGGTGGAAAAGATTCCATGGCACTTTTAAATCTTTTTATTGAAGGCCAATTCAATATTTCTGTTGCACATTTTAATTTCGGATTACGAGGCCTGGATTCTGATGGAGACGAAAATTTTCTAAAAGAATTTTGTGAGAAAAAACGGATTCCGTTTTACGCTACTAAAGCAGATACCAAAAAAATAGCGAAAGAATGGGGGCTTTCTACGCAAATGGCGGCAAGACAACTTAGGTATACTTGGTTTAATGAATTAATAGTATCGGAAGATTTTGACTGGTTGGCTACTGCTCACAATTTGGATGATAAAATTGAAACCCTTTATCTGAATCTCACGAAAGGAACTGGCCCAAGGGGATTGAAGTCCATTCCACTAAAAAAAGACAAAATCATCAGGCCTTTGATGTTTGCTGAAGTCTCTGAAATTTTGTCTTATCTGGCTGAAAAAAATATTTCTTGGAGAGAAGACGCATCAAATCAAACGGTTGATTATCAAAGGAACAAAATCAGGCATCAGGTTATTCCTATTTTAAAAGAAATTAATCCTGGTCTTACAAATACCGCTCAGATAAATTTTAGCAGAATAAATGATCTAAATGCGATTTTTGACGAAAAATTAGAACGTTTTAAGCAATCCATTGATTTTGGGGAAATTATTAAAATTCCGTTTTCAGAATGGCAAAATACACCTGGGTTTACATTGATGATTGAAGAGTTTTTAAAGCCTTATGGGTTTAATTATCAAGAGGTTACTGATTTATTGAATGCTACAATTTCTGGTAAAAAAATAAAATCCAACACCCACGAGATTGTGACAGGAAGAAATGACTGGTTTTTAGAGAAGAAAAGTGAATATAATGAAGAAACCAATTTTCAATTTAAAGAATCTGGGATCTATGAAATTGGCAAACAATCTATCCTATTGAAGGTCACCACTGATTTTCCAAGCATCATGGATATTCGAAAAAGTGAACATGCTTTTTTTGATTTTGATACCATAAAATGGCCCTTGACGTTAAGGAATTGGAAACATGGAGATAGATTTCAGCCTTTTGGAATGAAAGGCAAAAAGATGGTTTCTGACTTTTTGATAGATAGCAAAATAGATAGCCCACAAAAGAATATTCAAAAAGTACTCTGCGATAGTCAGGATATCCTATGGTTGGTTGGATTACGCACCGACGACCGATTTAAACTCCATTCTGCTACAACCAAAATCTTGAAGGTAAGTTTTTTGTAATATTTAACATGTTGATATGTAGTGTTTTATTTTCATTTTCGCTCAGAGCTTTGTTTTTGGCATGCCGTTTGATAAATCAATAGGAAACGAAAGTTTTAAAAAGCATTTCCTATAAAAATTTTACCTTCAATTAGATGTTTCCTATAAAAAAAATACAAATTCTGATTGGTTTTGTATGGTGCCTTACCAGCTTTCTCACCCAAGCTCAATCTAATAAACTTAGGGCCGCAAATAATGAGTTCGACAAAATGTCGTATGCACAAGCTGTAAGGAACTATGAGTCCTTTTTGGGAAGTGGAAGCCACGAAAAGGAACAACAAAAAGAAGCCCTCACTAAATTAGCTTTTAGCTACAGAAAACTTCAAGACAGTAAAAACGCTGAAAGAGTTTACCGAGATTTATTCAGAGATTTTGATGGATCATTGGACACTGATCAAATCTTGTTTTTTGCCCAAGCACTTGCCAACAATGGAAAATATCGAGAATCGCAAAAGATGTATAGCCGATACGGCGAACAACAAAAGGAAGATTTGAGAGGTCGAAAATTTACAGTGGCCTATATGGACAATTCCACTTTTTATAAAGATTCATCGCTATATGATGTTGATTTTGTGTATCCACTCAATTCAAGATATTCAGATTTTAGCCCGATGTTTTATGAAAACGGACTGGTATTTGTTTCAGCCAGAAACGAAGGCTCAGGAATTAAGAGAGTTTTTAACCAAAACGAAACCCCGTTTCTCGACTTGTTTTTATTTTCTGACACCTTGTCATTAAGAAAAGAAACCCGCAAGACGATGGAAACCATCCAAGCTAGTTTGGGCTCAAGTGGAAAGTCAGCAAAACCTAATAAAACACATGAAAATGACAGTTTTGAAAACATAGAGGAGCCTGAAATAGATGAGTTTAGTAAATCTATTAATTCAAAATATCACGAAGGCCCTGTTACTTTTTTCAAAGATTACAAGAAAATAGTCTTTACGAGAAACAACTACAACAAAGGAAAAGCAAAGAAAAGTGAGAAAGGGATAAATATGCTTAAGCTTTTTATTGCCACAAAAAAAGGTAATAAGTGGACAGATATAAAAGAGCTACCTTTCAACTCTAACGAATACTCAACTGGGCATCCTGCACTTTCGCCAGATAATCGCAAAATGTATTTTGTTTCTGATATGCCTGGTGGTTTTGGTGGGACAGATATTTATGTGGTGGATTATCGCGAAGGAAACTGGGGTGCACCCATAAATTTAGGAAGAGAAGTCAATACAGAGGGCAATGAGATGTTTCCTTTTGTGGACGAAATTGGTAATTTCTATTTTGCTTCGGATGGTCATGCGGGTTTGGGCGGATTAGATATGTTTTATTTAGAATTTCGTAATGGTGTTCCTTACGGTGAGGTTGAAAATTTAGGAGCTCCTATTAATTCCACAAAAGACGATTTCGGATTTATAACAGATGGGAATCGCTCTAGGGGATATTTTAGTTCAAACCGAAGAAAAGGATACGCGGACGACAACATATATGCTTTCACCAAAGGTTGCAATGCACTTAATATTTTGGTTTATGACAGCCAAACCAACCTTCCATTGGCCAATACTGAACTCAGAATGGTGAAAAACGGAGTTAACAAACAAGGATATATTACCAATTCACTCGGGGAGGCCTCACTCTGCATAGAAAGTGGAGCTGACTTCGAATTTAAGGCATTTAAAGAAGGATATGATGTAGGCACAATTACCTATGGCACTATGTCGCAATCGCTTTCTAAACAACAGCAACTTAAAATCTATTTGGAGCCAGCCAGACGTCCTTTGGTGAAAGGCAGAATAGTTTCAGAGGTAGACCAAATGCCGATAGCAGGAGCTACGGTATCACTTGAAAACGAACGAGATGGGAGTGTGGCTATAGTAATTACAGGTGTGGATGGTAGATATGCATTTCAACCCGATCGAGATGGCAGATATTCTGTGTCAGCAGTTAAAGAAAATTATGCCACTAATACTGAAAATATTGGGAAAATTAAAAATTCTAAGAAAAATTATTCAGTAGAAAGGAACTTTGGCATGATTGGTGAAGGTGATATATTTAGATTAGATAACATCTATTATGACTTGGATAAATCTGATATAAGGGCTGACGCCAAAAAGGAATTAGAAAGCAAAGTGATTCCAGTTTTGAAAAAGTATCCTGATTTACAGATTGAATTGAGATCACATACAGATAGCAGAGCAAGTGAAGAGTACAATCAGAGACTCTCAGCAGCAAGAGCAAGGTCAGTAGCTGATTATTTGCTTTCAAGAGGCATAAGTTCTGATAGATTGGTGGCGAATGGATATGGAGAAAGTGAATTGGTAAACGAATGTGATGATTCGGCCAAATGTGAAGAAAATGCCCACCAAGCCAACAGAAGAACGGAGTTTAAAATATTGGCAGTCAAAGAGTATTTGGGTGCTAGAAAATAGGAAAGAATTAGATATTTTTTTTCATAGTTTAGGGTTAAGGTTTATTGCGAAAAGCATTGCCGAATTGAGCAATGCTTTTTTTTCCAAACGCTAAAAAATGAAATTCAGAAAATATAAATAAAGCAGGTGCTAAATCTCGGAACTCACCACTCCAAACTCGGCACTGAAAATATAAAGATATACCGAGAGGTAGTTTTTTTTTCATAGTTTAAGGTTAAGGTTTATTGCAAAAAGCATCGTCAAATTGAGCGATGCTTTTTTTGTTTTTATCATATTTGGAAGTTTATTTTTTTGATATGGCTAATCATTTTATTTCTTTATGGTTTGCCCTTTGCTTCCTACCATTTCTATCTTTAATTTTGCTAAAATCATTTTGTCTTAATGCTTACAAGTCTTCTCATAAAGAATTATGCTCTCATCAAGCATCTGGAAATCCAGCCATAATCTTGCTTGAATATAATTACAGGTGAAACAGGAGCCGGAAAATCCATTATGTTGGGAGCCATGGGTTTGTTGATGGGCAATAGAGCGGATACAAAAGCCCTTTTTGATGAAAATGAAAAATGTGTTGTGGAGGGGAATTTCAATATTTCTAGGCTAAACCTGAAACAGTTTTTTGAGGATTTTGAATTGGATTATGAAGTCAGTTGCGTGATTCGACGAGAAATATCTCCTGCGGGCAAATCCAGAGCCTTTGTAAACGATACTCCAGTGACATTGGAGGTTTTGAAAGCTCTCGGTGTCTATCTCATGGATATACATTCGCAACATGATACGCTTCTACTCAATACCAATGCTTATCAGCTGGCTTTGGTGGATACCTTTGCTGGAAATCAAAGTCTATTGGATGTTTATGGTGTTTCTTTCAAAGAATTTAAAACTGCAGAAAAAGCATTACAGCTTCTCCAAACCAATGCAGATGCCCTCAAAAAAGAATATGATTACAATAAATTCCTTCTTGAAGAACTGTTAGTAGCCAAATTGGTAGGCGAAGAGCAGGCTGAGCTGGAGGAAGAACTGATGATTCTCGAAAATGCAGAAGAAGTAAAACGAAAACTTGGATATGCATATGAATACCTGAATAATGCAGAATTTTCAGTTTTGGGGTTATTAAAGGATACCAACATTGCATTAGGAAGTATCAGTGGGATTTCAGAGAAATATGCTGGTCTAAAAGAACGAATAAATTCTAGTTTGATTGAACTTCAAGATATTTCTAATGAAATAGAATCTGAAGATTCTAAAGTAGAAACCGACGACGAAAAAGTGATTTTTCTGAAAGATAGGCTCAATGCGATTTTTAGGTTTCAACAAAAACATGCTGTAAAAACCGTCTCAGAATTAATTGAGATTAGAAATGAGCTTGAACTCAAGGTAAACAAAGTAGTAAATTTAGAAGAAGAACTTTCGGTTTTGCAAAAGTCGAAAGAAAAACTCCTTTTGGAAACTGAAAAGCATGCTCAAGCTTTGTCAGAAAGTAGAAAGAAAGTTATAGAGCCTTTGGTGAAAAAAATCCAAGGATTACTGGCAGAGTTAGGAATGCCAGATGCCCTTCTACAAATTGGTATGAAAGAAAAATCATTGTCAGTTGATGGAAAGGACGATTTGCTCTTTGAGTTTTCGGCCAACAAAGGATCGACGCCTAAACCGCTCAAAGATGTCGCTTCTGGTGGAGAGTTTTCGAGGGTGATGTTGAGTTTGAAATATGTGTTGGCGGAGAAAAAATCATTACCAACCATCATTTTTGATGAAATAGACACCGGTATTTCTGGTGAAGTGGCTATAAAAGTGGGTAAAATGCTCACCGAAATGTCATCTAAACTTCAAGTAATTGCCATTACGCACTTGCATCAAATTGCTGGAAAAGGACAAACGCATTTTTATGTATACAAAGACAATTCGGATATTAAAACGGTGAGTTTGATGCGAAAACTCAATGCTGATGAGCGAATAATAGAGGTGGCAAAAATGATTGGCGGGCAGAATCCTTCTGAAAGTGCCATCAGGAGTGCGATAGAAATGTTAGAAAACAATAACTAAAAACAATATGAAATTCTCAAATTTGATTTTTACTCTTTTGCTCGGCTTTACAATGGCCTGCGGAAACAAAATAGATGGTGAAATAGAAAAACTCAATACGGTTTTGATGAAAGGCCACGATGAGGTTATGCCCAAAACAATGGCCATAGCAGACGTCAAAAAAGATTTGATGGCCGCTTCTGAAAAAGCATCTGAAGCAGACAAAGCTGTCGCACTTAAACTTTCAACCGACTTACAAAAAGCTGAAGACGATATGTATGAATGGATGAAAAACTTCGGAGTAGCCATGAATGATGTGAAAGATAAGAACGAAAAACTTAAACTTTACACCGAGCTGGAGGTTGAAGTAAAGAAGCTCACCACCGACACTGAATCTGCAATAACAGCAGCCAAAAAGTTCACGGAAGAACACAAATAAGATTTAAACTATACTTTATCCACTTTCTTCCGAAAGAGGTTAGGGGTGAGGTAAAACAAGCAAGATGAAAAGATTTTCAATATTTGGATTACTTATTTTCTGGTCTTTAGCTATCTGGAGTTGTGGAGACGCTAACCGTAAGTTGCCCTACATTGGACAGCACGAGGTCAATGAAAAAGGTGATTCGGTTTACCACGCCATTCCTGATTTTAAAT
>JAIPAJ010000170.1 GCA_021740125.1 Leadbetterella sp. | reverse complement strand
ATCATTGAATAATCCCACAATTTTAAATTTCAAACCAAAAACAAATATCTTTTTGAAAACACAACTAAGACCACTGTTAAAAAAAATTTAAATCATTTCTTTAAACAGTTTCCTTAATAAAAGATTTAAAGACTTTAACTTTTTGTTTTATGAAGGTTAAGAAAACCCACCTTTTGAACAGTAGAACAAAAATAAAAAATCCGAAGGCAAAGACAAAAAATCTAAACGTGAAAGTCCTTAAGGTATCAATTTTGTAGGGAATCTTTGAAAACTCTGCAATATCTGAAGTTTGTAATCTATAAATGGGATTGGTATACAAAACCGACTTTTCACCTACCACTTCAAACCTTACATACTTATCAGTTTCTTGCAAAATCACCTTTCCACGAGGGTCAACCATAAACATCTCTCCATTTCTTACCAATTTGACGCGATTGATATTTCCAGAAAAACTGTAAGTAATGACTTTACCTTTTAGGCTTATTTTTTCTAAAGCAACGTCCACAATTCCTTTGTCAGAAGCATAAGCCACATGATTTCCTTTTTTCAAGGCATTTACAACCCCAAACTTTGACTTAGTTTCTGGCATTATCAAATTAAAAAAACGACCGGGTGGTTGCTTTTTCAAATCATGCGTGTCGTCATTGGCCAATATCCACGACAAATTGCCTTGGTTGAGGGCATAATCCCACAGGTCAAAAGACTCAAAATATGGACTTAGCACTTCCATTAGATCATAGCCTTTTAAATATTTCAGGTCTTGGGTGTTAAAGCCTTCGCCCAAGCCAGGATGTGTGAGAGCTACTAGCGAAGCCGTTTTCTTTAAATTCAAAATTCTGGTTTGCTTTTGAGACAAACTTTGCCCCAAAGGAAAATCGAGATTATAGGCTTCAGTGGCATCAATGGCCAATAAATGTGTTTTGGAAACATTAAAACCTTGTTCGTAGCAAGGTATATATAGAAGGCTGGTGTCATTTTTTTTAGAGATGCTGTGGTAATTAGAAACCGCCGCTATGGAAAAACCCAGCTTTTTATAAGCATTAATTATCTCATCATCAGAATTATGTCCATTTGTAATGCCGCCCCAAGCCCGTCCATGTGCATGAAAATTAGCTTTCAATGCTTTTTTTTTATTCCAGTTTTGGTAGGGATTGTAAAAAGAAGATGGATGTGAGTCTGGAGTTGGTGTAAAATTGAAAATCTCGGATTGGTAATACAAAGCCACAAGAATCAAAATCAGCAAAGCAAACAAAGATTTAACAATTCCTTTACCAGTGTTAGCCAATCTATTTTTGATTTTAAATGGATATTTGAGGGTATTTGTGACATTCATAATTTTCAAAATTAGATTTCGAATATTACCTCAATAATAAACTGTGATTAAGGAAACGTTAAGGTTTGCAAAAGATAGGAAAACATTCCACCTTTTTATGTGCGTTTATATCCTGATTAGCCTAATAGGGATGTATTTCACGCCTTTATTTGATGAAGATGAAGGCTTTTTCGCGGAGGCCTCAAGGCAGATGTTGGCAAGTAAGGATTACATAACTATTAGTGTTAACGGCGAACAGCGTTACGATAAACCAGCACTATTTTTTTGGTTTACAGCCATTTCACTAAAAATATTTGGCATGAATGAGATTGGAGCAAGGTTGCCTTCGTTTGTTTTTTACTTACTCTCGCTATTTTTGACATTCCGATTTGCTAGAAAATATTTTTCGGACAGTGTAGCTGTGGTAAGTTTGGTATTTGCAATTAGCATTTTACAATTTCAGGTCTTGAGCCGGGCTGCAGTGAGCGACAATCTACTGAATCTTCTAGTTTCAGGGGCCTTATATTCATTTTATGATTTTTTTGAAAAAAGAAAGTACCATTCAATATTTTGGCTATACACTTTTGCTGGTTTAGGTTTTCTGACCAAAGGTCCTTTGGCATTTGTGATAATATTTGGTGTTATTTTATTTTTCTTGATTCTGACAAAAAACATCAGTTTACTTCTAAAAATCTTAAATCCCATCCTCATAATTTGGGCGGTTCTTATACCTTTTCCATGGTTTTATTTGGCTTATCTTAAATCCGGTGACTTTTTGTTTACTGACTTTTTCATCAAGCACAATCTTGGTAGGTTTTCCCAAACCATGGAATCGCACGGGGGCTTTTGGTGGTATTATTTCCCAGTGATCCTGTTATCATTTATTCCTTTCACTCATTTGTTATTTTCGGGCCTCCGAAATCTCAAATTCAATCAAAAAAACTTTTTTTTGATAATTTGGGCAGTTTTGCCATTTCTGCTTTTTTCTTTTTCTAAAACACAACTCCCCCATTACATATCTCTAGGTTATTTCCCCTTAATCCTATTGATTTCGCAAACTAAAAAACTAAATTTTAACGCCATATATCTTCAAATATGCTTTGTTATTCTTTTGTTTTTAACGGCCCCAACGCTTGTTAAATATATCGACATCAAAGACGAAAACGTTGTACAAATGCTCGAAAAATCAAATATCATATTCGATTCAAAATATATCTGGATCATGCTTATCTTGTTCTTATTGATCAATATTATACATTTTACCAAAAAACAATCCATTTTGGGTTCATTGCTAATTTATTGCTTGGCGGTATCATTTTTTATGTACAAATATGGGCTATTACAACAAGGTTTTGTAAAAAATACTGGTCTTCATCTAAGAAGCTCTAAAACTGAAATTTTCATGAAAGACCACTATAATCCGAGCCTTTCTTTTTATGCTAATAGGGTATTTTTAATAAAACAAAAATTCGAAAAAGGAGATATAGTTTTAAGTAAATTTCCGTTTGAAAACACTGATTCTACCTTAGTAGAAGGAAACGGTTTTGGGTTGGTTGTAAAGTAAGTTTTATTGAATTCAAAGAAGACCAAAACAATTTTTTTAAACCTATAAATTTATATGGATTGGTAAAATAAAAAAGGAGTACCGTGATACTCCTTTTTAAACTATTTCAAACAAAAACTTTTATTAAAAACTATATCTCAAACCAAACTGCATTCTCCATCTTGAGCTGATATCAAAACGGTTTTGAATAGCTGATTTTTGATTCGTATCAAATGAATAAGTAGGCACGCCTTTGTCTACTGTAACTGCAATTGGTTGTGCCAAGCCAGTTTCTCCAGCCCACTGTCTTACTCCCCAGTTGCGGCTGATTAAATTACCTACATTGAGTATGTCCATACTCAACTGAATAATATTACCGTTTTTGATTTTAAAGTCCTGCAAAGCTCTGAAGTCCCAATTTGAATACCAAGGAGCAAGCGTGGCATATTTTTGGGCAATATGACCTTTGTGGGCCGAAAGATATTTATCGTTGTTAATATAAGATTTCAAGGCAGATTTCTGTGCTGACTGAGCCGCTGCATCACCACTAAATTTCATTTGATCCAATTGCGTATCTGTTGGTATAAACAATAAATCATTTAGCCCAGAACCATCGTTGTTCAAGTCGCCAGCATAGGTATAGCTATATCTGCCACCTTGTACATATTCGCTAAATAATGAAAGAGTTGTAGCCATATTTTTGTAAGCAAAGCGTTTTGTACCTACGGCCATCAACCTGTTTTTGTTACCATATAATGATGGTGCCAAAATAGCAGTATTGGTATGAACAGGATTTGCAGGGTTTCTGTCGTAAGCATCTGACGACAATTCAGCATCGATTGATGCAGCATCTTTGGCATTCAAATAGTTATAGGCAACTTTAAGATACATGCCGTTTTCAAAAGAACGCTCGGCTTGCAATGATGTATTGAATGTATAGCCAAGACCAGTATTTCCAAAAACATAAGCATTGGTAGCACCACCAAACACGGTGGCTCTGTCTGCAGCCAAATATATTGGCCGGGTATCAGCACCAACCAATTTGCCAGTCGGTTTTTTGAGTCCATAATTTCTTACAATGGCAGAATTGATATCTTTGGTATAAATCACGTCAGCCGAAAGCACCCAGCCAGTCTTTGTTTTGTAGTCATAACCCAGGTTGGTTCTCCAAACCTGAAGAAATTTAAAGTTAGGGTCGGTTACATTATAGAAAAAGAAATTAGGATTGGCTACTTGGTTTCCTACCCACACAAACGGAAAACGCCCTGTAAACAAACCGCTACCACCTCTTAATTGCTGTGATTTATCTCCTTTTAAGTCATAATTAAAACCGAACCTTGGAGAAATCAATGGCTTTTGTGATGGCAAAACTGTTTGGTCAAACTTAACCGGAGAACCAGCTTCATCATAGTATTGAATTGATGGATCGTAACAACAATTTCTAGTTGGGTCTATGTTCTCTTTGATTTTGTCGGAAGTATTGAAATACAAAGGCATATCTAACCTTACACCATATGTAATGTTTAGTTTTTCGCTAACAGAAAGTTCGTCTTGACCATACAATGACCATTGCCCCATATTTGTTTCAGCTAAAGACCAAACATTTTTAGCTGCTGCATCTTTCGCTCCTTTCACTTCGGTTGCAAAATCTGTCGATTTCAACACTGAAGCAACATCAGACATGGGAATATCTGGGAAAAACAACCTAGAGCCATAACCCGTAAGGTTAAAAGAGTTGTTAAAGGAGAATTTCTCTAAGCTCGTACCGATCGTAAAAGTATGTTTCCCAGCAAAAATATTGAGGTTATCAGTAATTTGAAAAACATCTTGATCTAAGACATTATTGATAGAAAATGGTTCATGTCCAGCTACAATATATCTTACACCATCTTTTCCAATATTTATAACTGGAAAAGGAGTAGAAAGCGGATCGCGATCATCACGAAATGCCGTCATGCCTACTTGAAGTTTGTTTGCCACTTTATTGCCAAATCTCGACTTAAGTTCTACCGTTCCTCCATATATTTTATTGTTAATTCTATAGCCGGAGTTTTTAAACTGTTGCGTCAAAAAGTCAGGTCCACGACGACCAATAGCTGAAGGGTGGGCAGGTTTTTCCTTGAATGCATCCAACATGGTGTAAGTAATCGACAAATTATGATTGTTGTTGATGTTCCAATCTAATTTGGCAATTGCTTTCTGATTTTGGGTACGCAATGAATAATTTTCGTATTCCCCAGTATCATATCCATAAGAATCTTTCAAAATTTGTGAAACTAACTGAAGATCTGAAGCCAAAACCCTAGATACATCAGAGCCAGTACGACCAGAAGCCGCTGGACGGAATGGCGAACCAATATCAGAACGACGGTCAAATTCGGCATTTACAAAAAAGAAAAGTTTGTTTTTCACCAAAGGACCACCTAAACTAAATCCAAATTGGTTTTGGCTCAAATCCAATTTAGTAAGATCTACATCTTTGATTTTGTTTCCCACTAAGTTTTGATTTCTTGTAAAGCCAAAAACAGTTCCTTTCCAATCATTTGTGCCTGATTTTGTAACGGCATTGATAGAAGCTCCCGTAAAACCAGCTTGGGTAACATCATAAGGGGCTATTTGCACACTTATTTGCTCAATAGCATCTAAAGAAACTGGTTGGGCATCTGTTTGGCCTCCTGGAGTAGATGCATCCAATCCAAAGGGATTATTAAAAATAGCACCGTCAAGAGAGTAATTGTTAAACTGGTCGTTTCTACCTGCAAATGAGCCACCTTCTGCCGACATAGGATTTAATCTTACATAGTCAGCTGTAGAACGGGTAATGGTAGGCAACGTTCTTAATTTATCGCTATTAATAACGGTGGCGGCACCAGTTCTACGGGAGTTAAAGGTTTCATTAGACTTCACCACCAACTCGCTTAAAGTGGTTGTGGCTTCTTGCAAACTAAAGTTTTGTGTAAAAGTCTGCCCCAACTGTAAGAAAACATTTTCAGCTTTCTCAGTTTTTAGTCCTACAAAAGATACCTCTATGCTGTAAGGCCCACCAACTCTTAGGTTGTTAAGCGAAAAACGCCCGTCTGAACGTGTTGTGGTGGCATATTTGGTTCCCGTTGGCGTATGTATGGCCACTACTGTGGCACCAGGGATTTCCTCTGAAGCTTTGTCAATAACTCTACCAGCCATGGAGGAGGTGGTAATCTGAGCATTGAGCCCTAAGCTCATGAAAGTGATTAATAAAAACAAGAAGAGTAGAGTTTTTTTCATAGTAATGTTAACTGAAGTTTAAGAATTTGTTAATTTTTGCAAAAATATAATCAAAAATTAGAAATCCAATGTTAAGTTTTTGGAGATAAAACAAGTAAATCTTAAGTACCAAGAGGAAAAACGGCATAGAAACAACGTACCGTCTTGGATTGGTGATAATCTGTCTTTATATAATCAAAAATTGACCCGAAAAAAATAAGAATTGCCGTCTGTTCTATGATTGAGATATCCGATTCAGAATTGAATTCTTTTCTAAAATATTCAAAAATAAGAACAGTCCAGCCCTAAGAAATCCTGAACCCAACTGGAAAAGTCATCAAAGACATATTTTTTTTAACTAAAGCGGTATTTTACGCATATCAATTACAGAAAACAATAGTACCGAACATACGATAAATTTTGATATTGAGAACCAATTTGCAGGTGATAACTCAAGTTTCATGAAATAAATTTGCTATACATCTACCTTGCAAGCGATAAAAAAAATTAAATAGTAATTATAATCTAAAAAAGCTTTGTTTGAGGATATGCACAACTTACAGAAGGACAAAAAGATGATTCTTTTGAAATCAGCAATCTCGAACTTGCTATTCAGATTCAATAACTCATCATTTATTCCCAAAAAAATTAACACTCACTTCTTTTATAGATAACAATATCAACACATTGGTGGTATAATTTTGTTTTGGGCATTTTCCCTGTTTATAATCTTCGATTTTTGTGAAAGCACTACCAAAGATCAGTGTTTTGATGTCTGTTTTCAATACCGACTTTTTGTATATCAAAAGAGCATTGGATTCTGTCTTTAATCAAGATTACCAAAATTTTGAAGTTATTGTAATAGATGATGGCAGCCAAAATGATTCTCAACAAAAGATACTTGCTTACGCCATCAAAAAAGAAGAAAAGTTGACCTATCTAAGACATCAAAATTGTGGCCAGGCGGAATCCATCAACCGAGGCGTACTGCTCAGCACAGGCGACTTCATTACCATTATAGATGCTGACGATGAATACAAGCCCAATCATTTGACCTCTTGTTTAAATGCCATAACAGATTTTGATTTAATAGCCTCGAATACAGAAACAATAACAAATGGATTAGGAGACTATTATGTGCCAGACAAATACAACCATAACCAACTCGTGCATGTCGATGATTGCATTTTGTTTGCTACGTTATTTGGCAAAAAAGAGGTATTTACCAATATACAATTTAAAAAAAGATACGCTGCTGATGCTTTTTTCTTTGAAGAAGCGAAGCAATATTTCAGCGTTAAGAAAGTAGACTTACGAACTTACATTTACTATCGAAATTCAGCCAGCAGTATTTGTTCAAGGATAAAAAGTGAATTTCCTTTAAACATGAATTAAAAAATGTTACCCAAAAAGAATTTGGTATTAGCGAGTCAAATTTCGGGAATTTATGATGTAAACCGCAACGAAACCCTAATACACGACGATTTTAGTCTAATTAAAGATTGGGCTGATTCATTAAAAAAACTGGAATTACAGGGCGTTATTTTTCATAATGGCTTTTCTGATGCTACCATAAGTAAATATCAAAACGCTTATCTCAAATTTGAAAAGATTAACTACAATCCCAATTTCAACCCGAATGTTTTTCGATATTTTGTTTATAATAATTACTTGAATGAAAACCAAGAAAACATCAATAGTGTGTTCTTGACAGACGTTACAGACGTTGTAGCTATTAAAAACCCATTTATTCAACCCTTTTTTATAAATAATTCTCAAGCGATATTTTGTGGAGACGAACCCAAACCTTTGCTGAACGATTGGATGCTGGAACATTCTGCACATTTTAGAAAAAACATTCCAAACTTTACTCAATACGAGGAAAAATTCAAAAATGCATCACTTCTTAACTGTGGAATTATTGGCGGTAAGACTAAAGTAATGCTGGAATTTCTCAAAAATTTATGTGAAGTACATGAAAAATATAACCAAGGCATCACAAGAGCATATACAGGCGACATGGGAGCTTTTAATTATATAATCAGAACCTATTTCAATTCAAGAATTATCCACGGATTTCCAGTAAACACAGTCTTTAAAGAATACCAAGTCGATCGCAAAGATTGTTGGTTTAGGCATAAATGATGAAGACAAGTTTCCTTTAATGCCATATATTTATTCCATAAAAAAGCTGGTAATTACTCTACTAACTACCAGCTCAAATAATGCTCGATTCGGATTAGAATAGATTACTCTCAGTAAGTAAATTTTTCAATCAACTGATTACGTTTGATGGCGTCAATTCCCAACT
>JAIPAJ010000010.1 GCA_021740125.1 Leadbetterella sp. | reverse complement strand
CGACTGTATTGTACCTCGCAATACGTACACGTTACCCACGACGAAGGCCATTCTTGGGAAATTATCAGTCCAGATTTGACAAGAAACGACTCGAAAACAACTGGTGCTAGGGGTGGGCCTATTACACTCGACCAAACTGGTGCTGAGATTTACGCAACCATATTTACTTTGGCAGAATCAAAACTCGAAAAAGGCAATATTTGGGCAGGCTCTGATGATGGATACTTGCATGTAACTCGCGATAATGGCAAAAACTGGACAAACATCACTTTACCGACTTCTCAATTGGGAGATTTCGCCTTGATGTCGATGGTCCATACCTCAGATTTTGAAAAAGGAAAAGCGTATTTGGCAGCCACTAGATACATGTTTGGGGATAGAACGCCCTATTTGTTCAAAACTTCAGATTATGGAAAAACTTGGACGAGCATCAGCAAAGGAATTCCATCTGATGAATATACAAGAGTTGTGCGTGAAGACCCAAATAAACCAGGATTACTCTATGCGGGCACAGAAAGAGGCATTTATGTATCTTTTGATGATGGTGCAACATGGAATCCATTAAACCTCAATATGCCGATTTCACCCATCAGAGATTTGCAAATTCATGATAGAGAGAAGGATTTGGTCGTGGCTACTCATGGTTTATCGTTCTGGATTTTGGATGACGTCACGCCTTTGCACCAAATCAAAGACGGAATGGCCTTGGCAGATCAACACCTTTTCAAGCCACGTCATGCTTACCGCATGGAAGGAGGCGACGGAGGCCGCAGAGGTACGCCGCTAGATGAAGGCAAAAATGCTCCAAACGGTGTTTTGGTGAATTATTATTTGAAAGAAACTCCTAAAGAGGAGCTTAAGCTGCAGTTTTTGACCATGACCAATGACACCATCATCACATTTTCGAGCAAAAAGGACCTCAAAGGTGAACCATTTAAGTTTTCGAAAGATTTTTATGAAAACCCAGATGCACCAAAACCTAACAGTGTAAGTACCACAGCAGGACTTAACAGATTTGTATGGAACATGCGATATGCTGACGCCACCGAAATACAAGGCGAAAAAGCTCCGATGTGGGCAGGAAATACGACAGGACCAAAAGTAGTACCTGGCCAATATAAGGTAAGGATGATTTTGGGCGATAAATTGGTGAAAGAAGAGATTGCTGAAATCAAAAAAGATCCAAGAGTAGATGCCACCGAAGCCGACTTTAAAGCACAGTTTGATTTGTTGATGAAAATTCATAAAAAACTGGACGAGTCGCACCGCAACATCAACGATATCAGAGAGATACGCAAGGCAGTTACAGAATACATGAAAGCTGTAAAAGATACGGTTATCATCTCTAACTTCCAGAAAATAACCAAACCGATGCTGAAGAATTTGGACGATTTGGAGCAGAGTTTATTACAAAACAAAGCTAAAGCCGTGCAGGATTTGTTGGCCTACCCTATCCGTTTAAACGACAAAATGGCGGGAATAGCAGGCGTAGTAAGCAGTGCGGACACCAAACCAACCAAAGCCTCGCATGATGTATTCAATGACATCAGCAGCAAAATAGACAAGACCTCCGAAAAACTCAAAAAGATAGTGGACGAAGACGTACCGGCCTTCAACAATTTGGTGAAACAAAACCAATTGCCAGCCATCAATCTGAAGCAGAAGAAGGTGGGGACGGCGTTGTAGAAAGTTGATATTTTTTCCAATAAAAGTTGGGCCTAGATTTTAAAAAAATCAAGGCCCTTTTTTTATTATTTGACAGACACATATTTGTCTAAATCCAAAAATTGCTTTGAAAATTCTCCTTTGGTAATGGGCTAAAGCCACATTCCTAGTGAATCAGATTGATTTAGAATAAAAAAATTTTAATCAATAGCAAATTTATATTTTCCACCAGATTTATCTGGAAGAAAATATATAATCATCTATGATTGGCTTAAGCCAAAGTCTAAGAAAGAACTAAAGCCAAATTCTTATTCAATTCAATTTATCATAAATTTGAAAAATCCTATTTATTGAATTGTTCCCAGATTTACCTGGAGGATAAAATATCATCATCCTTTTTTGGCTTTAGCCAAATCCTTAGCCATCATATTTTTGAAATCCGAATTTCTTGGTAAACTCATCATATTCGTGTTGAAATGTCTTCTTAGAATGATGTTCTTCTTGATTTTTGATATAATTTCTTACCTTGTCAATCACTGATTCTGAAATAGAAACTGCAAAATACTCATCCTGTCATTCAAACTTTTCTTTTGTTAAACCTTCCTTATTTATCCAAAATGATGATTCTCCCTTTATCAATTGAATCACTTTTTGAATACTTTGATCTACCCCCAAAGATAACAAACAATGGCAATGGTCTGAATAAGCATTTACAAAATCAATAAAAACACCTTTCTTCTTCGCATTTTCAAGAATATGATTCCAAACTTTGATTCTCAATTCCTTTGAATCTAGAAACTGAATTCTATTTTTGTACTCCAAACAAAATGGATATAAACTTTGACAAATGGCATTTCAAAATGAATTTAGATTGTGAATAGAGATTCCAAATCTATGAAAATTTTACTACGTAATTCTAGGATATTATAATTGGCAAAATAAGCCTTTTCTAAAAGCTTAGATTCCACAAATAAAAACCATTTCCCCACCCACCTCTTTGCCCCAAACAGAAAATTCTTTACCTTTAATATTCATTTACAAACCATTCTAAACCTCTCTTATGAAAAAACACTTTGCCCTATTACTAATTTTTGTAACCCTTTGCACTTTTGGCCAAAAGAAAAAGGCAGCTGTGGTAGCAGAAAAACCAAAAGAAGTGGTCGCCACAGAAAAAGGCCCTGATCTTTCTGGCTTTAAGTTTCGGTCAGTTGGGCCATCCTTTATGAGCGGCCGTATCATAGATTTGGCCCATAATCCTATCAAAAGCTCGGAATATTATGTGGCTGTGGCCTCGGGAGGGGTTTTTAAAACTACTAATGGCGGTACGACATTTCAGCCCATTTTCGAAAACTATGGTGCATTTTCGGTGGGTTGTGTCACGCTTGACCCTCAAAACCACAATGTAGTTTGGGTGGGTACTGGTGAGGCAAACAACCAAAGAAGCGTAGGCTATGGCGACGGCATCTACAAGTCTGAGGATGGTGGTAAAAGCTTTGTCAACATGGGTTTGAAAGACTCCCAACACATTGGTGAAATCATCATAGACCCAAAAAATTCCGACATCATTTATGCAGCTGCCTATGGTCCATTGTGGAATAGCGGCGGCGAAAGAGGCGTCTATAAATCTACCGACGGAGGAAAAACTTGGACGAACGTATTGAAAATCAGTGAGCACACAGGTGTGGCTGATATCGTAATGGATCCCAAAAACTCATCTGTTTTATACGCTTCAGCACACCAACGCCAACGTAAAGTTTATGGATATGTATCGGGTGGTCCAGAAAGTGCTTTATACAAAAGTACCGATGCGGGTGCAACTTGGAAGAAAATTAACAATGGCTTCCCAGGTGGAGACATTGGCCGTATTGCCATTGCCATTTCACCAATCAACTCTGATGTATTATATTCTCACCTGGAAGCTACCACGGGCAACAACGGCTCTTACAAAAGCACCGATCGTGGTGCAAGTTGGGTAAAAATGGGCTCTTATTCTTCCTCGGGTTTATATTATGGCAAAATTTTCGCTGATCCAGTGCAGTTTGACAGAATCTTTGTCGGCGATGTGTATTCTAAATATTCAAACGACGGCGGCAAAACTTGGGTGAACCTCAACCACCAAAATATCCATGTGGACAACCACATCATTACCATAGACCCAAAAGACAACCAACATATTTTTATGGGCGGCGATGGTGGTTTGTATGAATCCTTTAATTTGGGGCAAAACTGGCATTTTAAGCAGAATTTATCCATCACCCAATTTTACAGAGTGGTTCTTGACAATGCATTTCCATTTTATAATATTTATGGAGGCACGCAAGATAACAGCAGCTTTGCTGGCCCAAGCCGTACAACCAATCAAGCGGGCATCACCAACAATGACTGGTACCTTACAGTAGGCGGTGATGGGTTTGAGTCAGCGGTGGACTGGAGCAATCCCGACATTGTTTATGCTCAGTGGCAGCATGGTGGATTGATTCGTTTCGACAAAAAAACAGGCGAACAAATTGATATCAAACCGGTGCCCTTGGAGGGAGAGCCTGCACTTCGCTGGAACTGGGACTCTCCTTTAGTGGTTTCAAAATATGATGCAAAAAGACTTTATTTTGGTGCGAATAAAATTTATCGCTCTGACGACAGAGGCAACTCTTGGAAACTGATTTCAGGAGATTTGAGCCGACAATTAGACCGCAATAAATTGCCTTATATGGACAAAGTGTGGAGCATGGATGCAGTGCAGAAAAACACCAGCACTTCCATTTTTGGGCAATCTACCTTTATTTCTGAAAGCCCAATTGATGAAAATACACTTTATGTAGGTACAGACGACGGTTTGGTACAAGTAACCAACGATGGAGGCAAAACCTGGACTAAAATTGATAACATTCCTGGGATACCAGCTATGAGCTATGTGCCGCAAGTCATTTGCTCGCAACACGACAAAAACACGGCTTATGTAGTATTTAACTACCATAAATATGGAGATTTTAAGCCGTATTTGGTGAAAACCATTGATGGAGGCAAAACTTGGACAAGCATTACTGGCAACTTACCCGAACGCGGCTCAGTTTATACCATTGCCGAAGACCATGTGGATGCCAATCTATTATTCGTAGGAACGGAATTTGGACTTTTTGCGAGTCTAAATGGGGGCAAGACTTGGACTCAAATGAAGAATAATTTACCAGTTATTGCCATCAAAGATTTAGAGATTCAGAGAAGAGAAAATGATTTGGTATTGGCCACTTTTGGTCGTGGATTCTATGTTTTAGACAATTATGCAGCCATTCGTAGCATTTCTAAAACTGAAGGAAAAGAAGCCATTATATTTCCGATAAAATCTGAATGGGCATTTAACCAAAAAGATCCACTTGGCGGGAGAGGAACTGGTACTCAAGGCGATAGCTATTACACAGCTGAAAATCCGCCCGTTGGAGCTACGATTAGATATTTTGTAAAAGAAACGCCGAAATCTTTAAAAGATAAAAGGAAAGAAACTGAAAAAGCTCTATTTGCAAGAGGTGAGTTAAAAGGCTACCCAAGTTTAGACTCGATAGCGGCAGAGGAAAATGAAATTTTGGGGGCTTATTTCATGACCATTTTAGACGAAAAACAAAACGTGGTGCGAAGATATCAGGTAAAACCTAAAAAGGGAATGAATGAATTCTTGTGGAATTTTAGTACTTCTAACGGTTTCTCTATCAACGCTGAGAACAATTCGGGTGCCAACGACGGCTTGCCTGTCATTCCAGGAAAATATGCAGCTCAATTGAGTTATTTTGATGGAAATACTGTAAAAACTTCGACTGATGCTGAGCCATTCGAGGTAAAAAGTTTGGGTTGGGCAACTTTACCCGTTCAGGATTATAAAGCTTTACAAAGCTTTGCAACTGATGTAAAAGACTTTGCAAGAGTAGTTTATGGTACCAGTGAGCATGTATCTTTTTTGAAAGATAAACACAAAGCTCTGAAGGCAGCTATGTTGGCCAATCCAAATTCGAAATTAGAAAATATGGCCACTTTGACTCAAATGGAGAGAGAATTCCAGAAAATAAACTTGGAATTAAACGGCAACGAAGCCTTGGAAAAACATCAGTTTGAAGTGTTACCAGGTATTTCTGATAGAATTCGTACTATTGTTTTTGGCATGTATGGTCATTCTACGGAGCCAACAATCACCCAAAAACAAGGCTTGGCTTATGCAAAAAAACTTTTTGGAGAAACCTACAAAAGCGTAGCCCAGTTGGATAAAAATATGAGTGATCTTCAGAAATCATTGGAAAACAACAAAATACCATATATCCAAGGTTCTCTACCGAAGTGGGATTAATGTTTATGTTATTTAATTGAAAAACGAAGCTCAATTTTGGGCTTCGTTTCTCTTTTGTATGAAAACCAACTTTTCGACTACTTATAGATACGCTGCATAATCTCCTTGCCCACTTTGGGTCGATAATGTGAAAATTCATAATAATTGGTTTTAACTTTCGTCAGATCATTTATACCTGAAAAATCAAAAACAAAATCCCTTCCGAATATGCTGGTGAGAACATTGAGGTCAGTTGGATTAAATTTTACTTGATTGAATAAAGGACTGATAACCAACCTGTAATTTGTATCGTGTTTATCAAAAATAGATTTCATTTCTTGTAACATTTTCCTTTGTTTAGCGGAAATTCTCGACTGAGTTTCAGTGCGTAAAATCCCATCTCTTAAAGGGAATAAGTGAGCCATTTTTTTATAATATTCTGTTTCAGACTTTGCCAACATACCGTCTAATTCTAGCCATTGGGTTTCGTTGCTTAAGGGCACAATTCTAGATTTGTATGGCTCTATAACACCCAACATAAAAGGTGAATATTTCCCAGAAATCAAATGTGAATAAAAACAGAATAAAAATTTTGGAGTCAGATAACTCTTTAAAAACTCCCATTGAAATTCATAAAAACTCTCCCCCGACAAGACTGGGTGTTTTATAAAAAGATATCCCTTTGAGTTGGTTTCAGTCATGAAAGTTTCATCTTTTTCGACAAGTATTAACACATTTTTGGGTTTCAATCCCAAAGAATCAATCAACTTTACCTTTTTATAAATGCCATATATGGTCTCACTGTAAGCATCATAAGTGAAAACCGAAGAAGAATCCGGAAGATATTTTTGCCATGTCGAATGTTGAAAAGCAACAGTACGAGAGCTCCCAAAAATAAAGGAATCATACTTTCTGCTGGAATAATTTTTTAAAAAATTAGTAGTAGAGATATAGTCTTTATTACCGCTAGTGATTTTATTTGAAAAATCTTTATGGTCCTTTATTACATAAAAGGGATCGAAAACAAAATAGGCTAGCAAAAATATTGCTAAAATTCCACCACCAACAATACCAAAATTATAAATATCCTTGAGGAAGTTTTTCATTGTCAAAATTGGAAATAGATGAAATTCTGTTCATTGCCACTTTTATAAATCATGACTAATATCAAAAAATAATAAAATGACCACCTAACTACCTTGGTACGTCGTTTTAGTAAATTTTGCAGTGCAAAGTCACCGTCTCTACCGAACCATTCTACCATTAAGAAGAATAGCACTAAAACCCCCACAATGTATGAGTTTTCGATATAACGAAACTCAGGAACTGTAAAGAATGACAAAGAGAAAATTTGGGAAAATATTAATTTAATCTCCATAATGGATTCTATTCTAAAGAAAATCCAAATCAAAGACACCAATAAAAAGGTTTTAACTATTCTAAATCCATCTAACAGACTTTGCTTGAAGTCATTTTTAACCCAATTACTTAAAGCGATATCGAAATGACCGGTGAAAAGTTTGGGCATAAGAAGAAGCCAATTTGCCAAACTCCAAAGAACAAAATGCCAACTGGCTCCATGCCAAAGACCGCTTATACAAAATACAAAAAACACATTAAAAATCCTTCTAAATCTTCCATGATCACTTCCTCCTATCGGAATATAGAGGTAATCTCTGAACCAGGAACTCAAAGAGATGTGCCACCTCCGCCAAAATTCCACCAAACTTTTTGCAAAATAAGGATAAGCAAAATTCCGAATCAGATTAAAACCCAGCAACTTGGCTGTTCCACTCGCCATCTCTGAATAACCCGAGAAATCGGCGTAGATTTGGAAAGAGAAAAACATGGCTCCTAGCAAATAAGTGCTCCCCGAAAGTTTATCTACATCATCAAAAATCATATTTGCAAAAAAACCGCAGTTATCTGCGATAACTAACTTTTTGAAAAGTCCCCACAGAAATTGACGAATTCCCTCCTTCGCTAAGAGATAATCAAATTTTCGTGGTTTTTGAATCTGAGGTAAGAGGTGTGTTGCTCTTTCAATGGGTCCGGCCACCAGCAATGGGAAAAAACTCACAAAAACAGCATAAACTACAAAATTCTCTTCTGGAGAAATTTTACGGGTATAAACATCAAAAATATAAGAAATACCGTGAAAAGTATAGAAAGAAATACCTACAGGAAGTATAAGATTCAATAAAATCGGGTCTACTTTCCATCCAAAATGACCCATTAATTGTGCAAAAGAGGCAGAGAAGAAATCAAAATATTTGAAAACTCCCAATAGGCCTAAATTAATGACTAAGCTCAGGATAAAGAAATTTTTTCGTTGAGAATCAGATCGACTATTATGGATAAAATGGGAAAGAAAATAATCTAAAAGGGTAGAAAAAAGCAACAAAAATGTAAATCGAAAGTCCCAAAAACCATAAAAAATGTAGCTAGCTACAAATAGCAATAGGTTTTGTTTTGGCAGATTTTTTTTAAATACAAACCAATAAAGTGTGAAAACCGACAAGAAAAATGGAATAAACGCAAATGAAATAAATGACATCTTTTGCCTATTTTTAAGGTAAAAATATGATCCATCTTTTGTCAAAAAAACTCCAATCCAAAAATCTAATGATATTCTAATTAATCTCTAATTTTTATATAACATTGAATGATAGATACTTACATTTTAAGAATAAAAATTCAAAAGATAACTATAACGATGAGAAATTCATTGGAGCTGAATCAGAAATAGTGTGAGAAAATATTTATTTCAAGGATTGCAATCAATTCACCAAAAAATAAAATATCCGACAAGCATTACCCAAGCTTTTGGGATTTTTATCCTTGGAAACTCTAACAGTCAATGTATGTTTTTTGTCCTTAAGTTGGTCATCGAGCATCAGATACCATGGCAAATGTAAAAAACTACTCCATTGTGTATACAAATCTAACTTTGGGTATTTTTTCCCATCAATACTGAACTCCAATACGCCAGTATCTGGCCCAGAGGCTATACAGATTCCAACTGCAGTTCCTGTAAAATCTAGCATAAATTCCCCACCAACCTCAGAACAAACAAGAGCTGGAATGTCGACATATTGTTTTCTGGTAGAAACCCCATCGCTTGGCTTCCAAGTTTCCTCCAACCTCCAATTCTTGAGTGATTTTGTATTTCTTACACTAAAATAGTCACCTCGATAATAGCTGAAAACATCAATAGGTTGAGATAAAATTATTGGTTTAGAAGTAGCAGAGAAATCTGTACTTTTATAGCAATCATTTAAAAAAGTTTTCATTGAATTGAAATACACTTCTTGCCCAAATGCCGAAGGATGCAAATCCTTAAAATCATCTTTCCAATTGAATTCCCCGGCATTAATTCTATCGGTTACTTCCTTAGCAAGATTTATCACCCCAAGGTTGTAATGCCCCGCCACACGATTGTGATTTTGAATTTCTTCAGGTTCTTTTCCATCATTATAATCGGCCATTTTTTCCGGATCTACGAAGTGCATTATCAATACATCCATCAACGGATTTTCAGTTAAGGAATGACGCACTATGCCTTCCATTCCTCTAACTTGGGCAGCAGAATTGAAACCATTGGTTCTGTCATTTACAGCAGCTTCCTCTACCAGTAAATCGATTTTACCCTTAGTAAATACTTCACTTTTTAGTCTAAATGCTCCTGGCGTACTGCCTGTAGAAGCTATCCCTGCATTGATAAATTCAAATTTTGTATCAGGAAATTTCTCTTCCAAAAATTGCATAAACTTATCTCGCCAACCTGGACTTTCGGTTATGGAACCACCCATAAATGCAACTCTACCCACTTTTTCGTTCTTGAATTTCCTAAAACTGTTTGATAAGCCTGTTCTTACATGATGGTAATTTCTTGCCTCCAAAGGAATCTTCATTGGCGAAGAATTCTGTTCTATAAAATCAGCAATTTGTTCAGGATTCTCTATTAAAAAATGGTGCCCCTGTAAACTTTTTTCACCTTTGGTCATGGGCCAAACAGTAGCCTTGCCGCCTAGTTTTAAATAGTTTTCCACTAATCGATAAGTATTTTCTTCATTGGGAACAATCTTATCTTCCAAACTGATAACATGCAAAATGGGCACTTTACAAGCGGCTAAGCCTTTCAGATTATCCAATGGATTATCAGAAAAACTTAAGGCTTCAGCTTCGGTTAAACTATAAGACTTTAAAAGTAAACTCCAGTCCTCTTTGGAGCCATGTTTATAAGGCCAAGATTTAATATCACACACTGGTGCTTCAGCATAAATGCAAGAGACCTGCAATGGATTTCGCTTCGCCCATGCATACACGTACAATCCTCCTCTACTCACTCCTTCCAATGCAACTTTTGTGGCCAATCGCCTTTCTGACACCAAATAATTAAAAAAATCGTCCCAGATTTGCATGGCAGCCGGACTTCCAAACATGTCATTGGTATTAACATAGGCCACATGAAAACCTCTTTCGAGCAAAATCGAGTCTGTTGCTGTGTGCCAATCTGGAAAATGAGCCCGCCAAACCCATGGATTACCCAAAGCTGGCACTTTTGGCTTCATCAGCCAAGCTGCTCTGCCTTGAAAATTGAAATATTCTCTTGTAAAACCTCTAACAATTTCATTTTTTTGACCAAAAGCCAAATTCAAACAAGTAAATAAAAAGAGAATCGAATATTTAATCTTTAACATTGAAGGAAGGTTGAATAAAAATAAAATTATATAAAAAATAGGTATTTGGACGAAAACACTCCGATTTTTTCAAAAGAAACGCGGATTGTTTACTAGAATATAGAAATTGAAAGAAATACTTTATTTTTGTAAACGCTGATCATCAAATATGGAAAAACAAGACATTTCAAAACAAACACGTTTTTACAGAAAAATTCACAAATGGCTTGCCGTACCCATGTTTTTGGTAATGTTTGTGATTGGATTTAGTGGATTACTGCTGGGTTGGAAAAAACAAACCGCTCTTTTGCCCAAAACTCAGAAAGGAGCCACAGAAAATAGTGCAGATTGGATAAAAATTGACAGTTTGGTGTTGGTAGCTCAGTCATATTCTAAAAACACCTTAAAAAAGGAAGACGAAATAGATAGAATTGATATTAGACCACAAAAGGGAATTGCTAAAATAGTTTTTGCACAACATTTTACAGAACTTCAACTCGACTGCAAAACCGGTGAAATTTTATCTGTAAGTACCCGAAAGTCAGATTTTATTGAAAAAATACATGATGGTTCAATCGTAGATTATTTCGCAAAAACATCAAGCGACCAATTTAAACTATTCTATACTACTGTCGCTTCTTTGAGCCTTATTCTACTTTCTTTCAGTGGTTTCTGGCTTTGGTATAATCCGATTAGAATTAAGAAGAGGAAACAGAAATTTGAAATTTAATTTCTATTTTTTCAAAATTCACCATTTCCTCATAATCCTTAAACCAAATAAATTATTCCACAAAGTTTCACGAAGAATACACTGAGTTTCACAAAGGTTTTTATTAAAAAAAACTTTTTTTGTATCTCTTTGGTGAAAAATTGTAGAACAACTGATTTAAAATATTTAACAAAGAAGAATTTAATTTCACAAAAGCAAAAAATATTTTTTTAGAATTCCTGTCCAATTTCATACTTTCGGATTGTCTTCTAGGCATAAAACAAAATAATTATGGACGAATATGTATTGATTATGCGGCATGAAAATGCCACCGGACAAGTTTCACCAGAGCAAATGCAGGCTTGGATGCAACAAACCATGGATTGGTTAGGCGGAATAGCCGCTCAAGGTAAATTGTTAGAAACTGGCAACGGACTTTCGTTTGACGATGCCCGCGTGGTGAGTCATGGCGGAGTAGTAACCAACGGCCCTTTTGGCGAAATAAAAGAAACCATCGGCGGATACGTGATTGTAAAGGCCGAGTCTGTTGAAGAAGCAGTCGAATTTGCCAAAGGAAGTCCAGTTTTACAAGGTCCTGGCAATACTTTGGAAGTTAGAAAAGTGGCCAAACACGATTTTAAATAAGTCTCTAAACAAAATAGAGATGATATTGCATGAATACCGAAAAGCTCATACCGCACTTGTTCAGAACAGAATCGAGGAAAATTTCGGCTGTTTTGAACAAGCATTTCGGTTTAAATCACATGGAAATTGCTGAGGATATTGTTGCTGACACATTTTTAAGTGCTTTAGAAACATGGCCTTATAAAGGAATTCCTGAAAACCCTAAAGCTTGGCTCTATGTAGTAGCCAAAAACAAAACCAAGAATTACATCACTAGAACAAACAATTTTGAGAACAATATTTCTCTAAAAATCTTCCAAAATCCAGAAATTTTAACCGAAATAGATTTGTCTGAAAGGAATATTTCCGACAGTCAATTGCAGATGCTTTTTGCCATTTGTCATCCCAGCATTTCGAAAGAATCGCAAATTGCTTTGGCACTAAAAATACTCTGCGGATTTGGAATAGAGGAGATAGCAACTGCATTCTTAACTAACAAAGAAACCATCAACAAACGACTTTTCAGAGCCAAAGAAAAGCTGAAATCTGAAAAAATAAAGATCGAATTTCCTAGTGAAAACAAAGTTTTAGAAAGAATTGACACGGTTTTGTTGACACTTTATTTACTTTTTAACGAAGGTTATTATGCTGAAAATCAAGACACCCTTATAAGAAAAGATTTATGTTTTGAATCTATAGGGCTTCTAGAATTATTAATTAGAAATTATGCACATAAAATACCAAAAATACACGCTCTTTATGCCTTGATGTGTTTTCATAGTTCTAGATTTGATGCCAGAAAAGATCAAAATAATCATACCGTTTTATACCAAAACCAAGACGAAAACCTTTGGGATAAAGCCTTGATAGAAAAGGGAATATATCACTTACATCTTGCCACAAAAGGCGAGACTGCCACTAAATATCACATAGAAGCAAGTATTGCATACTGGATGACCATAAAACAAGATTCTAAAGAAAAATGGGAACAAGTACTCAAGCTTTATAATTTGTTATTATTTCAGGAGTATTCTCCAATTGCAGCATTAAATCGAACTTTTGCTTTATCAAAAGTTTATGGAGACAAAATCGCAATAGCTGAAGCAGAAAAACTAAAACTCGAAAGCAACCCATTCTATTTCAGTCTTTTAGCAGAGCTTTACCTAACAATAGACTTGTTAAAAGCTAAGCAGAATTTAGAGAAAGCTCTCTCTCTTTCCAACGCTAATCATGAGAAGGAAATCTTGCACAAAAAGATTGCGGCATTGAGTTTTCAAAAATAAATGTTGAAAAATATTTGCTTAAAAAGTTTATTTTAATTCACTTTGTAACACAAAGTACTTTTAAATAACAAAACCCTAATTGGGCTTTTTTTTAATATATGTACTTTGTAATAAAAAGTACTTTTCAATAAAATTTATAGAAATGAAAAATCAAAAAACTATCTCTTTATTTATTTGCCTTATTGCTTACTATTTTTTCTTTTGGGAAGAAAAACTTGGCTTGAATTTGTTCATTTTCAACTTCTTATTACTTGCTCTCACCTATCCTGAAATGCCAAAAAACAAAATAACATTTCTATTGCTAGCAGTTGCATTTATTTCATCCATTTCAGTTCTTTTGATAAATACAGAAATCGGAATTTTAATAAACCTGATAATAATGATTGTCGTTTTGGGTTATAATTTGTTGCCTCAAATTAACTCGGCTATTAGTGCAGGGCTGGTACTATTCCTCAATACCGTTCTCAATATAAGGCACTTAGCAACACCTATATCTAATATATTAGAGGGAATGGCTCCAAAATCTGAAATTCTGAACAGAATTCTTAAAATCTTAAAAATAAGTGTGCTTCCAATTGCCCTGTTCTTACTATTTATTGTGATTTTCCAGACTTCGAATCCGATTTTTTTAGAAAAAACATTATTTCTTCAACAAGCATTTGAAGTATTTATTAAAGAATTTCCTACATTCTCCATTCCAAGAACAGCGTTTACGATATTCGGATACATAATTCTATCAGGAATTTTCTTTAATCGAAAATTGCAATTTGGCTTAAAATTTTTCACTAATAAAAACACATCCTTAAAGCCACTAACATACGAAATCGGAAACGAAATGTTTCAAACTGTCACAATAAGCCTTCTCGGTTTAAATGCCTTATTGTTAAGTGTTAATTATATAGATATACAATACTTGTGGTTTAATTTTGCAGATACCAGTGCAGCAGAAATGTCAAAATTGGTTCACTCAGGCACTTACTTGCTGATTATAAGTGTCCTAATCTCTATAGGTATTCTGGTTTTCTTCTTTAAGGGCGAGCTTAATTTCCATAAAAAAATCAAACTTTTGACATCTTTGGCCTTAGCATGGATAGCTCAAAACATGATTTTAATAGGATCGGTATTTATAAGAAATTATAAATATGTTGAAATGTATGGTCTGACCCACAAAAGAATTGGTGTGTGTATATTCCTAATTTTGGCATTAATAGGCTTACTTACAATTACTTGGAAAATCATAAAAAAATTAAATATCAATTTTCTGTTCATTTCAAACTCATGGGCATTCATGTTGGTACTCTTGGTTCTAGGCTTTGTGAATTTTGACAAAATCATTGCAGAAAACAACCTAAAAAGACCAAATTGTGATCTAGAATACGTGAAAAGTCTATCGATTCATGCAATTCCTTCTATTCTAAAATATCATCCAGAATTGAAAAAAGAGGATATCAATTCATACAAATGGCACATGAAAGAGAGTAAAAATCATACCTGGCTTTCATGGAGTCTGATGGATTATAAACTCAAAACCACCAAATAAAATGAGTATTAACTTGAAATATTTAATTTTCACAATATCAATTCTGAGCATCGAAATCTTCATTGCGGTTTTCGTTCATGACCAATTTATTCGTCCATTCTTTGGAGATTTCTTAGCAGTCATATTTGTTTATTGTAGTTTGTGTATCTTTTTCCAGAATTCAACTAAAATCGCTACAATAAGCATAATTATAGCATTTTGTATTGAGTTTTTGCAATACTTTAAGTTTATAGAAATTACCGGATTGATTAAATACAAAATATTGGCTGTTGTAATCGGAAACTCTTTTTCTTGGCTAGATATTCTTGCCTATAGCTTTGGTTTTGCTTTTATTCTGCTGATCGAAAACTTTGAAATTCTAAGAATGCCGTGGAAACTACAATTTGATGCTAACAAAAAAAGATAAGGATGGATTATTTTGTAAAACCCGATTCAATAGTGAGGCAAATTTGGCGTGATGCGGATTGTATCCTTTTCATTTTTGGGGCGAGTTCAGGAGAGTTTGCCCCCCACAAATCCGTTGATTGGCTATTTTTCACTGGAAAACTTCCCTCCGACCCTATCGGAAGGCTTTTCTCAACTGTAGTTTACGCCCAAAAGATAATTTTCGAAGAAAAATCAAAGGCTGAAAAAACGCTACAAAATATGAAAAACATCCACGTTGGGGTGGAAAACAATCGTGGTTTTGAGATTCCAAACTGGGCCTACCAAGATGTGCTTTACATGTTAATTTATCATTCCATGGCTTCGTTCGAACGCCTTCATAGGACATTGACACTGTCAGAAAAAAAAGAAATCTTTGAGGTATTCCACGAGGTTGGAAATAGAATGGGCATCTCAGATTTACCAAAAAACTTGGAGGACTGGGAGATAGATAGAAAAGAAAATCTAAAAGAAAACTATCAAAAAACTGAACTTAGTAGCCAACTTTTTCAGGCTTACAAAACACATCTTGGTAGTATCAGATTTCAACTTTTGCTCTACGTTCAACGAATCCTACTACCTATTGAGCTAAAAAGATTGACTGGAAATTTCTCTTCTCCTAATCACAACATACTCATGTATTCCTATAAACGCACCAAAACCTACTGGCCAATACATCAACTGAAATACTATCTTTTGCCAAAAAAATATAGAAAAACTCTCAAAGACCTTGTTAGAAGCTAATCAATAACTAATTTTTAATCAAAAATCTTATATCGATCATTTGTTTTTCACTATTAAATGTGAATACAGAAAATAAATATTGAAAAACCTGTAAGTTTTCCTTCAAAAAATCTACTAATTGTAAAAAATGAATGGAATGGAAAAAGAATTTACGGGACTAATCAACCAACATAAAGGCATTATCTATAAAGTATGTCACCTGTATTGCCATGAAAGGGAAGAAAGAAAAGACCTTTTCCAAGAGATTGTGATTCAGCTTTGGAAAGCCTACCCGAATTTCAGAAAAGAGGCAAAACTCTCCACTTGGATTTATAGAATAGCACTGAATACCGCTCTAACAAGTTTAAAAAAAGAAGACAAGAACAAATTGAGCAAGTCCATTTCTGAGGATGACTTTGAAATACCAGCAATGGAAATCACTGAAAATGAACATCTTAAAGCACTCTATCAAGCTATTCAACTATTGACCGAAGTAGAGAAAGCCATCATAATGCTTTATCTCGATGAGAAAAACTATGACGAAATAACAGAGATTGTCGGTATAAGTAAAACCAATGTAGGTGTAAAGCTCAACAGAATCAAACAAAAATTAAGCAAAATCATTAAAAACAATTGATTATCATGGAATTAGAAGAATTAAAAACGACTTGGGGAAGGTATGACAAAAAAATATTGTCTACGCAATCGATCACTCAAAAAATAATAGAAAGTATGATAAAAGAAAGATCGCTTTCGAGAGTTGAACGATTGAAAAAACAGTATTTTGGTTTCTTCATGTTGTTAATTGTCGAAGCAGGGTTCATGCTTGCCATACTTTTCGGCAATCCGTTTGATTTTAAATATCAGATTCAGTTTCTCCCCTTTTTATTACTTTTGATGGGCATCATAGTGGCTTTCATTAACCTAATGCAGTATTATGAAAAAATAAATACCTCACTCATAGACAAAAATATCGGTACCTTTCTACATGGAATTCTCGAATTTTATGAAAAAAATAAAACCTACGAAAAATGGTTTGGCATTATACTTTTTTCCATCGGTTTTTTGGTTCCACTTTCTTTTTTGCCTCCAAAGCTAGAAAAGTATGGCATTCAAAAAGCTCTGTTAGACACCGCAATACCTATGCTTATTTCTTTAGGATTGTACTTTTTGGCTTTTAAATTGGGAGCTTTCAAAAAACGCCACAAAGAAAACTTCAAGAGTGATTTGGAAGAATTTAATGAACTAAAAAGTATGAGCAGTGAACTAAATGAAAGTGAAATTTGAGCCAAAATTCAAACCAAAAAATAATGAAACAATAAACTTAAAATCAGTACTTTATTTAATCTTAACCCAAATTTAAAAACCATAAAGTTAGCCTAATTTTTTCATAACCCATATTGCCCTCAAAGTGTTCGAAAATAGTTTTTATACCATCGCCTTTTTTGAAGCCAATTTCCTCAATGGCGTCTTTAATAGCATTCAGATCCCAAGGATCTATCAGAGCCTTTAAATCGATATCGTTACCATCTACTTTCATTTTTATGAGATGAGAAATCACTGTAGATTGGGCGATGGAACGTTGTTGGGCGATTTCCTCCACCGAATATCCGTCCTGATACAATTGATAAGACACGGCTTGTGTCAGGCCTTTGCCCATTCGAGCGACTGATTCTTTGTTTTGGTTAACAAACTCAAATATTTCCTTGATAAAAGCTTCACCAAAACGCTTAAATTTTTCCTGACCTACACCAGAAACCTCCAAAAACTGACTTTTAGTAATTGGCTTTTTAGCGGCCATATCTACCAAAGTAGCATCTGAAAAAACAATATAGGCGGGTGAACCTATTGCGTCGGCAATTTGCTTACGGAGTGTTCTGAGTTTATCAAACAACTCTCCTTTGATTTGTTCTGATTTATTTGCTATACTTTTTAGTTGTCCTTCCTCAGCTGCTTGCCTCTCGGTGTATGAAATAAATTCAGAAATTTCAACTTTCCGAAATCCTTTCAATATTTGACAACTAACTTCATTTAATTTGAAAGTATGACCTTCGTCGTAGGCAATATCAAATGCACCATAGTTCAACAGTTGAAGTATATAATCTACCCAAATTTCAGCTTTTAGGTCTTTTCCTACACCGAAAGTTGGCAACTGATCGTAGCCTTTGTTTATCACGCTTTGGTTACGGCTTCCCCTCAATATATCAACAAGCATAGTTAGGGCCACTTTTTGATTGGTTCTTGAAATGGCGGAAAGTGCTTTTTGAGCCAAAACAGTTGCATCAAATTTCTTTCTTGGATTTTTGCAAACATCACAATTGCCGCAGTCTTTGCCTATGTCTTCATTAAAATAACTGATCAAAATCCGCCTACGGCAAATATTGGCTTCGGCATACTGCTTCATCCTATCCAACTTGGCCAACATCAGTTCTTTCTGTTCCTCAGGTAGTTCTGAGCCTTTTATCATATCTGTCCGAGTGATAATATCTGCAAAACTGTAAAAAAGCGAGGTTTGAGCAGGTGTTCCATCACGACCCGCCCGACCAATTTCTTGGTAAAAACTCTCTACATTGCTGGGCATATTGTAATGGATAACCCACCTGACATTTGATTTGTCGATACCCATACCAAATGCTATGGTTGCCACTATTATGGGCGTTTCATCATTGATAAAATTCTCTTGAATCTTTGAGCGTTTGTCTGCAGTGATGCCTGCATGGTATGCTTCTGCCTTAAATCCCAAATTATTCAAGCTTTCAGCAACGCTTTCGGTGGATCTACGACTCAAACAATAAATAATCCCAGACTGATTAGGTACTTTATTAAGAAAAGACTGAATTTGTTGCAAACGTTTTCTGCCAGGCAATACTTCCAAGCTGATATTTGGCCTATCAAAACTACTGATAAAAGTATTTTCTTCGGGAATTTGCAATTGTTTACAAATGTCTCTACGTGTAACTTTATCTGCTGTGGCGGTTAGGGCTATGACAGGAATATTGTGAAACTGATCTTTTAATACGGATAGTTGGCGATATTCTGGACGAAAATCATGCCCCCATGAAGAAATACAATGCGATTCATCTATGGCGAAAAGTGAGATATTGAGATTTTTAAAATTCTCTACCATATTGCCCGCAAACAATTTCTCAGGAGCAATGTAAAGCAACTTCAATTCTCCCAATTTTGCAGCCCAAAATACGGCATTTTGCTCGTCATTAGAAATGCTCGAATTCAAGAATGAGGCTTTAATTCCGTTAGCCCTTAAAGCCTCCACCTGGTCTTTCATTAGTGCAATTAATGGTGAAATAACCACTGTGAGTCCTTCATTTATCAAAGCTGGAATTTGAAAACAAACAGATTTACCTCCGCCCGTTGGCATTAAAACCAAAGCATCTTTTTTATCTAAAACATGGTCAATTATTTCTGCTTGAAGTGTTCTAAAGCTATCATACCCAAAGTATTTTTTAAGTGCTGTGGTTTTGTTCATTATAAAAAACGTGTAAAAATTTAAGCCAGCAAATTAGGTTTAAATTCTCAAAAAATAAATGATTGTCTCAAAAGAGAAAATTTTGCTAAAAAATTTAGTGGTAGAATTTTTTAAACCAAAAGGTAAAGAATTTGGATGCTTTTGATATAAAACTAGAAAAATTTTAATACAAAATGAAGTTAACAGTCCAATACAATATATTTAAAATTCATTTTCTTTAGCGGATTTTTAAAAAAAGTGGAAAAGAATATTAACACCCTAGAAACTCAATACCCTAATATTCAATACATTAAAGATAAACTAGATTACTAAATCTATACTTAACACTGACTTAATATTATCTTAACATTGGAATTGTACTTTTGCACCAAATATTATACCAATATAAATTTTGTATGAAATCGAAATTCAAACTTTTTATTCTACTTAACTTAATAAGTTATTTATCATTTTCTCAAACTGGTGTATTAAGAGGAAACATCAAAGACGCAATCACATCCGAAGATGTAATAGGAGCTACTGTTAAAATTGAAGGAAGTACACTTGCTGCAAGTACAGATGTAAATGGTTTTTTCTCCATATCAAAAGTACCTACGGGAAAAGTTACTGTAATAATATCCTATATATCTTACAAAACAAAATCTATTCCAGATATCAATATCGAATCTGATAAAATAACCGAGATTAACACAACAATTGAGGAAGACAAGGTAATGCTGCAAGAAGTTGTGATTACAGCCACAAGAATAACAGGAACAGAAGTATCAGTTATATCTGAGATAAAGGCAGCACAACAAATTGTTAGTGGTATTTCTTCTGCACAGATTTCAAAATCACTAGATAGAAATGCGGCAGAAGTGGTTAAGAGAGTTCCAGGAGTAACCATCTTTGGAAATAAATTTATAAATATCCGTGGATTAAACGAGCGATATAACTCTGTAATGCTTAACAACGTATTTACTCCAAGTATGGAAACAGACGTTAGGTCTTTTTCATTTGACATAATACCAAGCAACCAAATCGATAGAATTTTAGTTTTCAAAAGCCCAAGTGCTGAATTACCTGGGGAGTTTTCAGGTGGAGTAGTGAAAATTTTCACAAAAAGTATTCCTGAGAATAATTTTTTAAATATAGATTTTGGTGGTTCATATAGAAACGGAACAACTGGTGAAAGTTTCTCAGAACCTCAGCACAGTTCTAATTATTGGACAACCCTAAACGATGGATACAGTGACTTGCCTAAATTTTTCCCATCAACAAAACAAGAAATTAATTCTGCCAATGGGGAAAGATTAGCACAAATTGGTCAATCATTGAAAAACAATTGGGTACCTCAAACCTCTACAGCTATACCAGATATTAGAGCATCTTTAACAGGAGGTTTTAAATTTAAAATTGGGAATGCAAGAATAGGTAATTTTTCTGCTATAAACTACAGCAATAGCTACACTACTTTTAATATGACAAGAAACGATTTTGAATTTAGTCAGATTCAAAATAAAGGAGAAGCGACAGAAGTTTTCAACTTTGATGACAATCAATATACACACGCTTTAAGATTGGGTGCTTTGCATAACTGGGCAGTAAAATTAGGCGATAAACATACTTTTGAATTCAAAAATCTATTCAATCAATCGAGTACAGGTCAGTTTGTTAACCGAACTGGATTTGACAGTGGAAACAATTGGAACATCAGATCATTCGACCAAGTTTACAGAGGTATATATTCAGGTCAAATTACTGGGAAACATCTACTTAATAAAGAAAAATCAAATATTGACTGGGTAGTGGGTTATAACACCTCCTTTAGAAATCAACCAGACTACAAGAGATTCAAGTATAATATAGATGGTACGCCGATTCTTTTGGTTCCTCAAGGATCTGCCCAAACATTCAACTTGGGTAGAACGAATATTCAATTAAATGAAAATGCCTATACATTAGGGGTTAATCTAGTCCAAAAAGTAAATTTAAAAGAAAAAGAACTTGAGTTAAAAGCTGGAGCTTTCTTTGAGCAAAAGAATAGAGAATTTGATGCCAGAAACCTAGGCTATGTTCAATCTAATAGTGCATTATTTAATATTGGAAATTTACCAATCGAAGAAATATTTAGCCCCAAAAACATTAACAGTACAACTGGTGTGAAAATAGATGAGCAAACAAACCCAAATGACTCATATACTGCTAGTAATAAATTATTTGCTTAC
Organism: Leadbetterella sp.; assembly: GCA_021740125.1. Taxonomy (GTDB): domain Bacteria; phylum Bacteroidota; class Bacteroidia; order Cytophagales; family Spirosomataceae; genus Leadbetterella. Next base: position 17,557 of record JAIPAJ010000010.1, on the reverse strand, counting down.
TATTTATCAGGAAACTACGCATTGACTAAAAAATTAAATGCAATAGTTGGAGTAAGAATAGAAGATAACACACAGCAATTAGATAGTTATGATTTGATAAACCAACCTTTACAATATTTTAATCATAAAGTAAACTTGTTGCCTTCAACAAACATCTCTTACAATTTTTCAGAAAAATCGTTGCTAAGGTTTGCTTATGGAAAAACACTAAACAGACCTGAGTTCAGAGAAATAGCTCCTTTTGCTTTTTATGACTTCGTTAACAATAGAAATATAACTGGAAATCCTCAATTGAAGAATGCAGATGTTGACAATATTGATCTAAGGTATGAATTTTATCCAACACCTTCAGAAGTGCTAAGCATAGCTGCTTTTTATAAGAAATTTAAAAATCCGATTGAAGTAGTTTTTGCGAGTGGTTCAAACCCGAACTTAAGTTTTGAAAATGCTGAATCAGCTACTAGCTCAGGTATTGAATTAGAGGCAAAAAAATCTTTCCAAAATCTAAATGGTTCTAAATTTTTGAGCAAAGTAAGTGTATTTGCAAATGCCTCATTCATTTATTCTCGTGTAAAACTTAGTTCAAGTATAGCTGCTAACCAATCAGACAACCGTCCATTACAAGGTCAATCACCATATGTTATAAACGGTGGATTATCTTACAACGACTTCGATAAAGACCTTCAGTTGAATGTTCTATATAACGTTATTGGAAAAAGAATCTATGCAGTTGGTAACAATTACGGATATCTTTACCCAGATTGGTATGAAATGCCAAGAAACGTAGTTGATATAACCTTTTCAAAGGGCTTAGGAAAGAAAATATTGCTAAAAGGTGGAATTACAGACTTGCTAAATGCCAAAAACATAGTATTGCAAGATGGTAACCAAGACAATACTTTCGATTTGTCAAAAGACCAAGTCATACAATCGTATCGCCCTGGTTCTGTTTATTCTCTTAGTATCATGTACTCATTTGATAAAAAATAAATACTCTTAATTTCTAAACAATTATTATTAAACAAAATGAAGTCAATTCGCTTTAGTTTTAAAAATGCATTAACAATTTTACTCTCGGCAACATTATTGTTTTCCGCTTGTAAAGAAGAGGAAGTCTTTCCAGTTCCAACTGTTTCTGTAGGATCAGCATTATCAGGAACACCTGGCAGCAAAGTGTCACTTTCTGCAACTATCAACGCTCCAGCAGGTTTGAAGTCTGTAACTGTTTTAAAAAATGGTGCAGCTTATGAAACAAAATCTTTCACTGGAGAAACTTCTGCTACCTATTCTTCTGAATATACCATAGATAATTTGGCTGCTGGTGCTGTAGTAAACTTTACAGTTATTGCTGTTGACAATGTAAACCAATCGTCAATAGTTGCTACCATTCCAGTAACCATAACTGCGGTACCTCCTAAAACAATCGTTGAAGTTAAAGGTAATCTTGAAGGAAATATTACTTGGACTGCCGATAAGATTTACAAACTGATAGGTTTCGTTAGAGTTGGTACAGAATCTACATTTGGAACTATCGCTAAAACTGGCGTATTGACCATCGAACCAGGTACAGTTATTATCGGAGAGCGTGCTTCAAAAGGAACTTTAATTGTTCACAGAGGTAGCAAAATAAATGCTATTGGAACTGTAGACAAACCGATAGTGATGACTTCAGAAAGAAAACCAGGTGAGAAAGAAGCTGGAGATTGGGGCGGTTTGGTATTATTAGGAAAAGCTCCTAACAACCTTCCTGATGATGCTAAAAACAGAGAATTAGAAGGTGGTTATGGTGGATTTCATGGTGGAACTGATGCAGCTGACAATTCAGGAACACTTAAATATGTACGTATTGAATATGCTGGAATTCCGGTTAACCCTAATCAAGAGATAAATACACTTACAATGGGATCTGTTGGAAGTGGTACAACGATTGATTATGTTCAAGCTTCATATGGTCTTGATGATTCATTCGAGTGGTTTGGTGGTACAGTAAACGCTAAACACTTAATTGCATACCGTGGATTAGATGACGACTTTGATGTAGATAACGGATTCAGCGGTAATGTTCAATATGGTATTGGTATCAGAGGTGCTAACATTGCTGACCAATCAGGTTCTAATGGATTTGAGGTAGATAATGATGCGGCAGGTTCTGCAAACACTCCTTTTACTTCAGGTATTTTTGCTAACATGTCTATTATCGGTGCCAAAGGAAACGCTGAGACTTCAATCAATATTCAGTTCCAAAACGGAGCTCAACTAAGAAGAAATAGTAAATTGAAAATTTACAATACCTTTATTACTGGATATCCAAATGGTGTTTACATTGACAGCCAAAGAGGAGATGCAAAAGGTAATGCAGACAAAGGAGACATCGTATTGAAAAACATCGTGTTAGCTGGAGTAACTGGTTGGGGAAATAATGGTTATGGACAAGGATTCGCAACAAACCCTAGAGGTTTCGCTGTATCGGATATTGAACAAACTACTGCCGCTCCAGCAATATTAATTGGAACAGCTAAGCCTTCTGAATGGTTTGCTGCTATAGCTGGCAACAAAACACTTGCCAATGCTTCTAATACTGGTGTTAGTTCAACTTTATGGGGAACAGGAACACCTACTTTAACGCTTACAGCAGGAACTACAGAGTCTCTAATTGGCACTGCTTTACCAACAACTTTACCAGCGTTTTTTGATAAGACTGATTATGTTGGTGCTTTTAAAGATACAGACTGGACTAAAGGATGGGCAGAGTTCAATCCTCAGTCAGTGATATATATTAAATAATTGATTTCCAGGACTCTCTAATAAAAATTAGAGAGTCCTGATTTTTACCAATATGAAATTAAAAATATTTTTAGTTCTTGTTTATCTGTCCATAATTTCTTGTCAACCGTCCAACACTACCCATAAATATTTCACTGAGAAACAAGCTGATAGTCTTTTAATAAACATTATCACATATACGTATCAGAAAGCCCCACAAGCTACCAATGCCACTAGATTTAATAAGGAGTTTAGAAATTTTTACGCTGCACAAACAAAAAAGTTTAAAATAGAAAACATAAGCCTCCTGAAAGATAGTACTTATGTATTCTTTATGACCAGACCAGTTGGAAACACAGATCAGTTTAGAAGAGGCGTAATTGGAAAATTTAAACTTAAAAAGGGAACAACAATGCCGATTGAGTTTGAAGAAATAGTAAATACCCCACATTTAAAAGAAAAAGATGTTTTAGAAAAGGGTAATTTCCTATTTAAGACTTACGAGAAAACGCAAGATCTAAAAAAGTATCTAGGAATGAAGCACTACATAGAATGGCCAGATTCAACTTTGGTTTATGATAAAAATAACTTTGAATGGGTACATCCCAAAAACCTCACAAAATAAAGACTTTGAATACAAGTTTCAAACTTGATTCATATTGGTAAATGCCGCAAAGACCCCAGTTCTGCTGGGGTTCTTTGTTTTTATAAAGGAATACTTTTTATTTCTCTTAAATTTACCGAAATTTGCACTCCGAAAAAGCAACTCAGCGTGATTTAGTCATTTAATTGGTCCCATAGTTCAACGGATAGAATAGATGTTTCCTAAACATTAGATATGGGTTCGATTCCCTTTGGGACCACAAAGCCTTCAGATTTCTGAGGGCTTTTTTTTGGGGTTTGTTTCCAAAAAATATAATTCATTCATAAAAAACTTAACATTGACTTAACAATAGTTTTTTATAATATTGCATTTTTTAACAGTATATAACAAATAAATATATGAAAGCAGAAAAAAAAGCTCTCAAAAAACAAATTGAAGAAGCAATAAACGCAATTGTTAAAGGCGATTCTAACAAAAAAATAGAGAAAGCTACTAAAAAATCAGCAGAGAAAATGGCTGAAATGATTATTGAAGATAGAAAAAAAGCGAAAAAGCAAGCAGAAAAAGACGCTAAAAAGTTCGAAAAAGAAGCTAAAAAATCAGCTAATAAACCTTCGAAAAATGAAGACAAAAAATCAAGCAAAAAAGTGGTATCACCAAAAAAAGAAGTAGTAGCCAAAGCTGAAACTGTTGCTCCGAAAGTTGAGATTCTTAAGAAAACTCCAGCCAAGGTTTCCACAAAAGCTACGACTAAAACCGCTGCAAAACCAGTAGTAAAGCCAGCAGTGGTGAAAACTGTTAAACCAGAAATGGTTAAAAAAGCTCCGAAAATAGAGACGCCAGCTCAATAATATTATAATTTATCAAAATAAGCCGAAGACGAAAGCTTCGGCTTATTTTGTCTCCAATTTTTCCTTCATTTTGCATTACCTTTGTGGGTAAAAATTACCAAAATGAACATTTCTACCGAAGAAAAAATAGCACACCTTGAAGATTTTAAAACAAAAGATTGGCTTATTCTAGACGAATGGGAAGACCGTGATTTAAAATGGCCGGGTGACGATGTGGTGGAGCAAATGCGGCTGGAAATACTTGATTTTACCAATTTCCTGATATTTCATCTGAAAAAAAAAGGCATCGATCTTCAAGTTGAAACTCAAAAATACTTTACAAACTGGGATACCGAATATTTTAAAAATGAAGAGGTAGAATTCATCGTTGAAATAGAAATCATAGCCATGAAAATCGCTGGGATTAATGTAGATGAGATAATTATTTAATTCTCAAGTACTTCGACTTACTATTAAATTCCAATAAATCCGCCGAAAGCTCGGCCATAACTTCATCAATGGTTTTGCCCATAGTTTGAAAATAACTCCATTGAGCCTCCACCAATTTTCTGATCATCTCTAAGTACAATTCACGGTCAACCACCATCTCAAAGGCATCTTTATTATTAAATGACACTTTGTATTTTATGACGGTAAGATCTGAGGCAAAATCTGAAGATTTAAACTCTAAAAAACCAGATTTGAATTCATAAGTACCTTTATTGTTCAAATAGAAGGCATCTAAGTCAACCATATTGATATCAGTACTTCTGTCGTCAATTTTAATTTCATAAGTTCCGTTTTTATCAAAACTCATCACCAAGTTTTTCGATGCCAACTCTGAGTTAGCCAACTCAGGATCTTTCTCGCGAATATGCAACAATGCTTCTGAAGAAATCAATTTCCAATCTCCCAAAATTTGTTGATCTGGATTAAGTTCTGCTTGATCACAAGCTGAAAAAACTAAAGTTGTAAAAAGTATAAAGAGTGGCTTATAAAATTTCATTTAGTTTGGGCTTTAGAATACCAAATTCACCATCCATTCATAGGCATAGCCTAGCAAATGAATGCTTGAGGTATTGTAGTTTATTTTCCTGTTCAAGATTAAGTTTTCAAAACAACAAAAAAAATCTGATAATCACTTCAAAATAAGTCAATTATTTTCTGATTAAAGGGGATCAATTGTAATTTTAAATATTGACTATTAGTTTGTTAATACATTTTAAGACCGCATATCTCCAAAATTTAAGAAAAACTTTATTTGGCACTTTCAAAAAAAATCCATAAATAGTGGTATTCAACCATAAAAATACATTTATATGTTTAAGAAGATAACTTTCATTTTAATTGCTGTTTTTACAACCATTCATTTCGCCTTGGCCCAACCTACCGAGAAATTTATTAAGGTTATAGTAGCCGCCGATCATACCGACTGGACCTATAAAGTTGGTGAAAAAGTAAAGTTTACGGTTTCTGTTTTACAAAACGGCAATCCCATAAAAAACGCCAAAGTCCGATATGAAATAGGGCCAGAAAAAATGGAACCTACAAAAAAAGAAACCATTACACTATCCACAGGAACACAAACTTTAGAAGCAGGTACCATGACTTCCGCTGGCTTTTTACGTTGTATAGCCATTGCCGAAATCGACGGAAAAGAATATAGAAATTTAGCTACTGCAGGTTTTAATCCTAATGATATACAACCCACTGTAGCAAATCCATCTGATTTTGATGCATTCTGGACCGAAGCCAAAACTGAATTGGCCAAAATTCCACTTGACGCAAAAATGACCTTATTGCCCGAACGTTGCACTGAAAAAGTAAATGTATATCAGGTTAATATTCAAAACTTTGCTGTAGGCACAAGATTGTACGGAATCCTTTGTGTACCCAAAAAAGAAGGAAAATACCCAGCAATGCTCCAAGTGCCAGGAGCTGGAGTAAGGCCTTACGCAGGCGACATTGCAAATGCTGAAAAAGGCATCATTACGCTTCAAATAGGTATTCATGGTATACCTGTTAACTTAGACCCACAGGTTTATGCAGATTTAGGGAGAGGAATTCTAAACGGCTATCCCAATTATAACCTAGACGACAAAAATCGTTTTTTCTATAAAAGAGTGTACATGGGCTGTGTAAGAGCCAATGATTTTTTGGTTAGCTTGCCTCAATATGATGGTAAAAATCTGGCCGTAACAGGCGGAAGCCAAGGCGGAGCATTGTCTATCGTCACGGCCGCCCTCGATAGCCGCGTGAAGTGGCTCGGAGCATTTTACCCGGCCATTTCTGACGTAACCGGGTATCTAAACGGAAGAGCAGGCGGTTGGCCGCATTATTTCGATAAAAACAGTCGAGCTGTAAACGACAAAAAAGAAAAAATCGAAACAGTAGCTTATTACGACGTCGTAAACTTTGCCAGAAGACTTACCCAACCCGGAATATACTCATGGGGATACAATGACGAAACCTGTCCTCCTACTTCCATGTATGCTGCTTATAATGTAATCAAAGCACCAAAAGAGCTTTATTTGGCCTTAGAAACAGGCCACTGGACTTACCCTGAGCAGCAAGAAAAAGTTGGCAATTGGCTAGTTGGCAAGCTGAAAGAATAATGAACTATTCGCAAGTCGTCGGTCAGTTTCATCCACTTTTGGTGCATCTTCCTATTGGGATTTTGCTGTTTGCTTTCTTAATGATAATTTATCAAAAATGGCAAAAAGCAGATTTGAACGAGGCTATTTCACTGGCTTTACTTTTGGGTTCAATAGCTGCTTTGTTTTCTTGCATTGCAGGTTGGTTTCTAGCTCAAAGTGGTGAATACGAAACTGAAATTATCCAAAAACACCAATGGACTGCGATTACCTCCACGGTTTTCGGTTTTGTAGCCTATCTCTACAAAAACCAAAGGATAATTTTGACGTCCATAATGGCAGCTACACTTACTATTGCTGGGCATTTTGGAGGAACTATTACACATGGGGAAGCTTATCTTTTTGGCAAAAAAGAGCAATTGGCGGAAATTCCACAGAATTTTGAGAAACAAACCAAAATTGACACTTTGAATACAAGCAAGAAAACTGTAAAACAAACTTTTTTATACCAAGAAAAAGTGGCTCCAATTCTAGAAAAAAAATGCTACAGTTGCCATTCTTCTATAAAAAAGAAAGGGGGTTTACGTCTTGATAATGAAACATTTATACGAAAAGGAGGAAAAAATGGTGTAATTTTATACGCAGGAAATCCGAGTAAAAGTACACTATACGCCAACCTACTTTTACCCTTGGATGACGACAAACACATGCCTCCAAAAGGCAAGCCACAGCTCACCTTGACAGAGATTTCCGTTATACATTACTGGATAAAAAAAGGTGCATCATTTACAGGAGAAATAGAAGCGGAAACTATCATTCCACAAGTGATAACGCCATTGACCGAAGATTCATCACAAAATATTCTTCCAGAAAACCTTGAACTGGATATATTGGAACCGAATCTCAATAAACCTGACCAGCAAACATTAGAAAAACTCAAAAATGAAAAAATCGTCATAAATTCAGAAGGATTGGAGGGTAAAAAACTAGAAGTAAATTTTGTAAACATCAAAGAGTTAAACACAAATCAAATAACTGATTTACAAACGATTAGAGAAAATATTTTTTCGCTAAAAATCAATAATAAAGCATTATCAGATGTAAATTTAGGACAGATTAAAACCTTTGAAAATCTAGAAAAACTAAACCTTGATCAAACCTCCATTACAGATAAAGGCATAAAAGAACTGGTAAAATTAAAGAATTTAAAGCATCTGAACCTTTATGACACCAACATTTCGGATGAAAGTATAGACGCACTTTCAAGTATTAAATCCCTGAAAGTGTTATATTTATGGAAAACTAAAATTTCAGAATCAGGAATAGAAAAATTGAAAAAGAAACTGCCCAACACCAAAATAGAATACGGCAATTTCAAATTCTCAAAACCCGATTCTTTGAAATAATTGGTAACTTTTTAGATTACACCATAATATTAATCAAGAACAAAATCAACTTTGATTGAGATACTTAGGTTTTTTTAAATTCTAATTGTATCAATTATTGTTAATTTAATAAATACTAATGGTTCCTAATTATTTCTGAACAGTCCGTTGTAAAATTTTGAAAATTGTAAATGCCAAAAACAATTTCAATTCCTTTTCAAAATTTTACAGAGGATCATTGTTCAGAAAGTGTTTTTTTTGATTCTTTTTTTCAAACGGTGCGACGACTCGCAAAAAAGAATGCCCGCCTGGCAAGGCACGAAAGATTGGCAAATAAAAACTTGATTAAAGAGAAATGAAATTAGTAAAAAAAATTCTCCTCTTAACTATTATTTCCCTTGGACATACATATGCCCAAACAAAAATAAAATTGCCCAAAGAAATAGCCGACGCCCTCAAAACCCTACCTGCTGAAATCGACTACAACATCCACGTAAAACCCATACTATCAGATAAATGCTTCGCTTGCCACGGGCCCGACAAAGCCAAACAAAAAGCAGGATTAAGACTTGATATTGCCACAAATGCCTACGCTCAACTCCCCGAAAGTCCAGGAAAAGTAGCCATTTTCCCCAAAAACTTAAATAAAAGTGAGGTTTTTCACCGCATCATTTCTCAAGATCCTAGCTATTTAATGCCCACCCCAAAATCTCATTTATCCCTTTCAGCAACTGAAAAAGCAACTATCATCAAATGGATAGAAAACGGAGCGGTTTATCAGCCACATTGGGCCTTTGTAAAACCATCAAAAAAGCCAATCCCTGCAGTAGATGCCAGCCAATTAGTATTCAATCCCATCGACAATTTCATTTTAGCGAAACTCAAAACCCAAAATCTCAGACAAAACAAAGAAGCCGATAAACAAATTTTACTTCGTAGGGCTTCGCTCGACCTTATAGGTTTGCCTCCCACTTTGACTGAAATCGAGTATTTTTTAAAAGATAATAGCCCAAATGCCTACGAAAAACAAGTAGACAGACTTCTTGCCTCACCACATTATGGCGAAAAAATGGCTATCGATTGGCTGGATTTAGCTCGTTTTGCAGACTCTCATGGCTACACCGTAGATCGCCTTCGAGATATGTCGCCTTACCGCGATTGGGTCATCAATGCCTTCAACCAAAACATGCCTTATAAAAATTTTATTGAGCAACAACTTGCAGGAGATTTGATGCCCAATCCAACCAAAGACATGATCATCGCTACGGCATTTAACCGCAACCACCAACAAAATCTCGAAGGAGGTATTGTGGAGGAAGAGTTCCAAACCGAATACGTGATGGACCACACTAACACCTTCGGTGATGCTTTTCTGGGCATTTCGGTGGGATGTGCCCGCTGCCACGACCACAAATACGACCCCATTTCTCAGAAAAACTACTACGAATTGTACAGTTTTTTCAATAATGTAAGAGAAGCCGGACAAATAGCTTGGAACGACGACCCTCCCACGCCTACCCTACTTTTACCCGATCAGCAAAAAGAAAAAATAATTGCATTTTTGAAGAAAACCATTTCAGAAAACGAAGAAAATCTGAACTCTGAAAAACAAAAAGCAGAGGTAAATTTCGACAAATGGCTAAAAACCAATGCCTACAAAAAGCTGTCTGATTTTTCAATTCCTAAAAGCAATCTGCAAGGCCATTATGCATTTGAGGATTCATTAAAAAACAGCATAAATCCTGCCCAAAAAGGTATAATGCGTCGTGATGCAGGCACAGTGGACAAGCCAAATTTCGAAAAAAACGTCAACAATACTTATCTCTCCCTCGATGGAGATGTGTATGCCGACCTCAAAGACGTGGGTGTATTCCGCAAATCGGAGGAATTTACAGTCGGACTTTGGCTAAAAATACCCAAAGACATGAAGGAAGGCGTTATTTTCCATAAAAGCAAAGCGGAGCGTCTTTACAATTTCAAAGGATTCCATCTTTACTTAAAGAACAATCGGCTAGAAGCCACTTTGGCACATACCGCCCCATCTAATGCCATAACCAAATTGAGCATTTCAGATGTTCCAAGAGACAAATGGCAGCAAATCACCATGACTTTCGATGGCTCCTCGACTGCTGCGGGTTTACAAGTCTATTTAGATGGAAAGCCGCTCGAAATGGAAACCGTTATTGACCAACTGTACAAAGACATCATATTTTTCTCCAAAAACGAACCCGCCCTACAAATTGGCGGCTGGTGGCGAGGTCTCGGTTTCAAAGGAGGAAAAGTAGATGATGTAGTAGTTTATGACAGAGTACTTACTCCTTTCGAAATCAATATTTTAGCTAAAAAATCCTCTTGGAATACCATTTCACAAAAAGAAATTGAGCACTTTAGCCATACCGAAAAGGAGAACTTAAAACAATTTTATATTTCGGCTGTAGATTCCAATTGTTTAGTAGCCAAAAAAGCTCTAATTAAATCCAGAACAACTTTGGCCGACTCCATGGAACACATCCCCGAACTCATGGTTATGCAAGAAATGCCCATACCAAAACGAACTTTTTTACTCCAAAGAGGTCAATACGATGCTCCAGGACCAGAAGTTTTCCCTAATACACCCGAAAGTATTTTGCAATTTTCTAATCAATATCCAAAAAATCGATTAGGCCTAGCCCAATGGCTTACCGACGAAAACAACCCCCTCACCGCTAGGGTGGTGGTAAATAGACTATGGCAGAATTTCTTCGGAACAGGCCTCGTAAAAACCGCTGAAGATTTCGGAAATCAAGGCGAAATGCCCAAACATCCCGAACTTTTAGATTGGTTAGCCATTAATTTCCAAGAAAACAATTGGGACTTAAAACAAATCAACAAACTTATTGTGATGTCGGCCACCTATAGACAAGACTCTAAAACTTACAAAAACTTAAGAGAAATAGACCCAGAAAACAGATTTTTGGCCCGTGGGCCAGCCAAACGCCTCACTGCCGAAATGATCAGAGACAATGCCTTGCTAGCCAGTGGATTGCTAAATGAAAAAATCGGAGGAAAAAGTATAAAACCTTACCAGCCAGAAGGCCTTTGGGACATCAATGGAGCGACGTATAAGCCAGATTCATCAGACGAAATCTACCGCCGAAGCTTATATATTCTGGTCAAACGCACAGTTCCTAATCCTACTTTAGGAACTTTTGACGCCTCCCAAAGGAGTTCCTGCATAGTCCGTCGTCAAAGCACCAACACACCTTTGCAGGCTTTGGTTACGCTAAACGACCCTACATTTTTGGAAGCCGCCAAAAAACTGGGCGAACAAATGTGTTCGGATGCTGACATTAAAAATAGTATTGAGAAAACATATCAAAAACTAACCGGAAAAAAGCCAACAGAAGCAGAAATGAAACTTTTGATGGATTTGAGAGAAAAAGAATATCAAAAATTCAAGGCCGAACCCGAAAAAGCAAAGGGCTGGCTTTCAGCCGGATTATCCAAAACCAATCCCAACTTAGAAGCCCCAGCCCTAGCCGCCAACGCAGTAGTGGCCTCCACCATCCTAAATTCGGATGCGGCTCTTACCAAACGATAGGGTTTAATTGAACACAAATGACACGGATTAAACTGATGAACACGGATAATGATTATTTAAAAAGAAAATCTGTCCAATCAGTGTCATCTGTGTTCAAAAAATAACGACAAACGACAAATGAAAGACCTAGAAAATATATCTCAAAAACTCGACAGACGGAATTTCCTCATGAAAACCGCCTCTGGCCTCGGAGCATTTGCTTTGGGCAATTTGCTTGCACATAACACCGACGCCAAAACCATCGAGCAAAGCCTCCTTGCGGCATTGCCCAGCATAGCACCAAAAGCCAAACGCGTAGTTTACCTTTTTATGGCTGGCGGCCCGTCGCAGTTCGAAACCTTCGACTACAAACCTCGCTTGTCCAATATGTTTGGCCAAGATCTGCCCGATAGCGTCCGTAAAGGCCAACGTCTGACAGGTATGAGTGCCAATCAGGCCGTTTTGCCTGTGGTGCCTTCGGCTTACAAGTTTAACCAACACGGCAAAAACAAAACTTGGGTGTCTGAATTGCTCCCCTACACCGCCCAAGTGGTGGACGAACTCTGCATCATCAAGTCGCTGTATACCGAGCAAATCAACCACGACCCCGCCATTACTTTTTTCCAGACGGGTCACCATCTGCCAGGCAGACCGTCCATTGGTTCATGGTTGTCCTATGGGCTAGGTTCCGAAAACCAAAATCTGCCCGCATTTATCGTATTGGTATCTAAAAATGCCTCAAAAGACCAGCCGCTTTATGCCCGACTTTGGGGTAATGGCTTCTTGCCATCAGAGCATCAGGGCGTGCAATTTCGGTCAGGAAAAGACCCCGTGCTGTTTCTCAACAACCCCGAGGGCTACGACGGCCCCGACCGACAGCAGATGCTCGGCTACCTTACTCAGCTCAACCAACTCCAAAACGAGAACTGGGCCGACCCCGAGGTAGATGCCCGCATTGCACAATACGAAATGGCCTACCGCATGCAGACCTCCGTGCCCGAGGTGATGGACACCAGCACCGAACCAGACGAAGTCTTTGACCTTTACGGCCCCGACAGCCGCGACAAAGGCTCTTATGCCGCCAACTGCCTATTGGCCCGCAAACTCCTCGAAAAAGACGTGCGTTTTGTTCAGCTCTATCACCAAGGCTGGGACCACCACGGCGGCCTACCCAAAAACATGGCCCACCAGTGCAAGCAAACCGACCAAGCCACCGCAGCCCTGCTCATCGACCTCAAACGCCGTGGCATGCTCGAAGACACCCTCGTGGTGTGGGGAGGCGAATTTGGCCGCACTGCGTACTCACAGGGCAAACTCACCAAAAACGACTACGGACGCGACCACCACCCACGCTGTTTCAGCATGTGGATGGCCGGTGCAGGCATAAAAGCCGGCCTCAGCTATGGCCAAACCGACGACTTCAGCTACAACATCGTCAAAGACCCCGTACATGTGCACGACTTCCAGGCCACGCTCATGCACCTCATGGGCATCGACCACGAGCAGCTCATTTACAAATACCAAGGCCGCCGTTTCCGCCTCACCGACGTCAGCGGGCACATCGTCAAAGGCATCTTGAGCTAAAACAAAATACAATTTAGGGCATGCCCCCAGCTGAGCATTTCCGTCAGCCAAAAACATCCCCACAGCAGCTGGGGTCGGGCCATCACTACTCGCTTTTTTGCAGTCCGCCTATCGGCAGGCCCACAAAAAGAGCTCAAACAGGCCGTTCTGTCCCTCATGCTGGGGGGATCTATCAAGAAAGAAACATTTAGTTTACTTCTTAACTGTAACCATCAAAACATATAATTATTTTTTTACACAGGACTCTCAGCTAATCAAATAGCCTCCTCCCCCACCTATATCCTATCTTAGGATCCATAAATACTGCGTAGTAATTCTTTTCTGTTTAAAAACAAATGAAGTTAAAGCAGACTTATACTTAAAATGGCGTTAAAACTGGAAAAGAAAAAAAAGAAAGTTTGAACATTAGGTATTCCTAATCAATGTTGTTTTAGTACTAATAATTTCGCTATTTTTATAAAGCTAAATCTTTTGATTTGAGAATTGTATATTCTATTCAAAATCCTCATACACCTTTGAAGAATCTATAGTAGCCGAGTTGATAATTTCTAGTTCTTTGGAGGTAAGATTTCTCCATTTTCCAATAGGTAAATCGAGGTGAATGTGCATAATTCTAACTCTTTTGAGCTTGGTTACGGAGTAGCCTAAATACTCGCACATTCGCCTGATTTGGCGATTCAGGCCTTGGGTAAGGATAATTTTGAAGGTATACAAATCGACTTTTTCTACTTTGCAGGGCCGCGTGACCGTATCGAGAATGGGCACGCCTTTACTCATTTTAAATACAAAATCTCTGCTGATAGGCTTATTCACCGTTACGACATATTCCTTTTCGTGGTTGTTTCTGGCTCTAAGAATTTTGTTTACAATGTCTCCATCGCTAGTGAGCAAAATCAAACCTTCTGAGGGTTTATCGAGTCTGCCAATTGGAAATATTCGTTTTGGATGATTGATAAAATCGATGATATTGTCTTTTTCGGCTTTGACATCAGTGGTACAAACTATGCCCACGGGCTTATTAAAAGCAATGTAAACGTGCTCTTCTTTGGGTTCTGAAATCAACTTTCCGTCCACTCGTATTTCATCGCCTTCCTGGATTCTTGTTCCCATCTCTGGCACTTTTCCGTTGATGGTTACTCTACCTTCTTCAATGAGTGTATCGGCAGCTCTTCTCGAACAAAAACCGACTTCACTCAAGTATTTGTTGATTCTTGTGCCTTTGGGTTCGTCTATATTTTGATTCTGATCTGACATACGTTTCTTACTGTATCACAAAGGGACACAAAGATTCTACAAAGTTCCACAAAGGTTTTGGAAAGCTAATGAACAATAAGAAAGTTTTTTATTTAAACACCCTCATCCCAAAGATTTTCAACTGTGTAATCCGAGCCAGGAAGACACCAAAAATCACCTTTAATATAGCGGTAATTCATGTTTACAGCAGCCATTTGTACCATTTCTGAATCTGAAAGTTCGATGTCTGCAGCTTCCAGGTTTTCTTTTAGTCTTGTAGCATTCACAGACTTTGGTATGGTGCAAGTACCTCTGCTCACTGCCCATGCAAGCATGGTTTGAGCCACCGAACATCCTTTGCTTCCTGCAATATTTCTAATAATTTCGTTGTCAAAAAGTTTTGGTTCACCCGGCACAATTCTGTTGGCTGGTCTATCTGCAGAGCCCAACGGAGCATAACCTGTCAATAAAATCCCTTCAGCATCACAATATGCTTTCAAGGCAGTTTGCTGCAAAAAAGGGTGCATTTCTACCTGATTGTTTTCTGGTTTTACACCTGTCACCTCGGTGAGTTCTTTTATTTTCTTTATACTAAAATTACTCGTGCCGATATGAATGGCCATGTCCATTTCTTGAACGGATATCATTCCTTCCCAAGTTTCGGTAAGTGGGGTTTCTTTCAAGCTAACCAATTCTTCAGCTTTAGTTGGAAATGTAACTTCATCTTTCAGAACGATCGGCCAATGAATCAAATATAAATCTAAATAATCGAGACGGAGATTTTTTAAGGTTAATTCCAGGGCAGGTTGCACTTGCTCTTTTCTGTGGCGATTGTTCCAAAGTTTTGAAGTTATCCAAAGCTCCTCTCTTTTTACTTCTCCTGCTTGAATGGCATCAGCAAAAGCTTGGCCAATTTCGGGCTCATTATTGTACAAATGTGCACAGTCGAAATGCCTATAACCAATCGCAATTGCCTCTCTAACAG
The DNA here is from genome assembly GCA_021740125.1 of Leadbetterella sp. Taxonomy (GTDB): domain Bacteria; phylum Bacteroidota; class Bacteroidia; order Cytophagales; family Spirosomataceae; genus Leadbetterella. The sequence continues at coordinate 2,020 of JAIPAJ010000010.1, read as the reverse complement.
CTTTATAAACCTCACCTGGGGCAGACTTCCAAGTTCCTAATCCTAAACTCGGCATTAGGTCGCCATTGCTATATTTTAAATATTTCATTTTTTCTTTTTCAAATAAACACTCAAAGGTGATGAATTTTCAACAAAAATAGTGTCTGTCTCATAACCTTCTTTAGAAAATTCAAGATTAAACTCTGGGCATTTTCCATTGGCCCTTCCTACCTCCACCATATTAAAAGCCCCATCAGATTTGGTTTTCTCTTCAAAACCTGGATTTGCCAGATTATTTATCAAAACACTATCCAAAGGTTTCTTTGTTTGGTCGTCTAGTACAACTCCAGTGGCAGTAACCATGCAGTCACAACTCAGTAGAAAAACTAAAGAAATAATGCCCAGAATTCTTTTTGCCACTTGTTAAACTTTATCTGGAACAATAAAAGGAGCTCTATATTTACGTGTCAACATTTCATTGGCTTTTTTGTCGCCCAGAAATTTTTCCGCAATGGGGTCAAACTTCAAAGTGCGGCCAAGTTTATATGAAATATTGCCTAAATGGGCCAAACTAGCGGCTAAATGTGCGGTTTCAACTGGCCCGTTCAGCATTTTTTTATCCTGAGCTCTGACTGCATCCACAAAGTTTTTGTAATGGTCTCCTCCCTCTTTTCGAGCTGGACCAGGAGCACGTTCTTTACCCAAGAATGTTTTGTAATCGTTGTAGCCGTTAATGACCATATAGCCTTTGTCTCCATAAAAAATATTGCCGATTTCTACGCCATCTTCTTTGTTGGTCATCCATGGACGCACCTCAAACTGCAAAATTTTATTCTCTTTTGTATATTGATAAGACGACGTCAAATATTCTGGAGTCTCCTTGCAATCGTTCCAAAGGTATTTACCACCAGATGAGGTTATGGTATCAGGCAAACCTACGTCTAATCCCCACATGGCGAGGTCTGTTTCGTGAATTCCTTGATTACCAATATCGCCATTGCCATAATCCCAAAACCAGTGCCAGTTGTAATGCACATAGTTTTTGCTAAAGGCCTTTTCCTGAGCTGGGCCTTGCCACATATTCCAATCTAATCCTTCAGGAACAGCTGAATTACCTAAATTTCCAATGTCTGGTCGCCATTTGTACACGATTCCTTTGGCCATATAAACTTTGCCAATGAGTCCATCACGCAAATGTTTGATGGCTTCTTGAATGGCAACCGAGCTACGTAATTGTACACCATGCTGCACAATTTTGTTGTATTTGGTAGCGGCCTCCACCAGTTTTCTTCCCTCAAAAACATTGTGACATGCAGGTTTCTCAACATACACATCTTTACCTGCTTGACACGCCCAGATGGCGGCTAATGCATGCCAGTGGTTTGGAGTGGCAATACTTACTGCATCAATATCTTTATCCTCATAAACTTTTCTGAGATCTTTTTCTTGCTTTACAGACTTGTTATATTTTTTCTCAAAATCTGTGGCTCCAGCCCCTAAAACCACACTATCCACGTCACAAAGTGTGGTGACTTGAACATTGTCTAAGTTCATAAAACCTTTGATGTGATCCTTTCCACGGCCATTTATTCCAATTACCGCCACTCGCAAGCGGTCGTTGGCACCAAAAGCTGTTTGAGGTATAAAAGTTGGAATAGCATATGCCGCCACACTCGCAGGCAAAGCAGTTTTAAGAAGGTCTCTTCTGGTAAATTTTTTCATTAATGGTTGAATATTTGTTAGGATAAATTTACATTTAATATTTTGAAAATCATCAAATTGGCGGCGTAATTTTTCAAATAACCAAAGAATAATATTCTAAATTAGCCACATATAAAAAGGCAGAAACAATTTCTATATTTTGTTCAGACTTAAAATTTGAACCACAGATTATAATCTCGCAATTGTCAATCCGCCATCAACTACAAAAACCTGTCCTGTCGAATACATAAAATTACCTTGGGCAATTGCCGTAACTGTTTTACCAACATCGTCGGGTAATCCCCAACGTTTGGTCAAACAAAGTCCATTTTCTATCAAA
>JAIPAJ010000169.1 GCA_021740125.1 Leadbetterella sp. | reverse complement strand
CAGCACTTGGGAAAAATATAACTTCTGGCTTTACAATGCCCATCATAACAATAGTAAAAATCAGTAAACCAATCATGCTAGTTACTGCCCAAATAGGCTTACTGCCTGAAATCAACCAAAAAATAAGAGATCTATAGTTACTTTTAAGTTTTGGCAATAATTTATCTTGAAATGGCAAGATAAGTTTTGGTGTAAGAATAAAATGATTAAATATATAAAGAATAATAATCAACAATGTAAAGTTGCCTACACCTCTGAAAGTCATATTTCCAGCAAAAGATATCAAATATGAAACCGCAGCAATAGCTCCAAGAACTATTAGGGGCTTCTTAAGTGACTTCCAACCCTTGTTGATGTGGTGTTCCTCTTCATCACGTTTCATAAATGAAATCGCAAATATTGGGTTCATAACATAAGCCACAATTAATGAGGCCAACAAGGTAAATATCAAAGTATAAGGCAAATACTTCATAAATTCTCCTACTATTCCATCCCAGAAGAGTAAAGGAAAAAATGGTGCTATGGTTGTTAAAGTACCTGAAAGCACAGGAACAAACACCTCAGATGCTGCCAGTTTTACGGCTTCAGTAATGGTCAAATGCTTGTGCATGTTAAAAATCCTGTGTGAGTTTTCAATCACCACAATGGCATCGTCAACGACAATACCTAAGCCTAAAAGGAATGCAAAAAGCACCATGGTGTTGAGCGTAAAACCCATCAATAGCAATGGATAAAATGCCAATAAAGCTGAAAGAGGAACGGAAAGACCTACAAAAATGGCATCACGAACACCCATGAAGAACATCAGAACAAAAACTACAAACAAGAAACCAAGAACCACCGTATTGATTAGGTCGTCTAAGTCCGCTTTGGTTCTTTCACTTGAATCCGCTGTGATGGTTATTTTTAATCCTTCTGGCATATCTCCCGCCTTAAACTCAGCCAGAATTTCTTCGATTTTTTCCGAGGCTATTACCAAGTTTTCTCCTCCGCGTTTTATGACGTTCAAGGTTACCACCGACTTGTTGTCTAATCTCGCAAAATCTTGACGCTCGGCATTAGAATCCACTACCTCAGCAATATCGCCAAGTTTAACAGTAGCACCTTGTCCTGAACGGATAATTACATTTTTAATTTGATCGATAGACTTAAATTCTCCAGCTACTCTTAGTGAACGTCTAACATCCTGTACATTAAGTTCGCCGCCTGAAATATTCACGTTTTCTCCTTGAATGGCCGACTGTATATCATAAAATGCGATCCCGTAGGCTTTCATTTTATTGATGTCCAAGTTGATTTGAATTTCTCTTGTCAAAGCACCCACTATGTCCACTCTGGTTATTTCTGACATGGCCTCTATCTTGTCTTGCAATTGCTCACCATAAGATTTTAATTTTTCCAAAGGAAAATTTCCCGATATGTTGATGTTCATAATCGGAAACTCTGAGAAATTAACCTCTACAGCCGAAGGGTCTTGTGTCAAATCTTTAGGGAGATCCCTTTTCGCCCTTTCAATTGCACTTTTGCAACGTTCTTTGGCAACTACTACATCCACGTCGGTTTCGAATTCAACAATAATAACCGACACATCTTGAAGAGCGTTAGATTTGATTTTCTTTACACCTTTCTCAGATTTTAGTTGTTTCTCTAAAGGCTTGTTTATCAAGTTTTCTATATCCACTGGAGTAGTGCCCGCATAAACTGTTTGAACAACCACTTGAGGTACAACAATCTCAGGAAACTGTTCCTTTGGTAAGCCATTGAAGATAAAATAGCCTGCTATTGTTACCAAAAAAGTTATTAAATAGACAGTAGTTTTGTTTTTTGCTAAACCACCAATCATATTATATATAAACCCTTTGGCTTCAGGAAGCTTAGATTCATGTATATTTTTTTCGTTCATTTTAATATTATTTTTGGTATCAATAATTGATCAATTGGCCGTCTACAATCTCCTGATAACCTTGTGTAATCAATAAGTCACCAGAAGTAAGGCCTGAGATTATTTCAATTTTTCCATCATACGAAAGACCGGTTTTCACAACTTTGGCTCTTGCTATTTTTTTGTTGCCTACAGTTTCGGCCACATAAACTATAGAACCTTGCTCTGTATTTTGTACAAAACTCTCTGTGATTACAATAGCTGCTCCTTTTGATTGATCGTTTACATTCATAATTGCCGTTAGATTTGGCTTAAGAGATTTGTCAAAGTTTGGCACTTTAGCTTCTACTATAAAAGTTCTAGAAACTTGATTTATCGTTTGGCTTACATAAGATAGCTTAGCTGAAATTTCCTTTTGAAGGTCTGGAAATTTGATTTTGACCATATCTCCTTTTGAAATCGTTCCTGCATAAGTATCAGGTACGTTGGCAACTACTTTCAAGTCGCTAAAGTTTACGATTCTTACAATTCCTATTCCAGGAGCAGCTATTTCACCAGCTTTTAATCTTACTTCATCTACAACTCCAGCTATCGGAGAAAGAACTACGTTTAGTCCGTCTTGAGATTTTAGGGTATTTATTCTTCTTTCAAGAGATTCAACTGCAGATTTAGCTTGAATGTACTGAACTTCAGTACCGATTTTTTGGTCCCAAAGGTTTTTTTGTCTTTCAAAAATCGTTTTTGCGGTTTCGAGTTGAATCTCCACTTCTTGCATAGAGTTTCTCAAAATAGAATTATCAATGGTAGCTATTTTCTGCCCCTTGGTTACATAATCTCCTATTTTTACAAAAATCTTTGTCAATGCTCCACCAGTTTGTGGGCTTACAAACACGTTGTTTTCAGCTTCTAGTCTACCTGTAGCTTCTACAAAATGTTGGAAGTTTTGGGTAGTTATAGGTGAAACTGAAACTGTTTTAACTTTCAGTTCCTTATTGGGTTCTAGTTTGTCTATTTCGCTTTGTAATTTTTGAATTTTATCCGTAAGCGTGCTCGCTTCCTTTTGAAGAGTGGCCAATTGAGCCTTTTTGCCTGCCAAAGAGTTGTCTTCTTTTTTACCACATGAAACTGTGACAAAAACCATCAAACTCATTAATAGTATGCTAGTGAATGCTTTTTTCATTTTATTTTTAGATATATAGTTTTTACTGTTTAATTAATTTTCCTTGTGCTTTGTCCAAATCTACTTTGGCTATTAACACATCATATAATGCACTGAAATAGTTGTTCTGTGCTTGCTTTAGATCTGATTCGGCATTTACAACTTCAAGGTTTGTACCCAAGCCTTGCTGATATTTGATTTTCGAGACCCTCAATACTTCAGCAGCTAAATCCATGTTTCTACTTTGGATGTCTAAAGCTTCAAAGCCATTTCGTATGTTTATTTTTGCTTGTTCGTTTTCAAGCTTAAAAGATTCTTTCAAAATCTCCATTCCATTGTCAATCTTGATTACATTCAAACGTTGACGTTCTACTTGCACTTTTCTCAAACCAGAATCATAAATAGGTATTCTGACGCCCAAAGTCAAAGCAGAAGAACCAAACCATCTCTCAAATGGATTGAATTGTGGATTGCTATGGCCTGCCCCCAGACTTCCACTGAAAGAAACAGACGGAAAAACACCTTTTTGATATCTTTCCATGTTTAGAAGAGTTAGTTTCTTGTTAGTTTGCATTTGCAAAAACTCTATTCGATTTTCGGGATTAACTTCCTCACCAACCAAGCTCTTAATCACTTTTACATCATCATTATTAAGCGTTTCTTTAAGTGTTATTCTGGCATCTTGTGGATAGGACATCTGAAACTTCAATAGTTGATACGTCAAACTAATTAAATTATTTAGCTTTTGTTTTTCTGTAATAAGGTTGTTTCGTTGAACATTCAACCTGTCCACATCAATTTTTTCTACAAACCCTTGCTTTACGTACTGTTCAGTCTGATAAATTGCAGTATCCATTCTAGTAATATTCAAATCCAAGATTTTTGACCTTTGCTCAGCAACCAAAGCCGAATAGTAAGCTTTAATTACATTCTCAGCCACAGTAACTTTTGACTTGGTCAAATCTTGACTGGCCATAAGCCTGTAAGTATCTGCTGCACGCAAACCTACCAACCAGGTAGCATCAAAAATGAGTTGATTTACCGCAATTCCAGCTTGACCACCCCATGGAACTCCAAACTTAAACTTTACCACCTCACCTTCGGCTGCTTCTGGGTTGAAGTTTTTGGCATCAATCAACTGGGTTGGTACGATTGCATTATAAGTATACCCAAACTGCCCGTTGATTTGGGGCATACCTGAATACTTTATTTCCTTAATTTGCAACTCGGCGTCTTGCATACCGACCAGTGAGTTTTTAACACTAGAGTGGTTTTTAATGGCATAATCCACTGCTTCCTCTATTGAAAAGGCGGATTGTGCACGGGCATTTGTCGCTATCAAAATTACAATAAATGACAGAAGTAATAGTTTTGTTTTTTTCATAAATATTAAATTGCTTAACGTGTTTTTTCGTAAATTTCTAATCCTTTTGTTGTTACTATTCCTCGAATAAAGTGATCCATACTCTCCAGTTGAACTTTAAGTATATTGTATAAGTTTGGAGGAAAAAGCTCCATATTAAAAGCCATATCAATGGTTTCAACTCTGAGTTTAGACATCAACTCTACGTCAATATCAGACCTATAAAGTTTTTGGGCAATTCCTTCATTTAAATTTTTCTTGACTATTTCAAGATGGACAGTTTTAAAATCCATATACTTTTTCCAAGAATTTGGATGATATTTTTTCATATCAAAAAACAGTACCACATTCACATTCTCGAGCATTTCACGCATCATTTTTGTCGAAAACATCAACTCTTCGATTGGATTTTTCGATGCATCAATAATCATACAAGTCTTAGTCATTTGATTAGACATTGCATTTTCGGTTACTTTCTCTACCAAATCGTCCTTATCAGTGAAATAATGGTAAATAGTTTTTTTTGAAATACCCAGCTCTTTTGCGATATCATCCATGGTTACGCTCCGAATTCCGAAACGAAAAAACATAGACTCTGCCGTATTAATTATTCTTTGCTGCATATCTTAAAAAACTTAGGAAACTTTTAAAAGGTTCAAAGTTTTTATTATTTTTTTTATATGCAATTATCATGCAATTTTATATTCACAACTTTAAAAGGAAATAGAAAATATATAAATGGCTAATTTTCAGGCATAAAAGGCTATTGCTTTTAAAATAATATTTAAACTAATTATTTATCAAATAGCATTATTTAAAGATTTAATTAAATTTATCTGCAAAACAAAGCTCAAAAAAATATACAGATTGGGTCAATTTGCCATTACCATGATTTAGAATTAATTTTGTTGATAAAACCTTTCTAAAGTATTGTCGCTCTATAAAAATCTCGTTTTTCCTCTTCTTACTAAGTTTGACCCTGAGCGGATTCATTATTTCGCTATGGATTGCCTAAAGTGTGCCTGTTCAATCCCAGGTGTAAAAAAACTTCTTAAAAATAATTTAGAAGTAAAATCTGAGAGCTTACATCGTAATTTTTTGGGTTTAGAATTTAAAAATCCAGTGGGTTTAGCTGCGGGTTTTGACAAAAATGCCCTTTGGATAGATGAATTGGACTGTTTGGGTTTTGGATTTATAGAAATTGGTACGGTTACACCCAAGCCGCAAGATGGAAACCCCAAACCGCGATTATTTAGATTAAAAAAAGACAAAGCACTCATAAATAGGATGGGGTTCAACAATGAAGGGGTTGAAGAAGTAATAAAAAATCTAAAAAAGCGAAATTCGAAAATAATAATTGGGGGAAACATCGGTAAAAATAAACTTACAGAAAACCAAGATGCATTGAATGATTATTTGATTGCTTTCAAAGGAATGGTCGATTATGTTGATTACTTTGTAGTGAACGTATCGTCACCAAATACGCCTGGTTTAAGAGATTTACAAGAAAAAGAGCCATTGAAGAAAATACTTGCAGCCCTACAAATAGAAAACCAAAAGCATAAAAAACCAGTTCTACTTAAAATAGCACCCGACCTCACAGATTTTCAACTCGACGATATCGTCGAAATAGTAACAGAAACTGACATTGCAGGTGTAATAGCTACCAATACCACTTTATCTAGAGCCAACTTAAAAACTGATAATACAGAAGTAGAAAATATTGGAGCTGGCGGATTGTCAGGCAAACCATTAAAAGATCGTTCAACGCAGGTAATCAAATATTTGAGTCAAAAAAGTGAAGGAAAGTTTGGCATAATTGGTGCAGGAGGAATTTACAATGCCCAAGACGCCAAAGAGAAATTAGAAGCTGGAGCGAGTTTGGTGCAAGTGTATTCAGGTTTTATTTATGAAGGTCCGTCTATAGCAAAAAATATCAATAAAGAACTAATAAAATGAGTGTAGTACCCTACAAAGATAGTACCGATAGCAAAAAAGAACAGGTAGCCGATATGTTTGACAGCATTTCAGGCAAATATGATTTTCTGAATAGGTTACTCAGTGTCGGTGTGGATATTTATTGGCGAAAGAAGGCTCTGAGCATGATAAAAGACCGCACAAATAATTTGGTGTTAGATATTGCAACAGGAACTGGCGACTTAGCTATTGAAGCCAATAAAATTCTCAAAGTTGACAAAATAATTGGTGTAGATATATCAGAAGGAATGCTGAATGTGGGTAAAGAAAAAATCAAAAAACTTGGCCTAACCAACAAAATAGAACTTCAGATGGGTGATTCGGAGAAATTACTCTTCAATGACAATACTTTTGATACAGTTATCGTTTCTTTTGGTGTCCGCAATTTCGAGAATTTACTCAAAGGACTTACCGATATGTGTCGTGTTTTGAAACCCGGCGGAACTTGTTTGGTAGTAGAATTCTCAAAACCGGCTAGTTTTCCATTTAAACAATTCTATTGGTTTTACTCTACAAAGATTTTACCTATAATCGGCAAATTGGTGTCTAAAGACAGCTCGGCTTATAGCTATTTACCCGAGTCTGTCAAAGCCTTTCCAGATGGTAAAGCCTTTTTAGATGTTTTCGAACAGGCTGGTTTTAAAGAAACCTCCGTAAAAACCCTTACATTTGGCATATGCTCAATCTATTTAGGAAAGAAATAATAGTATTAACGATTTTGGTTTTTTCTGTAAAAGGATCTTTTAGTCAGATAAAAACCAAGTTTCAGCCCAATTATGACAATAAAAAGGTACATTTTGGCTATTTTTTGGGACTGGCAAATACTAATTACAATATAAATTTCAATAATTCTTATCTGGCAGATGTAAACAATGGAAAAGTTTATGCAATAAGCTCGCCTACTTCTTTGGGTATTAAAGCAGGTGGACTAGTAAACGTGTACATCAATGACTATCTAGATTTTAGGATTTCACCACTCTCAGTTTCTATTTATTCTAGAAAGCTACTTGAAAACGACAGTATAGCTCATAATCAAGAGGACAAAGCGTGGTTTGAAATACCTTTACAACTCAAATACAAATCAGAAAGAAGAAACAACTCCAGAATGTTTGTTTTTGCTGGCTTAAAATACGGATTTGAAACCAATGTGGTCAACAAAAAAAATAACATTACCAAGGTGGATAATTTCACCACAAAAACAAGTGATTTTTCTGTAGAATATGGTTTGGGTCTAGAACTTTTTCGGGAATATTTCAAAGTTACACCCGAGCTACACTTTTCTCATGGCATTAAAAACATGGTTAATCCTGGCGGAAATCGTTCTAGCTTCTTGAGTTATGTTGACAAACTAAAAACGCACTCTGTTACTTTATATTTAGTGTTTCAATAATTGCCTTGGCTTGCTTTATTAATTCAACTTCTGCTTCATAGTTGACGAACTCATCCGCATCGTTTGCTCCCATGTTAATATTTGGGTTTCTAAATATCATCTCGCTTGGAAATGACTTTTTTGCTGAAAAATGATATGCATCGACATCCGCTTTGGCGATTTCAAGAATATTTGTCGGATTTACACCACTTCCTGCCATTATATTTATTTTGTTTGAAGCAATCTGTTTGAATTCTTTTAAATTAGTAACCGCTTCAATAGCTGTCTGTAATTGACCAGATGTCAAAATATTATCTATCCCAAGTGAAATGAGCTGCTCAATAGCCGTGTGTGGATTTTTGCACATATCAAAAGCCCTATGAAATGTAACCTGGAAATCCCCAATTGTCTCTAATAATCTAGCATTGCCTACTAAATCAATATCTCCATTTGCCAAAAGCATGCCTATCACAAAACCAGCTGGCTTATATTCTTTCAACAGTTTAATGTCGGCCATCATAACTTGCATTTCGTCCTCATTGTATAGAAAATCACCCCCTCGAGGCCGAATCATCACATAGGCTGGAATATTTACTTGGTCAACAACAGACCTCAAAAGACCTGCACTTGGCGTAGTGCCTCCTTCTAAAAAACCTCCACAGAGCTCTATGCGATCCGCACCACCCAACTCGG
>JAIPAJ010000168.1 GCA_021740125.1 Leadbetterella sp. | reverse complement strand
GCTCCCAATAACAAAACTGAACTTTTAAGTTTCATAATTTTTTTAGATAAAAAGGTGTCCCTAATCTTATATACTTAGACGCTAAAAAGCATCAAAAGGTTGTGTTCTAGACTGAATTATTTTCTCAGACATTCTAAGTGAAATATTTCATTACAAAAATAATATTAAAACTTATCTTTGCAACCTTAATGGCTCTTGTTAACAAAATAATTAACAAAAGTTTTTATAAGTAAAATGCAATTTTTACTTCTTATATTAAAATTATTATAGAAAAATGTCTAAAGGACTTCCGAAACGTAGTGAGAATTATTCAGAGTGGTACAACGAACTCGTAAAAAAAGCTGATTTGGCCGAAAACTCGGCAGTAAGAGGGTGCATGGTTATCAAACCTTATGGATTTTCTATTTGGGAAAAAATGCAAAGGGCACTTGATGATATGTTTAAAGAAACTGGCCATAGCAATGCCTATTTTCCCTTATTTATTCCTAAATCTTTCTTATCAAAAGAAGCATCGCATGTGGAAGGTTTCGCAAAAGAATGTGCGGTTGTTACGCATTATAGGTTGATAAACGACCCCAATGGCAATGGGGTAATAGTCGACCCAGATGCAAAACTGGAAGAAGAATTGATTGTTAGGCCTACTTCGGAAACGGTTATTTGGAATACCTATAAAAGTTGGATTCAGTCCTACAGAGATCTTCCTTTATTAATTAATCAATGGGCGAACGTGGTACGTTGGGAAATGCGTACGCGTATATTTTTAAGAACAGCTGAGTTTTTATGGCAAGAAGGCCACACTGCACATGCTACTAAAGTTGAGGCGGAGGAAGAAACTTCCAGAATGCTAGACGTTTATGCCACATTTGCGGAAGAATGGATGGCAGTGCCTGTAATTAAAGGTCAAAAGACAGCAAATGAGCGTTTTGCTGGAGCTGAAGATACACTGTGTATAGAAGCCATGATGCAGGATGGAAAGGCACTTCAGGCTGGTACTTCACATTTTCTTGGTCAAAATTTTGCAAAGGCTTTTGATGTGAAATTTCAGGATAAATCGGGTGCTTTGGAGTATGTTTGGGGAACTTCATGGGGTGTAAGTACGCGTTTGATGGGAGCTTTAATAATGGCTCATTCTGATGATTTGGGCTTGGTGTTACCTCCTAAATTGGCTCCTATTCAGGTCGTTATCGTTCCGATTTTCAAAGGTGATGAGCAATTGGAGCAGATTTCTGAGAAAATAGATCCAATCTTGAAAGAATTGAAATCAAAAGGTATTTCTGTGAAATTTGACAAAGATGACCAAACTAGACCAGGCTGGAAATTTGCCGAATATGAACTCAAAGGTGTACCAGTAAGAGTAGCAGTAGGCATGAGAGACTTAGAAAGTGGTACAGTAGAAGTAGCTAGAAGAGATATCCTTTCAAAAGAGACAGTATCGATTGATGGTATCGCCCAGTATCTGGAGAATTTACTGAACGTTATTCAGGAAAATATTTATAAAAAGGCATTTGATTTTAGGACTGAAAATACTTTCGAAGTAAATACTTGGAACGAATTTACTGCCAAAATTGAAGAGGGTGGATTCCTTATGGCACATTGGGATGGAACTTCTGAAACAGAGGAGAAAATCAAAGAATTAACTAAGGCAACGATTAGGTGTATTCCACTCAATAGTAAAAAGGAAGATGGCGTTTGTGTTTTAACAGGCAAACCATCAGAAAGAAGAGTGATTTTTGCAAGAGCATATTAACAAGTAAATAAATATAAAAATGGTAAAAGTAGGGGATATCGTTTCACTTCATTATAAAGGGACTTTAAATGACGGAACTATATTTGATTCATCGGAAGGAAGAGAGCCGTTGGAGTTTGAAGTGGGAAGTGGAATGGTGATCAAAGGATTTGATGACGGTGTAATGGGTATGGCCATCGGAGAAAAAAAAGACATTCACATTGGTGTTGAAGAGGCCTACGGACCTGCGAATGAGGAAATGATTTTCAAGTTTGACAAAGCTGGAATTCCAGGTGACGTGCCTTTGGAGCTGGGTGGAACTTTGAATATGCACGATGGACAACAAGCTATTCCTGTGGTTATCAGAGAAATTGCGGAAGACTATGTATTGATGGATGCTAATCATCCTTTGGCTGGTCAAGAGCTTAATTTTGCTTTGGAGTTGGTTTCAATCAAAGATGGAAACAACCTTGAGGTAGAATTTGAAGATATCAAATAGTCTTTAGCATATATTTAAAACAAAAAAAAGGAGTCATGAGGCTCCTTTTTTTGTTTTTAAGTATTCTATTTTTTTAAAATATTTCTTTCGCAACGGCCATTGTAGTGGTAGACTTACTCATCGTGTAGAAATGTAGTGCAGGCACTCCAAATTTTATCAGTTCTCTACATTGAGTGATACACCATTCTATACCAATTTTTCTCGCATCTTTATCGTCTTTAACCTGCCTTACCGCTTGTTCAAACTCCGAAGGCATTTCCAAGTAGAACAATTTTGGCAGAATATCCAATTGCTTTTTGGTTGAAAGGATTTTTAAACCTGGAATAATTGGTATATGAATATCATTTTCTCGGCATTTGTTTACAAAATCAAAATACTTTTGATTGTCAAAAAACATCTGTGTAACCAGATATTCCGCCCCTGCATCCACCTTTGCTTTTAAATGGTTAAAATCTATCTCGTGGGATTCGGCCTCAAAGTGTTTTTCTGGATAAGCAGCAGCTCCGATACAAAAATTGCTTTTAGATAAATATTCAGAATCTTCATGAAGATATTTTCCATGATTCATGTCCTTTATTTGCGTAATTAATTCAGCAGCAAAAGCATGGCCGTCAGTTTTGGGTTTGAAAGTACTGAAGGGCTTTGCATGATCACCTCGGAGGGCCATCACGTTTTCAATTCCCAAATAGTTTAGGTCTATCAACAAATCCTCAGTGTCGTCTTTAGTAAATCCGCCACAAAGAACGTGAGGAACTGCATCTACATCGAATTTGTGCATAATGGCTGAGCAAATTCCTACTGTCCCTGGTCTTTTCCGAGTTTTTATTTCTTTTGTGGAGCCATCTTCAGATGTTACCGAAATATACTCTTCTCTATGGTAGGTAACATCAATAAATGGAGGTTTTATTTCCATCATGGGTGCTATGTCGTTGAGCAATTCATCTATTTTTCCACCTTTGGCAGGAGGAATTATTTCAATAGAAAATACTGGTTTGTTATTTACTTTTGCTAAGTGTTCTACAACCTTTGACATTCTTAAAATTAATTGATTTTCATACAAAATTATGCTTTTTATAAATTTTTCTACAGAAATAGACATTTAAATAAATCAAAAATCTAATTTTGGATAAATTATCTAAAAACTTTAAATTTTAATGCTTCAAAAAGATGAAAAAACTGTTTGTATTTGCGTTTATTTTAACTCTTCCTTTATTTAGTACTGCTCAAACTGCCAACTTGACAGACTATGTTGGAAGCTATAAGTTTGAAGGGGCACCTTTTGAAAAATTAATTGTAAGCATGGAAGGTGCAACCCTTTTGGCAGAAGCTGAGGGTGTAGGGAAAGGCGAAATTTTTGCTTCAAAAAACAAAGATGAATTTACAGAACCGAACAACAATGCAGTTTTAGCATTTAATCGAGATTCAAATGGTCAGGTGATTTCGTTAATCGTAAAAGTTCAAGGTACAGAGTTGAAAGGTGTAAAAGAAGGCGATATTAAGTCTGAATATTTGGGCAAATACAAATTTTCAGAAGACAGTGCGGTGCCTTCAATGACGGTTTCACTTAAGGATGGTGAACTTTTTGGCGAAACAGATCAAGGCTCAGCAGTACTTAAGCCTACCGCTAAAAAGGATGTTTTTAGTGTGGTTGGCTATGATGGTTCTGCTGAATTTATTAGAGATTCTGCTGGGAAAATATCAAAGGTAATCTTGAAAGTACAGGATATGGTTATGAATGGAGAGAAACAATAAGTTCTCTCCATTTTTAAAATTCGATTCTGTAATTCAGCATCGGAATTATGCCCAATTGATATTTAGGTGTAATTTTCTCCAAAAATGCATCATAGTATTGGTAAGCTAGATTTTTCTGACCAGTAAAATTCTGAATATCTACAGATATTGTTCTAGAGAATTTATCTTTCGATTTTTTGAAATATACCCTCAAATCCGGTCTGAAATAGTCCGGATTTTTTTCTATCAGTGGTTTTGCATAATTGTAAATAGTACTTTTAGATACAATAGATGCTGCTTCAAGTATTTCATAATTTCTAAATCCGCCCAACCAAGCTATTCTTGTATTAAGACCTATGAATTTCCCTGGAGATTTTGTCCACTCTTTTCCAATGGTCAAGTTCAGAATGTGGTTTCCACTAAATCTGGTTTGGTAATACTTCTTGTCAAAAGCCAAAAATTCGGCTTTGTAAATGGTGGCATTTATCAATGCAAAAAAACCTTTGCTTAAATATTTTCTGTAGTTGAGTTCTATGCCATAGTTTCTGCCTTGATTGTTGAGGTTACTGGCATCCGTAGCAAGTTCTACCACTGTGTTTTCATAACCATTCAAAACCGACAGATATTGGTTATTTGAAACTGGTGTATTGAATAAATTTTGATAAAAAACTTCTCCATAAACTTCTTGATTTTCAGATAGTTGATATTGATATCCTAGGTTGAAATGATGTGCTCTAACAGGTCTGTAAGGCAATGCAAAGGCATTTTGATTAGAAGATTCATAGCTATGAAGACCATAAGATGCCTTTAATTCAAATTTGCTAGTTAGGGCATAAGCCAAGCCTAACCTAGGTTCCAAATATGTTTTCTCGCTCAAAGTATAATGTGGCAAAACCAAACCTACATTGTAACTGAATCTTGTCTTTTCTTTATTTGTAATCCGTACAAAAGGCTGCACCATTAATCCATCAAAACTGTAGAACGCATCGCCACTGTTTTGGAAATTAAACTCATTGAAATAATGATTAATATTAACTCCTGTTTTTAGAGCAAATAGTTTGTTTAAATTCCCACTTACAATGCTGGAAAACCCCACAATATTCCTTGCTTGATAGGTGTAACTGATGTTAAAAGCCGGGTCCGTTTTGTATGCGTCTCTAAGGTTTTCTAGTCCGGAATTGGCGATTACAGTTTTTAGATTCCAGTTTTCTGAGAGTTTAAGGGTGTGTTTAAGGCCGACCACACCCATTCTACTATAAAAGTCGATATTGTTAAAATCTTTTTCAGATTCCCAGAGCGTTTGATCTGCGTTCGGCACATATTCGTTGGATGAATTCCCGCCCATTCCAAAAATCATAAATGTACCCAAACGACGTGTTGGAAAGTTAAAATTGAAGGCCAAATCTTGAAATTTGATACTTTCTCCGCCAAAATCAATACCCATCAAGCCCAACAAACCAGTGAAAGAATATCTATAGTTAAACAAATAGCTACTTCCCTTGGCCTTATTTAGTGGCCCTTCTGAGGATAAATCCACGCCGATAAGTCCAATTTGAGCTGTATGTTGAAACTTCTTATTATTGCCCACTCTGTAGGTCATATCCATTACTCCTGCGAGAGTATTTCCATATTCCGCAGGAAATGCCCCAGTCAGAAAATTCATGTGGCCAAGCATTTGGGCTGATAAAATATTTGTTCCACCGCCTGTCTGTGTTGGTTGGTCAGAGAAAGTACCTGCATTGCTCAAATGGTTGGGATTTACGATTTCTACACCCTCGAGTTTCCATTGCATACTTTCTGGCGTATTGCCTCTGATGGCCATTCCGTTGGCTTGGTCGTTGGTATTTGCAACTCCTGCAAACGAAAACGCCAACCTAGCAGGGTCAAAAAAAGTTACTGGGAAACGCATGATTTGCTCAAAAGTAATGGTATTTATACTCGTGATAGCGTTAGACATATTGGGAGTTGCAGCCGTAATAACCACTTGCTCAAGCGTTTTGCTACTCGCTTGCAATTCCAAGTCCAATATGATTTCTTTTGCATTTTCAAGTATCAACTCCTTTAAAATCAGTTTTGTATAACCCACTGAGGTTATTTCTATTTCATGGCGACCAAGTGGAACGTTTTCAATAATGGTATGGCCTTTTTCATCTGCAATACCAGCCAATTGCGTATTTTTTATAAAAACAGTAGCTCCAGAAATTGGAGCTTTGGTATTTTGATCTTTTAAGTTTATTCTCACATTTTGGACTTTTTGTGCAAAAGTTGATACTGAAATGAGTGATAGCACCAAGTATAAATATTTCATAATACGGATGAATTTTTTCGTCACAAATATAGATTCAAAATAACCAAAATAGTTTGAATAGCTTAAGAATTAGCTTTTCTGACTTGATTTTCTTCCGATTATATTCTTTTTGTTTTGGTTCAAATTCAGATTTAAACCCCATTTTTGGTTTATTTTGTACCTTTGATTCTTTCTCTAAAAACGCATTTATGTCTTTATTTAAAATTTATGGTTCTTCTGCTGGTTCAGGCAAAACTTTTACCCTGACCAAGGAGTATTTGAAATTGGTTTTGAATGAAGAAGATCCTAGATATTTTCAACGAATCTTGGCTATAACCTTTACCAACGATGCCGCAAACGAGATGAAACTGCGGATTTTAAAGGCATTGAAAGAAATATCAGAAAATGAAGTTTGCGATTCTTTGATTTTTAAAATAATAGATGAAGAACTTCCCACGGTTTCAACTGAAACCTTAAAAAATAGGGCGGAGGCTATTTATTACGAGATTCTCCATGAGTACAACGATTTTGCTGTTAAAACTATAGATAGTTTTGTAAATCAAATTGTTAGTTCATTTACATTTGATTTAGATTTGCCTTTTAACTACGAAATTAATTTGGATCAATCACAGATTTTGAGTGAAGCAGTGGATAATCTGCTTGAAAAAATAGGGAAAAATCAAGATTTGAGTCAACTGCTTTTGGATTTTACTTTGAATAAAATAGAAGAAGACAAAAGCTGGAATACTTTGATTGATGAAATCAAACAGTTTGGAACCAATATATTTGAAAATGAAGGTTCTTATTTGATTGAGAAAAATCTGGATATAAGTTTGGCCGATATCAAGAAAATTAAAGGGCAAATCATAGCTTTTCAGAAAAGTGTTCTCACCAGAATTAAGGAATCGGCACAAAGTGGCTTGGATTTGATTTTGAGGAGTGGTTTGACGGAAGAAGATTTTTCCTACAAAAGATCTGGTGTTTTTGGTTTTTATGAAAAATTGGCCTTAATGCCTGAAGATTTGTTTTTCTCAGATACTCCATATCCCAAATCAAGACATATCGACGCATTTGAAAACGGGAAATGGTATGGTAAAGGAGCACCGAATGCAGGGATTATTGATGGTATAAAAAACGAATTGGTCGATGTTGCAAATAGAATTTTAGAACTAAAAACCGATAAATACTATATTCTAAATGAAGTAAATAAAAACTTACTCAAAATCCCTCTTTTGGCTATGATAAAAGAGGAAATGGATATCATAAAATCAGATAGGAATGAGGTGTTTTTGTCAGAATTTAATAAGAAAATTCTGGATATAGTGGTGAAAGAGCCAGTGCCATTTATTTACGAGCGTATCGGTGAAAAATACAACCATTTATTGATAGATGAGTTTCAAGATACTTCTAATATGCAGTTTTTCAATCTATTACCTTTGATTGATAACGCAATTTCTAAAAACAAGGCAAACTTAATTGTGGGTGATCCCAAGCAGGCCATTTATAAGTGGCGTGGTGGGAATATTCAACTGATGATTGATCTTATCCAAAAGAATGTTTCTGGATTAATGGCCAATATTGAAAGTGGAGAAAATCAGGCTTTTCAGTTGGAGAACGTGACTTTTTCAGGCTCAGTTGAAAGTCTAAACGTTAATTATAGGAGCAAAACCGAAATCATCAACTTTAATAATTCGTTTTTTGAAACGGTTGTTCAAAGTAATTCGTCAGAGTTTCCGTTGCTGGAAAGTGTTTTTTCAGATTATTTTCAAAATGTTCCTCCAATTGCCAAAGAAGGAGGTTATGTAAGTTTGGAGTTTATAGAAAAGCAAACAGTGTCTATTTTAGAAAAAGTGCTTTCTCAGGTAAATCAAATATTGAATGATGGTTTTAAACCTGGCGATATTGCCATATTGAGTAGGCGTAATTCGGAAGGTTTTGAGATAGCTGATTTTCTTCAAAAGAACGGTTTTGAGATAAATTCTGTGGATTCGCTCAAAATATGGAAAAACTTAGAGGTGAGTTTTCTAGTATCTGCTTTAAAGTTTATTCAGCAGCCTGATGCCGTATTTTCGAGGTTTGAATTTCTTCAGTTTCTTAAATTATTACAACGACAATCTTTGCAAAACCCTGACCTGAATGAACTTTGCAAATTACCTCTAAATGATTTTTTGTTGACGTTAAGAATTGATAAAGGCAAAGTTTTTGAAAAAGATTTTTACTCTGCAACGGAATACTTGATTGAGAAATTTGAGCTTTTAGGTAACAGCAATTCA
>JAIPAJ010000167.1 GCA_021740125.1 Leadbetterella sp. | reverse complement strand
CATAACTGATAGGCCTGGTGGCCTTAAATTGCAGGCAGAAGGACACAATGTGTACTACAGAAATATTTGGATAGTACCCTTGAACATTAAAAAAGCAGATACAGATTTTTAATAAAATAAACCAATTGATTATGAGTATTGTAGATTTATTTAGAGAAGCCAATGGTAAGCTTAATGGTAAACATTTATTGGCAATTGGCACAGTTCTGATTTATTTTTTGATTGCCGGAATTCCTTCAGGATTCGATGAACGTTACGGAATTCTTTCCTTACTGATATCGGCACCGTTGTCCTTGGGTATTTCCTCTTTTTTCTTAAATCTTGTTAGGGGAAATGAGGTTAGAGTGGAGCAAATGTTTGATGGATTCAAGAATTATGTGCCCTCACTGATTATGACTATTTTGATAACCTTAGCCGTTGGCTTTGGTCTAGTTTTATTGATTGTTCCGGGTATAATTATTGGTATAGGTTTTTCAATGTCATATTTTATTTTAGCTGATAATCCTCAGATGGATGCCGTTTCGGCCATGAAAGCAAGTTGGGAAATGATGAAAGGCAATAAGGCCGATTACTTTGTATTTTCTTTATTATCTATTTTGCTTTGTATTCTTGGACTTATAGTACTTGTTGTAGGTTTTTTCTATGTTGTTCCAATAATATATGCAGCTTCTGCACTCTTTTATGAAAAAATAAGATTGAAAGCTTAAAGTTTCATTCCTAACAATATTATGACTTCTGTACGATCTAATTACAGAAGTTTTTTATTAAATAATTATTAATAAAAATTATTAAAAAATTTACATTTTTAAAATGTTTTGATAATTCTTCTTTTTTGAATATTTAAATTATAGTTAATTCAAGCAATTGTAGGTTTTTTCTTCGCATATCCCTGGCGTTAAGAAATTGTCAATTTATAATTATCAAAAATTTTCAGGTTTTAAGATATGGTTAAGACTGTAATCTTGGCATATCTTCAATTGAAATTGGACCTAATTTTACCGATATTTTTATAAATTTTAAACCAAAGAAATATGAAACGAAAACTTCTACTTTTAGGAGCACTTTTTTGCTGGCTGGCAACGAATGCTCCTTTTTTGTTTGCTGGAGATCTAACTGTTGATAAGATAGTTAAGGGAAAAGTGATAGACGGCTCAACCAACGAAACCTTGATTGGTAGTACCGTTACACTTAAAGGTACCACAAAAGGAGTAATCACTGACGTAAACGGAAATTACAGCATCACTGTTCCAGAAAATAATGCGGTCTTGGTTTTTGCATTTATCGGATACGATTCTCAAGAAATTAGCGTAGGGACACAGTCTGAAATTAATGTAAGTCTGGTGTCAAATTCGTCAGAACTCGCTGAGGTGGTGGTGATTGGATACGGAAATACACGTTCAAAGGACGTAACCGGTTCGGTGAAATCTATTAAAAGTGAAGGTTTCAATAAAGGTATCATCAATTCACCTGAGCAATTATTACAAGGTAAAGTGGCTGGTGTAAATGTAACAGCTAGCAGCGGTGAACCTGGTGCGGTTTTGAATATTAGTGTGCGTGGGCCTGGTGGCGTAAGAACTGGTAGTACGCCATTATTTGTTATTGATGGATTTGCTTTGGACAATTCGAGTGTAGGAGGTGCTACAAACCCACTTACTTTCTTGAATCCTGAAGATATAGAAACCATTGACGTTTTGAAAGATGCCTCAGCGACCGCTATTTATGGATCGAGAGGTGCAAATGGTGTGATTTTGATCACTACCAAAAAAGGTAAAAAAGGTGCTTCAAATCTTAATTACAGTACAAATTTGGGGTATTCGAAAATGGCTAGACCATTGGATGTTTTTACGGCAGATGAATTTAGGTCAGAAATCAAAAAAATTGGTGCAAATTTTATAGATGACGGCGGCAATACCAATTGGCAAAAGGAGATTTCGCAAACTGCTTTTACACAAAACCACAACCTGGGATTGAGCGGAGGCACTGACAAACTCAAATATTTTGGCTCTTTTGGTATGCAGAAACAAGAGGGTGTACTTAAAAACTCAAATCTAGATAGATACAGCGGAAGAGTAAACCTTAATCAAAATTTTTGGGAAAATAAACTCAGTGTAGATGTAAACATCAGTGCATCAAGCACCAACAACGAAAGACCCAATTTTCAGGGTTTGATTGGAAGTGCAATTTCGGCCAACCCGACCTATGTGCCTTATGCTGCTGATGGTTCATTGAAAAAATATGCAGACGGTACAAATCCAATGCTTACTTTGGCACTTGATAATGACCTTACCGTTACAAATAGAGTATTGGGAAATATTAGCCCATCATTGACTTTAGCCAAAGGATTGGTTTATAAGCTAAACTTTGGTATCGACAATTCCAGTTCTTCGAGAGATTTTCAGTCTCTTCCAAACGCTGAGCCTTTGGTTTTGGGTGGTTTAACCTCCATAGAGTACAAAAACACCAACAGGTTGATAGAGAACTATTTGACTTACACTTTGGCTAAGGATGTACATGCTTTAAATGCTATGGCTGGTCATTCGTACCAAAAAATATTCCTGCAAGGTCGTTCATTTAGCATTAACAAGTTTCCTCTAAACGAAATTGAGCCAAGATTTAACCCAGGCCTGGGTCAAGATCTAACTTTGGTAAACAACAAACCTTCAGGTTTTGCGGTATTAAACGAACTACAGTCGTTTTTCTCAAGAGTAAACTATGAGTATGACGACAAATACTTGGCCACTGCCACTGTTAGGGTGGATGGCTCTTCAAAATTTGGTGCCAACAACAAATATGGTGTGTTTCCTTCGTTTTCAGTAGGTTGGAGACTTTCTGAAGAGGAGTTTTTGAAAAACACCAAATTTGATGACTTGAAAATAAGGGCTGGTTGGGGTTTAACAGGTAATCAGGAAATCCCTTCAAAAATCACGCAGGCCTTATTTACTTCGTCGGTTTCAGGAACAACGAGCTACCCACTTGATGGTGGTACAAGTTATCCAGCCGGTACAACTTATTCACGTTTGGCTAACCCAAATATTCAATGGGAAGTTTCTTCTCAAATAGACATAGGTTTGGATTTTGGCTTATTTAATGGATCCTTGACTGGTACCATCGATTATTTTAACAAAGTTTCTAGAGATATTTTGTTGGAAGTTATACCCGCTGACCCGGTTCAACCTGCTGGCACACTTTGGACCAACGTAGCCGATATGAAAATTATCAACAAAGGTCTTGAGTTTGAACTTTTGTTAAGGAAAAAACTTGGAAACAAAATGCGTTATGAGGTAGGTGGAAACGTTACATTTATAAACAATGTGGTGAAAAACTCACCATATACCGTTATTCCTTCGGGTTCGGCATCTGGATCTGGTCTTACTTCAGCTACTATCAATGGTTATATCAACGATCAGCCAATCGGTACTTTTTATTTGAGACAATTTGCTGGTTTTGACGACAAAGGTTTAAGCATATATGCCGACTCCAATGGCGACGGAATTTTCTCCGACAAAGACAGGATTGCTGCTGGTACAGCTTTGCCAAATAAAATTTACAACCTAAACGGAAACTTTAGCTACAGTTCGTTTGATTTGGGAGTTAATTTCAACGGAGTTGCTGGAAACAAGGTTTATGACAACACGGCGAATGCCAATTTTTATAAACTTAGACTTTCTAAAGGTGTAAATACAACCAATGAGGCTACAAAATACCCAGAAGAATCTATCAATAACTCTGCACCGGTGAGTACAAGATTTTTGAAAGACGGGGCATTTTTTAGATTAAACAATGCAGTGGTTGGGTATACACTTAATACTTCAAAATTAGGCATTAAGAAGTATGTTTCTACTTTGAGATTAAGCGTTACAGGACAAAACTTATTCCTGATCACGAAATATGACGGTTTCGATCCTGACGTAAATACCGACCGCTCGGTGAACGGTATTTCATCTTATGGTATTGACTATTTGACTTACCCTAAGGCTAAATCCGTAATTTTTGGTTTAAATATTGGACTTTAATACTTTAGAAAACAATGAATAAGAAATTAACAAAAATATTTACAATCGTTGGCATTTTGTTTTTAGCCAATGCGTGTACCAATCTTGAGGAAAAGGTACTTGACGAGTCGTTTAGCACTACTGTTTCTGAAAAAGACGCAGCCAACGGAGTTATCGCTCCAGTTTATGCACTTTTACCTACCATTTATCAGCATACTACGTATTTTGCACTTCAAGAAATCACTTCAGATGAGGCCATTTTGCCTTACCGTGGGGGTACAGACTGGGGTGACAATGGTATCTACATAGAGTTACACAAGCATACTTACACCAGTAACAATGCCAACGTTAGAAACACTTGGAACCCATTGGTGCAAGCACTTTCTCGATGTGTAACGGCTATTAGTGCTTTGCCAACCATGTCAGACCCAAATGCTAAAACATATTTGGCGGAGGCCATTGGTATGAGGGCTTTTTACAATATGATGATTTTGGATTTATATGGTATAGTTTTCAAAAAAGAAGATCCAGGTCAGGTTTCTGAAATATTGAGAGGACCTGAAGCCGTGGAGTATTTGATATCAGAACTACAAATAGCAGAACCAAATCTTTTAAATAAAGCATCGGTAGGTACTGGTAGGTTGACCAAAGCTGGTGCTTGGGGACTGTTGGCTAGATTGCACTTAAATGCCGGTGTTTATCGTGATAGATATGCCACAAATTTTGATTTGAAAGCTTCTGATATGGATCAGGTGATTTCGTATTGCGATAAAATCATCGCTTCCAACGAGTACAAACTCTCCAATGATTATTTCTCAATTTTTGGTGATAAAAACCGTGATAACTCTGAAATAATTTTTGCTGTAGATCAAAGGCCTGAATTAAACGGTCATAATCGTATGGCCTATTTCTCACTTTCTGGAGATCAGTTCCCTCTTCCGGCTTTTCCAGGTGCAAACGGTACGGATGGACCAGCCATTACGCCAGATTTTTATAGAACATGGGTTGAAGCGAACGAAGGTGGAGATCCAACCAAAGATCCTAGATTCTATCAAGAAAACCTCAAAATATACTCTACTGGCGTAGATACGTGCGTAGCGGGTGCTGATTTCAAGATAAACAGAGGTATCTTGAGAGGACAACAGTATGGCTTGTTAAGAGTAAACGGTGTTTTTTTGAAATGTGCTGATGGTAAATATAAAGTAGGACCGTTGACCAACCTTACCAGAAACAGACCTGACAAGAAGGTGATTTTTACTGAAAATATTGATTTTACACCTGCAGGAAGCGATTATCCAACAGGTTATAGAGTAGAAAAATATGAGTTTTCGGCCACTTCAAATACAGGACGTAACCGCGGTGACGCTGATATCATTATTGTTCGATTGGCAGATGTGCATTTGATGAGAGCAGAAGCTCAGCTGCGTAAAAACAATGCCGCAGCGGCTTTAACAGACGTAAATGCAGTTAGATCGGCTCGAACCCTGACAAAACCTGCAGCTCCTTTGTCGAGTTTAACCTTAGATTTGTTATTCAGAGAGCGTGGCTTTGAGTTTTATTGGGAAATGCTTCGTAGGACTGACATGGTTCGTTTTAACAAATTTGAAGGAACTTGGACCGAAAAAGACAACAATGATAAAAACAAACGTATCTTCCCAATTCCTCAAACTGCCATAGATGGTGCATCAAATTTGGTCGGTTATTTGGTACAGAATCCGGGATATTGATTTTGGATCTAAAAGAGAAAACCGCAGCGGAAATGTTTCTGTTGCGGTTTTTTTATAAATTACACTTTAATAAAATATTACAAATTTCCTTCCAACCAATCCACCAAAAGCTTCACGCCATAACCAGTAGAAGATTTCATAGACACATATTCTGAATCGCCGAAAGCTACCCCCGCAATGTCAAGGTGAGCCCAGTTGGTGTGTCCATCTATAAATTCTTCTAAAAACTTGGCTGCCGTAATAGCTCCAGCAATGGGAGAGGAGGAAAGATTTTTAATATCCGCCACATCTGACTTCATCATGTCTTTGTAATCGTCCCAAAGTGGCATTCGCCATACTTTTTCTCCTGTGGTTTGTCCAGATTTAATTAAACTTTCAGCCAAATCGTCATTGTTGCTCAGTAATGCAGCTGCAGAATAGCCCAATGCTTGAATACAATTGCCGGTCAGCGTAGCCAAATCAATCATCACATCAGGTTGATAGTTCTTTTTCAAATAAGCCAGTGCATCGGCAAGAACCAATCGGCCTTCGGCATCGGTATTGATGACCTCGATGGATTTGCCTAAATAAGAACCAATTACATCACCCGGTTTTATGGCCAAGCTGTCTATGCAGTTTTCGGTAAGAGCTACCGCTCCTACAATATTTACTTTTAAACCAAGTTTGGCCGCCATCTCCAAAGTGCCAATCACTGCTGCCGCCCCGCCCATGTCAGACTTCATGTAATTCATGTTGTCTCCCGGTTTTAGCGATACTCCGCCTGTGTCAAAAGTGACACCTTTCCCAATTAGCCCAACTTTTTTGATTGCTTCTGGATGTGAATATTCCATAATCACAAACCTTGCAGGATTTTCTACACTACCTTTTGATACTGCCAGCAGTGCCTTTAGACCCAATTCATCACATTGTTTTTCATTATAAACTTTAACAGTGAAACCGGAGGATTTTCCCATTTTCTCAATTTCCTCTGATAGCATTTGGGGCGTTTTATAATTGGCGGGAGAATCTACCAACTTCATGATTCTCATTTGAGTTTCCGCTAGCATTTTGCCTTTCTCCAAATCATTTTCTATAGCTTTTTCAGAAACAAAATTCAGTTCTGAATTCTCCAAGAACCAATCATTTTCCACTTTTTGGTTGGTTTTTAACATGCCCAAATTGTATTGAGCCAAATAAATACCATTAGCTATGGCTTCTGCAAATTCCTCTAAATCATCGTGATCCAGTAAAATGCTGATATTTCCACTCAGTTTGCTTTTGTTATGGTAGAAAAAACTTCTAAAAACTTTAGAAATAGCGGAGGCTTCTCTTTTTTTGCCTAGGCCCAGAAAGTGTATTCTATTTTCTCCAGCTGACAAAAGCGTTTCTTTGGCTGAACCTTTGAAGTGGTCAAGAAGGGGCCAGTTGTCGAATTTTATAGAACTCGGTATTTTCTTTATTGTATTCGAGATTATTTCACTTTCAAAAATCGGTATTACGAATAAATTTGAATTTACTTTACTATTTTGTTTTGTAGAAATCATTTATTTGTTTTTATCAAAAAATTAAAAATCGAATCGTTTTATTGTGTTCTATTTCTGGCGTTATCAAAATAAATTCCCAGTTAATCAACTTTATTTTAATATCACTAACATCAGTGTTCCATAATTTCATTTCATCTCCAAAGCCTCCTTATAACTCACCAAATTTATTCCTTTTCTTATCACAGCTTCTTTAACTTTTTCTGATGTAAAAACAGTGGTAACATCTTGCCGTTCTTTGGCTACGTCTTCGTAGCCAATGTGAGAGATGGCCCTTAGTTCTTCATTGTCAAGGCCTGGATGTTCTACAAACACATACGTTTTTCCAGTTTCTAGTTTTTCCAACATTTTTATAAAGCCCTCTATCCGCTCTTCAGTGGTTTTATTTCTAAACTCATAGCCGGTATACTGAATGTGCGTAGACCCCGCGTCCACCATTTGAATACCATATTCTTTCCCGATTCTGGCAGTCATTTCTTTCATTTCCTTCGTAAAAGCCAAACTGCCCATGTGGCCCGAAACATGGCTCAGTCTTGGAATATACTTTTTGGCCATTTCTATTTGTGCTCTTAGTTCCTGTTCTATGTCCTCTATTTTCCAGTCGTTGTCCATTATTGCCTGCATGGGATAGTTTTTGTTGTGAAATAACATTGGATAGAAATACCCGTCTTTATTCCTTAGACTTGGTGCAGCTGTAAGCGGTCTCCATTTTACATTATCCCATTCACTCGTAATCGCAAAGTGTAGTCCAACATCTATTTTTGGATTTTTCTCCAACATTTTCACGGCTTCAAGAAACCACGGCGAGGGTACAATAATCTCTATAGAAGTTTGGATGCCTTCTACATAAGATTTTATAAGTGCTTCGTTGCCCGAATGCGAATACCCCATATCATCACCCCTAACAATTAGTTTCGGGGCATTGGTTACTTCTGGACTTACCACCGCTTTTATGAGTGTTCTAGCTGCATTTTTATTGAAAATATTCATGAAATCTAAAGCCACATAGGCTCCATCAAAAGAACAAACTATGGTTTCGGTATGCGGACTTTCTATATATTTCAGGGTCAACTCCAAAGTTTTTTCATCCAACCAAGTGTAGCTGTTTGCAGTTTTAAATGGCGACTGGCCAATTCTATTTCCACGTGCTCTAGCTACCAAGTACGGCCCAAACTTGGTCGTGGTATTTTCTATCCAAGTTCCATTTCCGAATTTTAACTTATGGTCAACGGTGTCAGTGGCCAAGCTTACATTCAAAATATCCCCTTCAAATTCAAATTTAACATACTTCA
>JAIPAJ010000166.1 GCA_021740125.1 Leadbetterella sp. | reverse complement strand
GATAGGGTAGGGTCTCCTACAGGCAATTTGTCCAAATCTATCAGACCTCCCGTTTCTTCTACCAATTCAGAAAGGCAGTTGAGGTGACCACCAGCACCGTGGTCATGAATAGAAACAATTGGGTTATTCTCCGCCTCTACCAATCCTCTGATGGCATTGGCTGCTCTTTTTTGCATTTCTGGATTGGATCGTTGTACGGCGTTTAGCTCAATACCTGAACCGAAAGCACCAGTATCTGCCGATGAAACCGCAGCTCCTCCCATTCCAATTCGGTAATTTTCTCCTCCCAAAATCACCACTTTGTCTCCTTCTTTGGGTGACTGCTTTATGGCTTGGCTGGCTTTTCCATAACCAATTCCGCCCGCCATCATGATTACTTTGTCGAATCCTAGTTTTCTTGCATCTTCCTCGTGTTCGAAGGTAAGTAGAGAACCTGAAATCAAAGGCTGTCCAAATTTGTTTCCAAAATCAGAGGCACCGTTGGATGCTTTTATCAGGATGTCCATCGGTGTTTGGTACAGCCATGGACGAGCTTCCATGGTATTTTCCCAAGGTCGATCTTCAGTAAGTCTGGAGTAGGATGTCATGTAAACTGCTGTTCCAGCCAATGGTAAAGAACCTTGTCCACCGGCCAAACGGTCGCGAATTTCACCACCTGCACCTGTTGCAGCTCCATTAAAAGGCTCTACTGTAGTTGGGAAATTATGGGTTTCGGCTTTTAATGAAATCACCGATTCGAACTCTGTTTCCTGATAAAAATTTGGTTTATCAGCAGATTTTGGGGCAAATTGCGTTACTTTCGGGCCTTTTATAAAAGCCACATTATCTTTATAAGCCGATACAATATCGTTTGGATTTTCTTGAGAAGTTTTCTTTATCAATTTGAAAAGAGAACTTGGTTTTTCTTCTCCATCGATCACAAAAGTTCCGTTGAAAATCTTGTGACGACAGTGTTCAGAGTTCACTTGTGAAAAACCAAAAACTTCAGAGTCAGTTAGTTTTCTTTCTAATTTTGTGGCTAAATTCTCAAGATATTCAACTTCTTCTTGGCTTAAAGATAAACCTTCTTTTTTGTTGTATTCGCCAATGTTTTCGATCTCTAGAATTGACTCTGGTTGAATATTGATGGTGTATATTCCTTGATTTAGCTCGCTGTATTTCTGCGAAAGCATTGGGTCAAAGTCCTTAAAGTTAGCATCTACTGCATGAAATTCTTCGATTCTGATAATGCCAGAAATTCCCATGTTTTGGGTTATTTCTACCGCATTTGTACTCCACGGCGTAATCATCGCTGCTCTTGGTCCTACGAAAACTGCACTCAGGTGGGCATCGCTTTGGTTAACCTTAGTGTACCGATTATCAGTTGTAGCATTAAACAACCAAAACAGCTTTGGAAGGTTCTCGGGTGCTATGATTTGGAGGGTTTGAACTGCAAAAACGGTATCAGATTGGCTTCCGAAGAAATGAATCATTTTATCTTTGATTGGAATGAACTGCAAATTTAATTTATTAAAATAAAGAATACCAGAAAAAAATGGGCTAAAAGCAATTTTGTAATGGCATTAAAAAATTTACATTGGGAATTGAAAAGGAGGTAGGTTTTCTTCTTCGAAAAAAAATGTTTTTTGCAAGAATCCTTCAATGATTTTCATGAGATTTGATTTTTCGACTTCTCTTTATCTGAAAATTTTCAATGTTTGTATTTTATCGTTAACTTGATTTTATTTCCCTAAAAATTATGAACCGTAGAGATTTTATTCAAAATATTGGTGTTGTACCTGCACTTGGGTTTAATTTTGAAAGCAATAAGATAATTAAACCAAAGCGACTTATAGCTGGCGATACAATTGGTTTAGTTTGTCCTGCGGCTCCAGCATATAGTAAAGAAACTGTACAAGTCATGGTGGAGTCCATGCAAGCTTTGGGTTTAAAAGTAAAGTATGGTAAAAATGTTTGGAAGAGATACGGATATTTGGCTGGCACTGACAAAGAACGAGCCTCTGATCTTAATGAAATGTTTGCAGATAAAACTGTAAAAGGAATTTTGTGTGTGCATGGGGGTTGGGGATGTGCAAGGCTATTGCCTTATTTAAATTATCAAATGATAAAGCAAAATCCTAAGATAATTATCGGATACTCTGATATAACAGCCTTATTGTTAGGTATTCATTCTCAAACTGGATTAGTCACTTTTCATGGCCCTGAAGGAGCCGCCACATGGAATGAATTTACAGTGAATCATTTTAAAAGTGTCTTGATGAAGGCAGAAAAGGTCATTTATGAAAATCCAAAGATAATGGGTGATAATTTGACCATCACCAAAGATAGGATTTCAACAATAGTTTCGGGAAAGGCACGAGGTAAAATGCTAGGGGGGAATTTGACGGTTCTTTGTCATTTGATGGGTTCAAAATATGTTCCAGATTTTAAAGATTCTATTTTCTTTTGTGAAGATGTGGACGAACCCCCATATAGCATGGATCGCATGATTACTCATTTAAAACTATGTGGAGTCCTAAATGATATGCGTGGGTTCGTTTTTGGAAAGTGTAGCAGTTGTGAGGTAGGTGATGGGGGATATGGTTCTCTAACCTTAGAAGATGTTTGGGAAGACCACATTAAACCAATCCAAAAACCATCTTTTACAGGAGCAATGATTGGCCACATTAGCCATAAATTTACGATTCCAATAGGCATCGACGCCGAAATAAATGCAGATCTGGGCACAATTCAGTTTTTGGAAAGTGCGGTGGAGTAGGGGATAAAATGGCCAAATTTCTATTTAATGGACTGATAGAAAAATGAGACTACATTTAAAACAACCTCTAGGTTATTTTCTTATAATTTGGCTTTATAAATCAAACCTAAAACTGGTCCTGGTGCATCTGTGCCTAACATGTCAATGTCATTAAATACACTTATGTCAATTGAATTTTTCTTGTTGATTTTATAGCTTATACCTAGTTTTGGTCTGAGTTGATCAAGTGAACCGCCGATTTGGAAGAAGAAATCACTGGATAAGTACGGAGTAAACTTCGATTTGTTATCGTAAGAAAGTTCAATTTTGTTTCTGATATAGCTTGCGTCAAATTCCGTTACCCCATCGTTGTCTTTAAACTGGTGCTGATACCTAAGTCTGTTTTGAAACTTGATAACTCCAAGTTTTTTGTCATAACTCAAATCGGCATAAAATCGGTGTCTTTGATTGAAATTCTTAGTTTCGACCTTTTTTCTATTAACAAATCGATAAAAAATAGCAGCATCGAAGGCTTTTGATAATTTGTATTCACCTCCAAGTTCGAAAAGATAAGTTTGTAAGAAGGAAATATCATTATTAAATCTTGCTTGACTGTTTAGGTTTAAAGTGACTTTTTTGTGACTTTCTTTTGGATATTAATTCCTGTTCTTAGCCCAACACCTTCTTGAGCGTATACCGATATTATCCCCAAAAATAGGATTGTTAATAAAAGTAATTTTTTCATGTTGTTGTTTTTTAGTTGTTATAACAAAAAATGGTGATTTGAGCGGCATTTTTAAGCAAATCAATCTCTTGGATAACAACTCCGTGGATATTTAAAACAGTTCTTTGTTTCAAAATAGGCACCTATAGTTTCGGTGGAATTTTTTTTTCGAAAAGACTTTGAGTGAATGTTTTAAAGTTAGACTCGGGTTTGTAAATATTACCAGATTTTTCCCCGAATCGAAATTTTACCATGCTTTCGTCCATAACTTCTAACATCGTATAAACACCACAATAGTTCAGACCATCGCCAAAATCTATATAAAGTTTATAAAAGGCTGTTTTTGCGGTAGGTATTCCTGCATCTCTGAACAAATCGGCACTATTTTGTCTTTCATCAGTGAGTTATCGCTATAGCCTGGCGACATAGAGAATTCCTTGAATCCATAAAATCTCTGGTCTTTTACCGAAGGAATTTCGTCTTCAAATTGATCAAATTCAAGCTTAAAGGGTAATTTATAAATACCAGAACCCCAAGCACCTTGTAAGCTAGAATTGCCTTTTAGTCTAAAGCCAACATTTTTCCATTCTTTTCCATTGAATTTTACTGTTGATTTTACCCAAATTGGGTCTCCCTTTATTATATCAACGGCTCCACCACCTCCATTTCCTCTTGGTTGTACCCCACCATTACCGTTTGGTGGTAGGCCAGTATTACCACCTGGGAAGCCAGTTGGAGGTACACCTTCAATGCCACTTGGAATGGAATCGAATGGTGGAAAACCTCCAATTCCTCCTGAGATTCAGGTGGAATCTATCATTCTGCCACCTCCGCCGATAATACCACCGCCGATTTGATTGCTTCTAGTACCAAAATTATAACCTGCCTTTGATACCATATCCGCCTATATTGAATCCCATTCGGTCTTGGAAAGGGTGATTTCAAGGGTATTGATTTTGTCCTGCGGAAACACCGTTGCGTAGTCTGGTTCAGTTTCATTCGAAGTGGCGGGGTCGGTATCAACGCTCTTGTTGAAGATATTACATGACAATACTAAAAAAAGGGGCATAACCGAAAAGACGATTTTTAGGAATCGTTTCATAAAATTAAATTTTCATATTGGTAAATTGAACAAGGACGGTTTCACTAATGGATTACAACAGTTATATAGTAAGGCATTAATGAGAAAATACTTTCAGAAATTTGTGTAAATAGAGCTAGAGCGTAATCTATTGTGGGAGTAAAAATAGTCCTCATTTGGTACTCTAAGGACTATTTTTATATGGCAATCAATTTAACCTACTGCATCTTTTTAACATTGAGTATTAGCGTATCGGCGTTTATTCCAGTAAATATTCCCAAGCCATTTGTAATGGTACTCACTGGTGTAGCTATGTTTTGCGATGTTGTACTTGTGTTTTCATATAGTGCTGCATAATCTGGATTTAACCGGTACAAAATGATAGCATACCGTCCGAAATATTCAAAACTCTGTCCATTTATACTGGAAGAATTGGTGAGTACTGGCTGATTGTTAAATCTTCTGGCTGGCCTTGCAGGAAAATTTCCATTCGAAGGTGGCGGAATTAAAATTTGCGTAGGATTACTTTCTATTGATTGTGCCGCTACAAAATGATAAACATTATCGGGGTTGTCCCAAGTGATATTTATTGTAGAATTGGTTTCTTGCTGAAAACCCCCTCCAGGGCCACCTTGCCCCGGTGTAAATCCAGCACTAAAGTCTCTTGCAATTCTTGAAATCTCTGTTAAATCTATTTTGAAATTTTCAGGAGCTTGCGGCAGGGTTGTTTCGGCTGATATTGTTCTACCGTTATGTGAAAATGACATTTTGTAGCTTGTACCTGCTTTGCCTAACCTCTGCGTAGAAACATATGAGCCTTCTTCTTTTTCAATTAAAGTAATATCTAGTCCATCATCGCCAGTTATTTTTATTTTAAGGCCCTCGATAGGTTTTGAATATGCCGAGTCTTCAGAGGTGTATGGAATCTCGGTATAAACTTTCATGCTCACAGTACTTCCAGGGGCCAAGTAAGCTTCAATAACTGGTCTATCTCCAGGTGTAATAATATTATTTACTTCAATGCAACTCATTGAATATAAAGACATTAATAGTATTTGTAAATATTTATTTTTCATTTTATTTCAATTTTAAGCTTAGTGTTAAATTAGGTGTAATTCCAAGATATGTCACATCTGTGGTTTGAAGCACAGAAACGCCATCCTCTCTGATTACTTCAAATCTTTTATACCAAATATTGGTGCGGTTGTAAAGGTTAAATACAGAAAATCCCACACTTCCATTTTTGAAATTATAGGTAGCAGAAGCATCCATTCGGTGATAATCAATGAATCTATTCGCGTTTTTGTCAGAAGGATTGGTGAAAGATTTGGTAGTTCCGTCGAGTAAAGTGAGGTCATAGGCACCAATAATCGATGTGTAAGGTCTGCCTGTAGAATAGATCCAAGTGGCAGATAAATCCCAGTTTTTTACACTATAAGTGGCTACGGCTTTGAATTGATTTCTCACGTCTTGGTCTGAGTAATAGGGTAAGTCAGAAAAAGCACTAACATTACGCACCGCCTGAGAATATGTATATCCGAGCCATCCAGTAATTTTACCAAATTTCTTTTGAGCCATTAAATCCATACCTCTAATTGTTTCACTTCCATTGAAGAAGGTTTCTTCCGTTGCCAATCCCCCACCAGTAGGTCCTCCTGGTCCGCCTCCAGAGAATCCGCCACCACCAGTATTAAAACTAGGCACAAAACGCAAGGTATATTCTGTGATTCCGGTATTCTGTTTTTGGTAGAACTCTACATCAAACAGGTAATTTTTGGTTTCATAAGCTGCACCCAATATCAAGTGTTTCGATTGAGTAACAGGTAGTGTAGATCCGTTTGCCAATATCCAAAAATTCCGATTTCCTTGAGAAATGTCCTCTCTGTTGATTTGCTTAATAAACTGATTATAAACACCTCCACCACCTTTTATTTTGAGTTTGTCGGTTAATTTGTAATTAAATGTTAGCCTTGGTTCAAGATATATTTTATTGGTTATATCAAAATGATTAATTCTAACCCCTGGAATAAGTTCAAGTTTGTAATTTAACAAATTGAATCGATCCTGTAAATAGACTGAACTCAAAAGTCCAGCATCATTGCGATTAAGAATAGTGGTGGTGTCATTTTGGGTATAATTAAAATCAATGTTGTTTTTGGTTATCATCGTCCCGAATTCAATCTGGTGATTTTTTGAGATTTTCCATTCCCAGTCCGATTTCAATGAGAAGTCCTTTAGATTATTCGACTCCACCCGACCGAGTCTATTATTGATTGTAGAGTCGCCTCTAGTGATAGAAATATTTCTTGAATTGTCCCTGTCGCTGTAATAATTCGAGTAACTAAGCAGCGTATTACCATAAAGCTTATTGTTCCACTGCCTCGACCATTTCAAACTTGCTCCAGTATTTCCCCATTGTGACACATCGTTGGTTGTGCTCCCCAGGCTATTACTACTCCCTTGGAAAGGCCCGAATCCCGCGAAACTAGTTGTACTACTATTGTCCATATTGTCTGTTCCGTTGAAAAAACTGAGCGATAATATGTCTTTTTTTGTAGGCTTAAAAGTAAGTTTTGTGTTCAAATCATAGAAGTATGAGGAGGCCTTTTGTTCAGTTTGGAGGTTATTAAATCCACCTCTTCCACCAATGGGACCTTGCGGAGCATTCGTTTCAGAGGCTTCATTGTCAGTAAACTTTTTAAAAATTTTGTTGTAAAGGGGTCCTTTGTATGACCGTCTACCTGCTACCAAAAATGTGAATTTTTTACCAATTGGACTTTCAATGTAAGCGTTTGTACTCAACAAGCTGAGGTCAACTCCACCATTGAAAGTTTTGCTATTTCCTTCCTTTCCCGTAATTTCTGCAACCGCCGAAATTCTGCCGCCAAACCTTGCATCGAAGCCACCTTTATATAGTTGGATGTCTTTGATGGCGTTGTAGTTGAAAGCTGAGAAAAAACCAAAAAGGTGATCAACGTTGTATACCGTAAAACCATCATAAAGCACCAAAGTTTGGTCAGGGGTGCCGCCTCTTACATACAAACCCGATGAAGATTCGTTAGAAGCACTCACACCAGGCATAAGCTGAAAAGCTCTAAATGGGTCTTTTTCTCCTACATTTGGTAGTTTAGCTATATTTTTTGGAGTCATTTTTATCATACCCACAACTTGATTTGCCTGAACCATCTCCGTTTTTTCACCACTTACTACTAGTTCCTCCAAGCTTCTGGCATCACTTTGAATTTCTATGGTTAAGTTTTTAACTGGAGTTTGTGGTGTTATTCTAAACGTTTTATTTATGTAGCCCACATAGCTGGTTTTCAGCAAAACAGTATCTGAGGGGACGTTTTGAAGTGAAAAATAGCCGTCGACATTGGTTTGCGTAGAAATTCCGACACTTCCCAATACACTTATTGTCGCAAAAGGCAGCGTTTCACCCGAGTTACCATCTTTGACAACACCAGAGATTGTAAAATCCTTTTTGGTTGGTTGAAATGGTGAAAAGGTAGGTTCTTTTTGACTTTCAATAAATACCGATTTCTTCAACAATTTTGCAAAATTTGGATTTTCCATTTTGTAAAATAGGTCCAAATTGTTTTGCTTAATTAAAGTTTCTAAAAACTCCTGAAGGTTTTGATTATCAACCCAAATGGTGATTTTTTTAGGAGGAATGTCTTGGTCATCTACTGCCACTTTTACCCCGTATTTCCACTGTATGTCCTCCAAAATTTCCTTTATGGACATTTCATTATATTTGGCACTTTTTATTTTCAGGATTTTTTGTTGGGAAAATCCAAACGAAATGGAAATAAGAAAAACAACAAAAATAAATATAGATTTCATAATGATGGTTACTGATAAGTGTTAAAAAACTAATAGAAAGAGCGATTTTATTTGTAAGGGCGTTCTTAAGGCATTTTGAAAGTGTTTAAGTTTATATTCAAAAGTCTTTACGTTAGGCTATTTTTTTTGTTGCCTGAAATATTTAGG
>JAIPAJ010000165.1 GCA_021740125.1 Leadbetterella sp. | reverse complement strand
AATGCGTTCACAGCAAACTCATCAGGATGGATAATCTTAGGGGAAATTCCCATTATATCTTTTGCCCGTAATGAAGAAAAATCGTCTGTGTTATTCAACATCCTCCTTAAATCACCATCAGTTATAATTCCACCCAAATCATTATTGTGGTTAACAACGGCTGTGGAACCGAGTCTTTTAGTTGTCATCTCGAGTATTACACTATGTATATCAGAAGAATCTAGAACTTTAGGAAGAGCGTTATTGGGATAAATATCCGAAACCCTCAAATATAGCTTTTTTCCTAAGCTTCCACCTGGATGGTGTTTGGCAAAATCTTTTTTGGAAAAACCTCTAGCTTCAAGTAGACAAATAGCCAAAGCATCACCTAAAGCCAAAGCTACGGTTGTGGAAGTAGTTGGAGCCAAATTGAGCGGACAGGCCTCTGATTCAACATGTGCATTTATGATAAAATCTGAGTTATTGGCCAAATAAGAACCTACATTTGAAACCAAAGCAATGATTTTATTTCCTAATCTTTTTAAAAGTGGCATTAAAACTTTTATCTCAGGTGTGTTACCACTTTTTGACAAAAAGATAATAATATCTTCCTCATTAATAATTCCTAAATCGCCATGCATAGCGTCTGTAGCATGCATAAACACCGCTTTTTGACCTGTAGAGTTAAGTGTAGCAGAAATTTTTTGTGCAATAATGGCACTTTTTCCAATTCCTGTAAGAACAATTTTACCTTTAGAAGCTAATATAGCATAAATAATTTGCTCAAATTTATCATCTATTGTACTAATCAAAGATTTAATTGCCTCTGATTCATCAGTTAGTACTTTTTTGGCAATTTCAATTATTTTTTTTTCTATTTTCGTCTCCACTTTAAAAAAAGCGATATTTCTACTGCAAATGTACGGCTTGTAATCCGTTTTTTTTTAGTGAAACAAATATTTGAGTTTAACAAAATCACAAAACATTTTTTGTATATTGGCATTAAGAATTTAATTCACCACGCTCAATAAGCGTGCTTTAGTTTTTAAAGCTTTATAGAACTAGCTATGATTGATGTATCAATTGAAAATGACCTAAAGAAAAATCTCAAAGAAATCTTTGGATTTGATAACTTTAGAGGAGAGCAAGAAAAAATTATTAAAAGTATTGTCTCTGGCAAAAATACTTTTGTAATAATGCCTACGGGAGCAGGTAAATCACTTTGCTACCAACTTCCAGCCACAGTACTTCATGGAACTGCTATAGTAATATCGCCATTGATTGCTTTGATGAAAAACCAAGTAGATCAGATGATGGCTTTTGGAATAAATGCCCAGTTTTTGAACAGCACGCTGAATAAATCAGAAATGAATCGCGTTAAAAACGACGTTGTTAGTGGTGCATGTAAGCTTCTTTATATAGCCCCAGAATCATTAACTAAAGTTGACAATCTTGAGTTTTTGAAGAAAGCCAAAATATCATTTGTGGCAGTTGATGAAGCCCACTGTATATCAGAGTGGGGACATGATTTTAGACCTGAATATAGAAAAATAAAGGAAATTATCGAAAGTATCGACGATAATCTTCCTATCATAGCTTTGACAGCCACTGCAACTCCAAAAGTTCAGTTGGACATTAAGAAAAGCTTAGACATGGATGACTCCGTCATATATAAGACTTCCTTCAATAGGGCTAACCTTTATTATGAAGTAAGACCTAAGCAAAATGCAAAAAAACAACTCATAAACTTTTTAGCCCAATACAAAGGCAAATCAGGGATTGTGTATTGTTTGAGTAGAAAAAAGGTGGAAGAAATAGCCGAGCTTTTAGTGGTCAATGGCTTTAAAGCTTTGCCTTATCATGCGGGCTTGGATTCTGATGTGAGAATGAAAAATCAAGACGCATTCCTAAATGAAAATTGCGACGTGGTGGTGGCAACTATTGCATTTGGAATGGGAATAGACAAGCCAGACGTTAGGTTTGTTGTACATTATGATGCTCCGAAATCATTAGAAGGATACTATCAAGAAACTGGTAGAGGCGGAAGAGATGGCTTGGATGGTTCGTGTTTGATGTTCTACGCATTAGATGACATAACCAAACTAGAAAAATTCAATAAA
This sequence comes from Leadbetterella sp., assembly GCA_021740125.1. Taxonomy (GTDB): domain Bacteria; phylum Bacteroidota; class Bacteroidia; order Cytophagales; family Spirosomataceae; genus Leadbetterella. Next base: position 6,533 of record JAIPAJ010000165.1, on the reverse strand, counting down.
GATAAAAACGTAACAGAAAGAGACAACGCCAAAGCATTATTGATGGAAATGGTTGCGTATTCTTCTTTAGGCGTCTGTAGAAGAAGACAACTATTGAGCTATTTCGGTGAACAATCAGAAAAAAATTGTGGATTCTGTGACAACTGTAATAAACCCACTAAAACTTTCAAGGGAGAAGAGGAAGTTGAATTGGTACTGAATACGATCTTAAAGACAGAACAAAGATTTTCAGCCAATCACATAGCAGATATTCTTACTGCCAACACAAAAGACAATCCTGCCATTGCGAGCTATGAGCATGATAAACTTGAAATGTTTGGCAAAGGATTAAAATATTTTAATCTCTCAGAAAAATTCGAAGAAGAAGAAGAAGAAGATGAAGATGAAATAGTTGTTAATAAAAAACCAAAGGCGGATATCAATGCAGATGGTAAAATATCTGCAGCTGACAAATGGGTGTCCATCATTAGACAACTGATGGTTTTTGGATATCTTGAAAAAGACATTGACAACTATGGTGTAGTAAAAATTTCAGAAAAGGGTCAAAAATACCTTCAAGACCCTTATACAATTACTTTCTCAGAAGACCACGATCTCAACGAAACAGAAGGCAGCGGAGAAGACGAATTGCAACAAACTGCAGGTCCATCTGGCGGTAGCGGTGCATCTGATCAGGCTTTGTTAGAATTGTTAAAAGCACTTCGAAAAAAAATAGCCAAAGAGAAAAACGTACCACCTTACGTAGTTTTTCAAGATCCATCTTTGGAAGAAATGGCCACTACTTATCCATCCAATATACAAGAGTTGGCACAGGTCAATGGAGTAGGTATGGGTAAAGTGCAGAAATTTGGGATGCCTTTTTTAGATTTGATTATCAAATATGTTAAAGATAATGAAATAGAGACTTCGGCTGATTTAATGGTAAAAACTACCGTTAATAAGTCTAAAACTAAGATATTTATCATTCAACAAATAGATAGAAAGATTGATCTAGAAGAAATAGCTGAAGCAAAAGAAATGAACGGTGAGGAGCTTTTAAACGAAATCGAAAGTATCTGTTTTTCAGGCACTAAGCTAAATCTTGATTATTATATCAACCAGGTTATTGATAAAGATAAGCAGAAAGATATTTATGAATATTTCATGAATTCAGCCTCTGATGACATCAAATTGGCGATTAAAGAATTCGACGATTATGAAGATGAAATAACCGAAGAGGAGTTGAGATTGATGAGAATCAAATTCTTATCTGAGATGGCAAACTAAAAAAAAGGCTTTCAAATATTTGAAAGCCTTTTTTTTAATTAAATCTTCTTTTCAAAATATCGAAAAACTCTTCAGCCTCTGGACTGTTCAAATCCCACTTATATTTAGGCAAATATTTCTTAATCATTTGTTCCTTAGCTTCTGAGAAATTGCTGCAGTTTTCTAATTCTTCAATTGCCCCATTAAAAATATGAGAATCAGACCCAAACAAATTATTGATAAACAAAAACTTCTGATTTAATGAAATGTTTCCTTTGATAGAATCAATCTTTCTTTTTTGGTGAAAATCCGAAAGAGAACTATTGTCAGATGTCTTTTGCATTGATTCATGCAAAGTTACTGTAGTCTCTTTTTCTATGGTTTTAGTACCAGGATCCTTCAAAATAACAGTTTCTATTTTTTCCTGTACCTGAGTTAGCCTCATTTCCGATATAGTTTCGTCCTTTTGTTGAACTACCTCTACCACAGGACGATGAACAACCTCTTGTCTGGATACCATTTGAGGCTTGGAAAGTTTGTATTCTTCAATACTGTCAAAAAATGACTGTAATGGATTTCCATTGGTCATTGGTTGGTTTACACCTGCAATTTTCGATATATCAGATAGTTCTGCAGCGTGATCTTCCATTTGATTTCCATCAAAAAATTGATTTATAAAATCAATTGCTTCGTTCGAATAAATAAAGTTAACTCCGTTTAATTTACTCAGTAAATCTCTCAAAACCCAGTTGTAATCTTTAAAAAACTTCCCATTTTTGGTCAACCAATCCTCTGTTAGTTTAAAATCTGGAAGATTTCTCATCTGCTCGACAAAAAAAGATTTGGGGTCAGAAAATAGAAAAATAGTTCTTTTTACAGCACTTTCAAGTACACTTCTAAAATGTTCCCTGCCTATTGAAATATGCCTAGAAAGAATATTCATGAAATCATCCAACGCTTTTTGAACCTCTGGCTCTGAATAATTAAAATATGGACTTTTAAGGTTAGTCACCTCTTTCTGCCATTTTTCAAACAGCTCTTTAAGAATAAAAAGATTAAGCTGTTTTACTTCTGTCAGATTTATGATTTCACTACCGCTAATATTTTCTTTTGACTTAAAGTACTCTTCACAAACTACTTCGGCAAATCCCAAAGAAGTATTTTTTATTTCGGCCTCATTCCATTTGTTGGTCATCGGATAATTCTGTTTTTTTGTAAACTTTTTGAAATGGTACACTTGGTCTTATGCAAATGCTTTGCCATTTTAAACATAAACGTAAAATTAATCAAAATATGTTCATAGAACCCAAAAGAGGCATTGCAAAGGATACCAAAAGTGGCTGGATAGAAGTAATTACAGGCTCTATGTTTTCTGGAAAAACAGAGGAGTTGATTCGGAGACTCAAAAGGGCTCAAATAGCTAAACTGAATGTAGAAATATTCAAACCAAAAATCGATGTTAGGTATGATGAAAATGATATTGTTTCTCATAATCAAAATACCATCAGATCTACTCCTGTTAATACTGCAGAAGAGATTTTGCTTCTAAGTGGTAATTGTGACGTAGTGGGTATAGATGAGGCTCAGTTTTTGGACCAATCTATTTTAGACGTTTGCAATATACTTTCCTATCAAGGCAAAAGAGTAATATTAGCTGGCTTGGATATGGATTCTAAAGGCCTACCTTTTGGACCCATGCCTCATTTATTAGCGATTGCAGAATATGTAACCAAAGTACACGCGATTTGTGTTAAATGTGGAGATATCGCTCATTTCTCGTATCGAAAAACCGATGCTAAAAATTTAATTCTCTTGGGTGAGCACGACACCTATGAAGCTAGATGCCGTACTTGTTTCCAAGAAAACTGATCATTTATTCTTATAATTTCTATTTCTAAGCGACTGCTGACCTGGCAATACCAATGGATAAGCAGCTAAGCTATCTAATTTAACTGGCTGTTTGTAATTTCTAGCAATTCTCATGCTTACTATCTTAAAAGTCAAATTAGACTTTTTTGTTTTTCCACCTTTACCTGTCTTATAATTCCTATCTTCCTCTAAAGGATTAAAACTCTGCCCAAAGGCACTTATAGAAATAAAAAGAACGAACAAAAGCTCTATGGCGATTTTGATTAAGAAACCTGAGTTCATATTAATATTCGTAATTTTTTTGTTGATACAATTCATTATCCTCGTTATACTTGTAGCCAAAAAGTGCTCTGTAGGTTGGCAACATATACAAGAATTCTTCCAGTTTTTTCTGTGCTGGTGTATAAACATTATAATTCTCTGTGGCCAGGTTCCTAAACATTGAAATCAAATATTTCAAAGCATCAGAATTGGAAGCAAAATCCACAAACTTGTAGTGTAAAAACTTATTCTCATCCGCATCTGGATTAAACATTACTAAGTCTAAATCCATACCTAGTTGGTTAATAACTGCAAAAGTTTTTTGAACTGGTTTTGGCAAAAGATTATTATCTACTAAATAATCGATTATTTCAACGGTGTCGTTGTTTACGTACAAATTAGCTCCTATGTGTCTCATTATTTTATCTTTTTTTGTTGTACAGTCAAAATGACTTGGACAAAACAAGAAAAGATTTTTTACTCTACCAAATATCCAAAATTGAGCTAATTGGTGAAAAATGAGCTAAAAATCACCTTATTTTTGCTTTTTTAGAGAAAAATAGATATCGTTTTTTGTTCGAATTGATAGAAAAGTGAATTTATTCCATTTCTTACCCAAAGTCTAAATTGAATTTTCAAAAAAAAATATTTTCATTATATTTATAATTTTATGAAATATTAGATGAATTAACACTTCAATAACAATTCTTGCCCTAAAAACACAATTTCTTAAAGCAAAATCTAACTGCAAAAATATTATTTGGAAAACTATAGAAAGGAAAAATTCAAGAAGTTATAAAAGCGTTAAACTCCGTATATGCATAAAATATTATCAGAATAGAGAAAAGAATATTGGGTAAATAAATACCTGTATTTTAAATTAGAAACCCCTTAAACAGAAAAAACCTCCGAAATAACGGAGGCCTTTCTCAACTTTATAGCCATGAAAACTAATTCTTTTTTAAGCTAATGCTAATTTCAATTCGTTAAGTTTCTTTTTAACTGAAGTATCAATTTGAGTATCTCCAACTTTCAAAACATAACCGCCAATCAAGCTTTCATCAACACTCTCCATAATCTTCACTTGTTTGTTGATAGCTTCAGATACCAATTTGCTAAATTGAGCTTTTTGAGCATCTGTTAGTACCACTGACGACGAAATTTCCACTATTTGAACCCCAGTTTGTAAATTAAACAATTTTTGAAATTCTTTCGCGATTGGATAAATTAGTTTCTCTCGGTTCTTTTTAGTTAAGACGCTAAAAATTGAGAAAGTCACACTGTTGACATTATTTTCAAATATCTTTTTCAAAATACTAAGTTTCTTGTCGTGTCGCACAATCGGATTGGCCATAACAGCCACAAAACTAGGGTTCTCTTCACATATTGTTTCAAAAAACAACATGTCTTTGTTTACTTCATTTACTACACCTTGCTGATTAGCTAAATCTATCAAGGCTTTAGCATAACGATAGGCAACTATTGATTCTGACATACTTTTATTAAAAATTTTCAATCAATTATTTGACCGAGGTATTAATTCAATTTTGCATCTGCAACAAGTTCACTCACAAACGATTGTTGAGTTGCTTTGTCTGAAAGTTCTTTACGGATTACTTTTTCAGCAATCTCTATCGATAAAGAAGCTACGTCTTTCTTTATTTGGCTCATCATTTTAACCCTTTCTTGGGTCATCACTTCACGAGCATCTTCCATTATTTTGTTTCCTTGCTCAACAGCTCTGTCTTTAGCTTCAGCCACCATCTTATCAGCCGCTTCTTTAGCTTCTTTGATAATTAAGTCTCTTTCTTTTTTAGCTTCAGCAACAAGCTTCTCGTTATCAGATTTCAATTTGGCCATTTCTGCCCTTGTTTCTTCTGCCATACGCAAAGCTCCTTCTATGTCTCCTTCTCTTTCTTTTAAAGCAGAAAGAATACCTTTCCACGCAAACTTCCAGAGAATAAAAACCAAAAGACCAAATACCACCAATTGCCAAAAAATAAGACCTGGACTCGGATTCAACAATGAATTACCTTCTAATAAAATCATTTTGTAAACAATTATAAAATTAAAAATTTTAATACTTAAAAACTTCCCAACATTAACACCTAATGTGAATAATGCTGGGAATTTAAGATTTCTTTAAAACGGCTTAAGCCATTTTGAAAGAGATCAAAAGACAAATTACAGCAGCAAATAGAGCCACAGCCTCGATCAAGGCAGCGATGATGATCATCATTGACTGGATTTTTCCAGCTGCTTCTGGTTGACGTGCAACACCTTCCATAGCACTTCCACCGATTCTACCGATACCAAGACCAGCACCAATGGCAGCTAAACCTGCTCCAATACCTGCACCCATAACAGCAAGACCTTTACCGTCTGCTACTGCTTGTAAAATAATGTTCAATAAAGACATAATTTTATTTTTTTATTTTCTCCTCCCCTCAGAAGATGATTTGTAATTGACCTCTTTATAGGGGAATAAAGAGGAATACTTTTATCAGTGATGTTCTTCGGCGTGATGCTCTTCTATGGCACTTCCGATATACATCGATGTAAGTAAGGTAAATATAAAAGCTTGCAAAAACGCCACAAGTAATTCAATAGCACTCATGAACAAAGCGAATATACTAATTGCTGGTGCAACTGCCCAACTTTTGAAAATGAAAATCAAACCAAACAAACTCAACATAATGATGTGACCCGCAGTGATGTTAGCGAAAAGTCGAATCATCAATGATAGTGGCTTCATCAATACACCTACAATCTCCACTGGAATCATAATAAACCACATCCATTTCGGTGTGTCTGGCAATAGAATGTGTTTCCAATAATATTTATTTGCACTTAAGTTGGTAATCAAGAAAGTAATGACTGCTAATACCAATGTGATCGCAATGTTACCTGTGAGGTTTGCACCACCTGGCAATAAGCCTAAAAGGTTATTAATAAATATGAAGAAAAATAAGGTCAATAAATATGGGAAATATTTTCCATAGTTTTTACCGATGGATGGTTTCACAACCTCATCTCTCATGTAAACTATTAAAGGCTCAAGAAATGACTGAATGCCTTTTGGAGCTTTACCTTTATTTTTTACATAGCCTCTTGAAACGGAGGTAAATATCAATATTAATATTAGAGCACCCAAGATC
>JAIPAJ010000164.1 GCA_021740125.1 Leadbetterella sp. | reverse complement strand
AAATCTCGAACAGTTCTGTAGTTTTCAGCCAAATGTAATAGCGAATTTCTAGAATAATTTATAGAATTTTTGTACTCTGCATAATATACTTCACCAACTAATAGTACTTGATTATCAAAAACATAAGGTTGTTGTAGATTTAGCCTATGCCTTATTTTAGGATCACGCCCTTTGAGTTTTTTTGACAATAAACGGCCTTCAATTTTCTCTTGTCTTTTCGGAGAAAGGTAGGTGTAAAAATTCTGCAATTCAGAAAATTTAAAAAATTGAATATCTTCAGTTCTGTTTAGAGGAGTTACATAAAAACCGGAAGAAAAATCCGAGCAATTGTCAGCAAAATTTCCTGCAAGAAAATAAGTATTCTTGGCTATTTTCAGTATTTTCGAGTTCAAAAGCACATGTTTTTTGTCTCCTATATCCTTCATATACAACATCTTACCTTCAACATCAAATACCGAGAGTTTAAACTGGCATTTCTTTTCGTCTTTTAGCATTAGGTAAATTTGCTTCTCGCTTTCATTAACTTCTAAAGACAAAACCTTGAGAAAGTTCGTATGTATCTGTGGCAAAACCTTGGAGGTTTGATCAAACAATCGATGAAGTTCAGCAACAGGTCTATCATTATAACTTCCCAAAATAATTACTTTGGTTTCAATTGCCGCAAAAAACTCTACATCCATGTCTGTGAGCATGGTGGATTCGGTAGTAATGGCATCGCCTCTTTCTAAATCAATTTTTACAATTTTTATTTTTCGGCTATCGGTCTCTTGTAAAAGACAAAAAAGATAATCCTCGGCTTTAAAATACTTAACTAATTGAAAAGTTACGCCTGGATCTATAGTATTTGTCCATTGACTTTTCAAATCCTTATCATATTTGACAAAATTCAATCTTCCTTTTTTACCAAAAACTGAAACTTGAAAATTCATTAACAAAACGCCATTGGTGTCCAAAGAAACCACACTGAAGTCGTCCTCTAGATTATTATCTAAAGGAATCTCAACATCCACTGATTCAACCAATTGGCCGATTGTATGATGCGAAATCGTAATAAAAACCAAAAATAAAGCGAAAAATATTTTCATCGTTTTCCTAGCTCTATCACTTCTAAATTCGTGATTTTAGATTGTTCTATTTGCATTCTCATCAATGTTCTTACCTGATGAAAACCATGCTTGCCTGCTGCCCCAGGGTTTAAATATACCATGCCGTTGTTGGCTGAATCTTTAATTACTCTCAAAATATGGGAATGCCCACAAATAAACAAGTTTGGTTGATGAAATTTTATGATTTTTTTTATTCTGGCCGAATAATTACCAGGCAAGCTACCGATATGCGTCATAAAAACTTTAAGGTCTTCAATTTCAAAAATTAAATCTTCAGGCAATTCGTGTCTGAGTTCTTGGGTGTCAATATTGCCAAAAACAGCCTTAACTGGTTTAAAAGAAGTCAATTGATCTAATACCAATCTATCACCAATATCGCCAATATGCCAAATCTCGTCACAGTCCTTGAAATGCTCAAATACGGCTAGATCTAAGTATGAATGCGTATCGGAAATGAGGCCAATGAGAGCCATTTTAGTATTTCACTTTTATACCGTGGTAGGTCTCTTGCTCTTCATAATCTTTTCTCATGGGATATCCTTGCCAATCGGCAGGCAGAAGAATTCTACGTAAATCAGGATGATTATTGAATTTTACTCCAAAGAAATCATAGATTTCTCTTTCGTGCCAATTGGCTGTCTTCCAGACGCTTGAGACTGAATCAACGAGACCTCTTGCGTCTAAGTCCCTATCTATTTGCACTTTAAGAACAACAGATTTTTCGAAGGGAATTGAACTCAAATGATAAATCAGGTCAATTTTACCCGATTCAACTCCATTGTCAATGGCGGTAATACAGTTTAAAAAATCAAAATAGAATAAAGGACTAGCATGTAGAAATTCACAAACAGGCAATAAATTTTCGGCCGACAGAAGTATAAAAGGCTGTTGAATATTCTCAATAAACATATTGTCTATTTTCAATTCTGAATTGATTTTCAAAGACACTTCACTACTTATTGAAAAATCCATTTTGTTAATTTTTTTGAGCCAAAAGAAACATAACCGCCATTCTTACTGCCACTCCATTCTCCACCTGGTCCAATATGATGGAATGACTAGAATCCGCAGCATCTGAGCTAAGTTCTACCCCCCTATTTATTGGTCCTGGATGCATTAGGACAATCTCTCTATTTAACTCGTCTAGGATATTTTTGTTTATCCCAAAATACAGCGAATATTCTCTTAAAGATGGAAAAAATTTAAGCTGCTGTCTTTCCAATTGAATTCTCAACACATTGGCCACATCGCACCAAGCCAAGGCTTCACGAACATTTTCAAAAACTTGAACGCCCAGAGAAGTCAAATATTTAGGTATTAAAGTATTGGGACCGCAAACCCTAACATCTGCACCCATCTTTTGCAAACAAAATATATTAGAAAGGGCTACTCTTGAATGAAGAATATCTCCTATGATTGCAATCTTTTTTCCATTCAAATCACCGATTTTTTCTTGCATTGAGAAAGCATCCAAAAGTGCCTGAGTAGGGTGTTCATGGGTACCGTCACCTGCATTTACAATATTGGCTTTTATTTTATTTGAAAGAAAATGTGGAGCTCCTGGACTGCTATGCCTCATAACCACCATATCCACTTTCATGGCCAAGATGTTGTTAACTGTATCTAGTAAGGTCTCCCCTTTTTTCACAGAACTACCTGCTGAAGTAAAATTTATGGTATCTGCTGAGAGCCTTTTTTCTGCTAATTCGAAGGATAATCTGGTACGGGTAGAGTTTTCAAAAAAAAGATTGGCTATGGTAATGTCTCGGAGAGAAGGAACTTTTTTGATCGGTCTATTGATGACTTCTTTAAATTCTTTAGCCGTTTCAAGTATTAAATTAATATCGTTTTCAGTGATATTTTTTATTCCTAATAAATGTCGCGTACTTAGAGAATCCATCTATGATTAATAATTTTACAAAAGTAACAATTATTAAATATTAAGGAGAAAAAACACCTATTAAAATCAATAATTCTTCAAATCTAACATTTTGGCGAATACCAAAGATTTAGCTCCAAAAATTTTAGCTTTCTCACCCATAGGCGAAATAAGCACTTTGAGATTTTTCTTAAAGTCTGTTAAACAGTACTTATTTATGGCCTGATTTAGTGTAGAAACGATAAGTTCGCCAGCTTTGGTCATGATGCCATCTATTATTATAACCTCCGGATTAAACATATGAATGGCTATAGATAAGCCTTTACCCAGTTCCCGGCCAATGTCAAAAATCAAGTCTATACAAAATTCATCGCCTCTTAATGCCGCTTCTATGACATCTTCTAGCGATATTTCACCTTTTTTCAAGGAAAGCGTAGAAGTTTTTCCTTCTGCCAGTCCTTGTTTGGCTTTATTTATCAACGCTAAGGCAGAAGCTACGGTTTCTAGGCAACCTTTTTTTCCACAGTGGCACAAAGCACCGTCAGGTTTGATTTGTATATGACCCAATTCTCCAGCAAACCCATCAGCTCCTCGTATTATTTGCCCATTACACATAATGCCAAGTCCAATACCCCAATCTAGGTTAATCAATAATACATTTTCTTTATTTTTAGCCAATCCAAAATGATGCTCTCCCAACATTGACGCCTGTGTATCATGGGTAATAAAGGTAGGAATATTCAAATAATCTTCTAAAACAGCATCAAGAGACAAGTTATTTTGGTTGTGGTGGGGATACGTATAATTAAGGCCTTTTTCAATACTCAATAAGCCTGGCGAAGATATTCCTACTGCCCATACATGACTTTTACCAATAAAAATTTCTGTTTCTAATTTTAATCTCTCCACAATATCTAGAGCGTTGATATCGGTAGGAGATGAGCTCTGTCTTAGAATTTCGTTTCTGAGATTCAACAAGTAAAAATTAGTTTCATAAATGTTGATGTCAACAATTACACAAAGATTTTTATTCGGATTCAAATCGAACAAGCTAGGCCTACGTCCAGATTTAGTTTTTGAAGCTCCCACTTCAAGAATCCATTCTTCTTTAATCAATTCATTGATGTAAACAGTTATAGAAGGTACACTCGTGTGAAGTTTCTTGGCCAATTGGGCTATAGTAATTGCACCTGATGCATAGATTTCACGAAGAATCTCAACGATGTATTGATTTTTCTTTATTTCTACAACAGAAGAGAATGGCTCAGCTAATGGCTCCATAATTAACAGTTAAGCGGCTACTATAATATTAATGGTAAACTTATTAAAAATCTTCAATAACTTTCAAAAAATGAATGCCTTTTGAAGTATTTATCCTTGAAGCCTGTTTTTCTACTTTAGGGTTTGGACCTGATGAAAATTTGTAAAAATCAATACCAGCACTAGGTTTTCCAAAATCTAAATATTGAAAAAAACTAATGGCAATATTCTTCCCAGTCTTGTCAAAACTTAAACCAGAAGGCAATATTCCGTTTAAAAGTAAATTATTTTTATTTGTTAAGGTACCATCTGGAGACAAATCAAGTACCGACAACGAGGACTTACTAGTGGTTCTTTCATTAATCGGATACTCGAATGACTTTTTAGCGTTGGTTACCAATACGCTATTCCCTTCAGGATTAATAGTAATAGCTGTGGGGTTTTCTTCAACAAAAGCTTTGGAAATAAGTGAATGGCTCCCTTGATCCTCTAAATTAAATTTAATTACAAAAACTTGACCATTTGCGGCCTCTGAACTTATTGGATTATGCGTATCTAAAACCAAAAAATACTTGCCATTGTTGGTAAAAAGACCAGTTTTGGGTAATCCATCTAATTTTATAGTACTACCAGATTGTTCCAGTCTGATAATCTTTTGGGTGGGACCATCTTTGATAATTTTCACAAGGCCAATTTCTTTTGTATCCTGTTTTATATATACCAAATAATCCTCTTTTGGGTGCCAAATAACATCAGATACAGCCCCATTAGCCATATGAGAAGGCTTCGAAATTACTCTGATGGGTTTTCCGAATTCATTCAATTCAAATATCTGCAATTCTTGATTATAACCTTCAGAGGCTACGGCCAAATAATCATTGTTTTTGCTAAGAGCAATGGCTTTGGGATTTAGTGCAACTGGGAATCTATAATCGGGTTTGAGATTTCTAAGATTGGAAATATCTATTACACTAACATAACCGCCATCTGGTAAGCCCGCAAAAAAGGCTGCCTTCTCATCTTTTTTTAGTGGCCCTTTTGTTTCAAGAACATAACACAGTCGATTATCTGACTTGAGAGCAATAGACTTAAAATTATCCATTACTGAGTTTGACACAATTTGCTCTGAGTTATTATATGAATCCTCGTATTGGAGCGGAAACATAAAAGCCCCCATTTTATCTAGTCCAGCTTTATCAATTTTTTTTGTAGTATAGCTGAATGAGCCAAAATCAGAATCCTGAAGATAAATGAGACCTTTAGCGTCAAAATTGATCGTTTGGGCTGAAACTGAACAACAGGAAATCAATATAAATAATAAATTCTTCAAAATCTTAATATTAAAACTTATTAAAATTAACAAGCGTCATACACTTTCACCCTATCCCAGAGCATGGAACATTTGGCGATAAAAGCATGGTGATCAGGATGGTCTTGGTATATATCTTGATTGGCAGCGGTATCAAAAACGAAAGTAATACTAAAATCATAAGTGTTATCAATAACCTCGCGATCTGTTTGTGCAGCCTGTCCGACGTAAGCATCGCCAATTTCAGTAATTTTTGATAATTCTAATAAACCCTCATGTAACTGCTTTCTATGGGCTTCATTTTCTTTTTCTTTTAGCCAAAAAAATACAGTATGAACAAATCCTGTTTTTAAGTTTCCCATGTTTAATTTTTATAAGTATTAAATAAATCTAATGTTCCTAAAAGAAAAAATTGTATTGATGAACCGTGTGTACCCCCCCCTACTTTCTCTAATGTAACCTGACTTGAGCCTTTTGCTGTCATTCCTTTTTGAGCTGACTCAGAGTTAAAAAACGGCACAAAAGTGTCTGCATCTCCATGATATAACCTTGTCGGAACTTTTGATTTCCATTCCGTTATATCATTATCTTTAATGGCTTCAAGCCATTTAGTTTCGGTTTTGTTTTTAAGTCCAGCCACAAAGGTCGGGTTTAAAATTTCATTAAAACTTTTAGATATGGTAACATTTTGTTTGTTGATTTTGATTTCAGAAGCATAGGGCTCTGCAAAATAATCTGTAACGGGCCTATTGAACCCATACAGCCTGTCATACGTCAACAAAACCCAAATATAAGAACGATTATTTGTAGATTCTCCACTTGTTTTAGAATTAATAAACGACTCCAATGTTTTGGTTTTATCGTAGGCTCCCGCTCCACAGCTAGAAGCTTTCAAAGTAAATTGAGAACTATAATTTTCTTCAATCAATTTTTGAGTAGCCAATGTGGCATAACCTCCCTCCGAATAGCCAGCCATCAAGAGGTTGTTGTTCCAATTTATACCTTCTTTTTTGATAAATTCTTTTACTGCCAAAAGAAAATCTACATTTGCCTGAGCCAAACCGGATTTGTGTTCGTAAGGGTGCGGATAATTTTGCGAATCGCCATAACCCAGGTAATCAGGCATGGCGATAATTAGACCTGTAGAGGCAAAAAACTGACCTAATGCACTCTCTGACTGTTGATTAAAATAAGATGGGGCTTGGCTATTATCTGAAATTGTCCCATGCTGAACGCTGCCTAGAGCCAAAGGCTCGGTCAAGTCTGTAGGAATAATAATTGCTCCAGAAGCTGTAATTTGAGTACCCTCAGGAGTTTTAGTCAAATAAGAAATTTTATGAAGACTAATTCCTGATCTCACCAAAAAGGAAACTTGAGCACTTTGTGCTCCAAAAACCGAAGAAAGGGTGGTTAAGAATTCTGCTTTCGAATATTTTTTTACTTCTGAGGAAGAAACCAAATAATTATCATATTCAAGAACATCGTCTTTTTCGCAAGAAACAAAAAACACCAAAACAAAAAATAGCCACTTCAAATCCAATTTCATTTCATATTTCATTTTATAAATATTTTTATTTAATCAACGTAGTATACAAACTCGGATTGTATTCAGTTTCTCAATTTATCCAATAAGCTATTTAATTCCTCAAATTCAGCGTCATTCAATTTATTCATGTCTTTTTCAATCCCATTGATTGAATTGGTTACTTCTTCTAGGAAGCTTTTTCCTTTTGGAGTTATTTTCACATCGCAAGCTCTTCGATTTCCTACTTTTTGATCACGACTTACAAATCCTTTTGCAAAAAGTTTATCTACAAGTCTCGATGCATTAGACATTTTATCAAGCATTCTGTCTATAATCTCATTTATAGTTATAGGCTGGTCTTTTTGACCATTCAGAATTCTCAAAACATTGTATTGCTGAATACTTATATCAAACTTCTTGAGATATTTATTTTGCTTAAAATGAATCCAATTATTCGTAAACATGATATTGACCAATGTTTTCTCATAATTGCTTTTAAAAGGCTTGGTTTGTTTTATTTCCTGCTCTAAACTCATACTTTTGCATTTTAACAAAGGCTAAATAAATGTATTTACATATATTACAAATGTAAAATATTTTTTCATGCCAAGAAAATATATTCGATGAAACTTACTAAAAAGCTAATATTAGGGTCAAATTCGCCAAGGAGGAAAGAAATACTTAACTCCGCAGGCTTTGATTTTGAAGTGATTATAAGGCCAACTTCAGAGGAATTTGACCCAAATACTCACTTTGAAAAAGTACCTGAATTATTGGCGATAAAGAAAGCTGAATGTTTTGAAGATTTTGATGAAAACTATCTCATATTAACGGCTGATACAGTGGTAGTTTTAGAAAACCGAATCATCAATAAGCCTCAAAACGAAAATGAAGCTTTTGAAATGCTTTCAAGTTTAAGTGGCAAAAAGCATGAAGTTGTGTCTGGTGTTTGTATAAAAAACGGGATTGACTATCATAGCTTTATTGATATCACAAGTGTAACTTTTGAGGAACTTACCGAAGCCGAAATTTGGTTTTACATAAAAAACCATCAGCCATTAGACAAAGCAGGGGCTTATGGTGTCCAAGATTTTATAGGGATGATTGGAATTCCTAAAATTGAAGGTTCATTTTACACGGTCATGGGATTACCTATACACCTTATTTACAAAACTTTACAGCCTTATATTATTTTTGAATGAAAGACGACATTACGATATTTTTGAACGAACAAGACGACAAAGTTTATGTTCGTGTGCCTGATGATAAGGAGACACATTTTGAACTTCAAAATCTCTCAGGACGCATTTTGCAAGAGGCTACTCATGACAAAAGCCTGCATGATTTTGATTTGACAGGCCTTACCGATGGAATTTATTTTGTGCTAGTAAATCAAGGAAGTTTAATCAGGTCTAAAAAAATAGTTAAAGGCTATCACCCATAAGCATATGAAAACAATAATAATAGATATGGACGATGTGCTTGCTGATGCAAGTGCTAGGATATTAGAAATATTCAATGATTTGAACGGAACTAAGGTTGATAAGGAATTTT
>JAIPAJ010000163.1 GCA_021740125.1 Leadbetterella sp. | reverse complement strand
ACTTTGAATTTATCTGGCAAATTAAAGAGATTCAGCATTTAGTAAAGAATTGAGTTATTGGCTATATTTGCATGATACTACTTATTACAAAAAAACCGAATGCAATTCTCCCATTTACATAATCACACGCAATATTCGTTGTTGGATGGAGCTTCTAACGTAAAGAAACTTTTTGCCAAAGCTCAGGAAGGCGGCATGCCTGGCATGGCCATTACCGACCATGGCAATATGTTTGGCGTATTTGATTTTGTAGCAGCAGCAGACAAGTTTAATGTAAAACCTATTGTGGGCTGCGAGTTGTATGTAGTAGAGGATCACACCCGTAAGCAATTTACCAAAGAGCAAAAAGACATTCGATGTCATCAACTTTTATTAGCCAAAAATGCTGTTGGTTACAAAAACCTGACTAAACTTTGCTCATTGGGCTACATGGAAGGTTTGTACAGTAAATATCCGAGGGTAACGAAAGCGATGATAGAAAAATACAAGGAAGGCTTGATTGCTACGACTTGTTGCATCGGTGCTTCTGTGCCAAAAACTATCCTAAAAAAAGGCGAAGAGGAAGGAGAAATAGAATTTCAATGGTGGTTGGAGCGATTTGGCGAGGATTATTATGTAGAAATTCAACGCCACGAAATCCCTGAGCAAAATATAGTTAATGAAATTTTGCTCAAATGGGCAAAAAAATACAATGTAAAAGTTATTGCTTCTAACGATAGCCATTACGTGGATCAATCAGACTGGGTGGCCCATGATATTTTGTTGTGTGTAAATACCAACGAAAAACTTGCCACCCCATCTGCCAAAGATTTTGCGGATGACGAAACGATGAGTTCTAAAAACACGCGTTTTGCGTTTTTCAATGACCAATTTTATTTCAAGTCAACCGCTGAAATGAGCCATTTGTTTAGGGACATTCCTGAGGCGGTGGACAACACCAATGAGATTGTGGGCAAAATCGACAAATTGAATCTCAAGCAAGATATTTTACTGCCCAATTTTCCGATTCCTGAGGAATTCAAGATTCATGCTGATGACAAACTCAACCAATGGGAATATCTGAGGCATTTGACCTACGAAGGTGCCCGAAGACGTTACGGAGAAATCATTACTTCCACACAAGAACGTCTGGATTTTGAGCTATTTACCATTAAAACTATGGGTTTTGCTGGTTATTTCTTGATTGTCATGGACTTTATAAAAGCTGGGCGTGATCTAGGCGTAATGATAGGTCCAGGCCGTGGTTCGGCGGCTGGTTCTGTGGTTGCATATTGTATCAGTATTACTAACATTGACCCGATAAAGTACAACCTACTTTTTGAGCGTTTCTTGAACCCCGACCGAAAGTCTATGCCCGATATTGATACAGATTTTGACGACGAAGGTCGCCAGAAAGTGATTGATTATGTGGTGGATAAGTATGGCAAAAACCAAGTGGCTCAGATCATTACCTATGGCACGATGGCAACCAAATCGTCGATAAAAGACGTGGCAAGGGTTATGGATTTGCCTCTGGCTGACGCCAACTACATAGCTAAGCTTATTCCAGACAAACCTTCTTATGGCATGGATTTCAAGAAATTGATACATATGCCCATGGCCGGCCCGAAATCGCTGAACGAACTTGGTCTTGGACCCGATGAACAAGAAAATGTACGGAAAGTCAGAGAAATGTACAATGCCAACGACTTGACTTCCAAGGTATTGAAACAAGCTGAAAAACTGGAAGGCACCGTAAGAAACACAGGAATTCACGCTGCTGGTATCATCATTGCACCATGGGATTTATCTGATATTGTACCTGTTTGTACTTCAAAAGACTCTGACCTATTGATTACCCAATATGAGGGAAAAGTAATTGAAGATGCTGGAGTAATCAAAATGGACTTTTTGGGATTGAGGAACCTCTCGATTATCAAAGAAGCCCTGCGGATGATCAAAGAAAACTACGGCGATGACATAGAAATTGATGAGATTCCACTGGACGATACCAAAACTTTTGAGCTTTTTCAAAGAGGAGAAACTACTGCTATATTTCAGTTTGAATCAGACGGTATGAAAAAATACATGAAAGAACTCAAACCTGATAGATTTGACGACTTGATTGCCATGAATGCCCTTTATCGTCCAGGCCCAATTGCATATATTCCAAACTTCATTGCTAGAAAACACGGAACTGAAGAAATCAAATACGATTTACCAGAAGTAGAAGAGTATTTGGGCGAAACTTATGGAATCACCGTTTATCAAGAGCAGGTAATGCTTTTGTCTCAGAAACTGGGCAATTTTACCAAAGGAGATGCCGACGTTTTACGAAAGGCCATGGGTAAAAAGCAGATTGAAGTCCTGAACAAAATGAAGGTAAAATTCATGGAAGGAGGTGCTTCCAATGGCCATGATACCAAAATTTTAGAAAAAATATGGACCGACTGGGAAGCTTTTGCACAGTATGCTTTTAATAAATCGCATTCTACATGTTATGCATTTGTGGCCTATCAAACTGCTTATCTAAAAGCACATTATACTTCAGAATATATGGCTGGGGTATTGACTTCTCAACTCGGCAACATCGACAAGATTACTTTTTTCATGGAAGAATGTAAACTATTGGGATTGAATGTTTTGGGGCCAGATATCAATGAATCAAATAAGCGATTTAGTGTAAATAAAAAGAAAGAAATACGTTTTGGACTTGGTGGAATAAAAGGAACTGGAGACGCCGCAGTGGATGCGATTATAGAAGAAAGAGAAAAAAATGGTCCTTTTGCCGATATTTTTGACTTTATAAAGCGTGTAAACCTTCGAACTGTAAACAAGAAAACCCTAGAATCGCTCACCTATGCAGGAGCTTTTGATTGTTTCGATGATATTCACCGTGCTGTATATTTTCATGAAACTGATGGAAGCACTTTCATAGAAAAACTCATACGATATGCCAATAAAATAACAGAGGATAAGGCTTCAGCACAGAATTCGCTTTTTGGAGGATTTGAGACCAATGGCGGGTTTGATATACAAAAACCAAAGTCAGAAAACATTGAACAATGGGGTGATATAGAAAAACTTAAATACGAAAAAGATGTGGTTGGCTTCTATATTTCGGGCCACCCGCTCGACCAATTTTCTATAGAAATGTCGCTTTGTAAGCCCCTGGATCAATTGTTTGAGCCTGATAATGTTAACAGGGAATTTATAGTAGGTGGTGTAATATCTTCGGTACAACAGAAACAGTCCAAAAACGGAAATCCATTTGGTATTTTTAAGATTGAAGATTATACTTCTTCGCTCGAAATCATGCTTTTTGGAAAAGACTATGTGGAGTTTTCAAATTATCTTGGGCTTGGATTTTTTGTAAGCATAAGGGGTAAAATCCAAACCAAGTGGAATCGGGAAGGTGAACTGGAGTTTAAGCCACTTCAAGTTGAATTACTCAACGATATGAAGGCCAAACGATTCAAAGAAGTTAACGTCAAACTAAACTTAGCAGAGATTAACGATATCACTATCAATGGATTACTTGACGTCATATCTTCAAATCCTGGCAAGTTTAATTTCAAGATGAATGTGTACGATATGGACGAAAAATACGACGTGGCAATGTTTTCAAGAACCATGAAGATAGACCTTAATAGAGACGTTCAAAAAAGCCTTTTGGAGATCGCTGGAGAAGAAAATGTAAGTTTTGCCTAAGCTTTTTTCGAAACATTAAAACCATATTCTACTCCATCTGGCATTTTGTGTTTCCAACGTTTGTGTGTCCAAAGCCAATATTTTGGATCAGCAAGAATGTCTTTTTCGAGCAATTCAGCGTGTTTTTTCATTATAAATCCTTCAGGTTCAGACTTGGAATTGTCGGAAATCAACTCAAAAGTCATGGTATAATGACCTTTTTGAGGAACTGTAACATGTGCAAAAACTACTGGATAATCAAATTGCTGAGCGATTTTCTCTGTACCCGTAAAGAAAGTAGTATCCTGATTTAAGAATTTTGTCCAAAAAGATTTGGTGGGTGGGGCAGACTGATCGTTAGCCAAAGTTATGGCGAAAGCCTTTCCATAGTCTTTTTTTATACTTGTAAAGGTGTCAAAAGTTGGAAAAAAAATCGTTCCAAAAGCAGTTCTAGATTTATAAAAAAGATTATTGAAGTAGTCATTACTCATTTTATGATAGGGAACCAACACCTTGTGTTTCATGAAAAAAGGCATGGCTTTAGCAATCAATTCATAATTTCCGATATGGCCGAGCGTAATAACCACATTTTTATTGGCTTCAAAAAACGGAGTTAATATCTTGGTGTTCTCCAATTTTATTTTTTCCAACAAATGTTTTTCAGAAATGGTGAAACTTTTGATAGTCTCCATAAACATATCTGCCAAATATTTATAGAAATCTGAGGCAATTAACTCTCTTTCTTCTCTAGTTTTCTCGGGAAAAGAATTTTTAAGGTTATTTTCTACAACTTTTTTTCTGTAACCAATTAATTTATAGAGAACTGGATAAATAAAACCTCTAGATATTACATAAAGAAACTTTATTGGAAGAATAGAGAAAAAATATAAAAACGGCAATAATAAGTAGAAAGCAATTGCTTGCATGAATTAGTTTTTTGATTGTAAAAAATTATAATAATCCTCTTTGGTATCTAGGTCAATTACCCCTAGATCAAAATCTACAGGCACAATTTCATCCGAATATTTATTAAAAAATTGTTTCGCTCCATGTTCTGGTTTCATATCCAAAATGTCCTCAAAACGTTCTTTTTTATATAGAACCGGGATGCCCAAAGTACCTGCATATTTCGAAGCAACTATGGTTTTTTCTGGAAATTCCCTAGCAGTTTTGATCAGCTTATTTATTACTTTGGCATTAACAAATGGCATATCAGAAGTCATGAATATCAATCCATCAAATCCTTTCGTGATCAGATACGAACCCACAAGTCCCATTTTAATAGAGCTTCCCATACCTTTTTGCCAATCAGGATTATCAATAATGCCTATTGGGATATTTTCTAACAAAGGTACAATCTTCGTTTTATTAGCTCCAACCACTACAGTAACGGGATGAGCCTCAGTATCAAGCACTTCATCAACTAAATATTTAAGCATTGGTATCCCAAAAATCGGGAGAATTTGTTTGGGTACACCCATACGTTTGGATTCTCCTGCTGCTAAAATTACCACTCCAATGTTCATTTATCCAATTTTTTGTGCAAAATTGCAATAATTTTACGTGCAAATGAAAGTTTTGGCATGATGTTTTCGTTTCCAAAGCTGAATATAAATTTTATCCCGATGAAAATAAGAAATGCTTTCTTAATCCTTAAGACTGTTCTACTGAGTATTGTTTTGATTAGCTGCGGTGGCGGTGATGTTAATCCCAAAGGAACGACCTTCGACATTTATATTGACTTCTGGAACACCTCAGGTAAAAGCCCCGAAATCAGATTTGATGAGCTTAAAACTTCCCGAGAAATTAAAATTGACTTTACTAAAAACTTTGAAGGTCAAGTAGATGGACCCGCAGGTACCAAAGTAATTATCGACAATTTTAGAATTATTGATGAATACTCAAACAACTACAATATTGAGACAATAAACGCCTACGAATTCAAAAAAGAAACCAACGATTGGAAAAAAGATGTAGAATTTACGATGCAGTTCAGCCAATCAGAAGACATTAGTGTCGTTCTAGTTTTAGACCGAAGCGAATCACTAGGGACTGATTTTGAAACAGTTAAAACTTATGCCATAGATTTTATCGAGAAAATATTTACAGAAAGAAAGGTCGTAAAAATGGGAATAGTTGATTTCTCAGACACTGTAAATCAGTTTCCGCTATCTACAGATAAAGAAGCCCTAAAAAACTATGTAAAAAACCTGAAACAAGGCAAATTCACGGCTCTATACAACGCTATGGATGCGGGTATAGATATGCTCCAAGCTTCCAAATCGCAGTCTAGGGTATTGTTTACTTTTACGGATGGTTCTGACAACATGGCTCCTCCGGCTGTGAATGCCGACTATCTTTTGGGCAAAATAAAGTCTGATAAAAATTCTTATAAAATTACGAGTTTCTGTATCGGATTAAACGGAAAAGGTGGCGTTGACAAAACTGTTATGACTAAATTGGCTAGTGGTGGTTCGGCCAATTTTCCTGAAACAGTGAAAGAATTGAAAGACGTTTTCACCAAATTCGGAAGAGTTATTTCTAATGTTTACAACTTAGAATATATTAGAAATCAGCAAATTATAAGCCGATCGGATCCAAGAAAATTGAAATTTGAGATCATAACATCGAAATAAAACATAGCAATAATTGCATAAAAAAAGCCTTGAAATTCAAGGCTTTTTTTGAGTTTTACTATTTCGAACAACATTATTTCTTCTTATTAATCTTACTTCCTTTCATCATTTTAGGTCTTTTTTGGGTTTCTATGGGAATACCCAATAAATCTCTGATAACCACAGAAGCCGCTACACCACCAAAGGCCGCTGGCAAATATGAAATTGTACCATATGCGGACTGCTTGAAGTTTGAGCCATCCGTCATAACCAAGGAATCTTTGTCCATTTCTTCCAAAGAATAAACTGCCCGAACACCCTTGGCAACTTCCATTTTCTTGAGTCTTTTTCTTACATAAAAAGCAAGTTTGCAAGTATGTGTTTCGTACAAATCTGCCACTCTAATCTGTGTGGGGTCGGTTTTACCTCCTGCACCCATCGAACTCACTACTTTTTTTCCACTTTTATAGGCTGCAGCTATAAGTGTTAGTTTAGGAGTAATACTATCAATGCAGTCCATTACGTAATCATACTCGTTTTTGAGGAGTTCTTCACAACGTTCAGGACTCAAAAATTCTTTTATTACGTTCAGTTTTAAATCAGGATTTATAGCCAAAAGACGCTCTTTCATCCAAGCGGCTTTACTGACTCCATGGGTTGTAAAAAGTGCTGGAAGCTGACGATTCCTATTGGTAGGGTCTACCACGTCTCCGTCTACGATGGTCATCTCACCCACTCCAGCACGGCAAATAAACTCCGCAGCAAACGAACCTACACCTCCCAAACCAACCACCAAAACATGCGATTTTTGAAGTTTATCAATATTTTCTTTTCCAATCAACAGCTCACTTCTTGAGAGCCAACCCAAATCACTCATAAATACAATTCTAAATAATTTTGATAAATTTTATCTTTCAATTCTTCCAATTCAATATTCAAAACCACTGAGGCTACATTATAAACTTCTCCAATAGTTAATCCCTTTTCGTCGTCTGTTTCAAAAAAAACTTGGCTTAAAGGAATACTTTTTAAAGCATTCTTACTCAATTCAGAATCTATCAAAGCAATACCAAAAGAGAGAAAAAAGCCCTTCGCGGCCAATTCTATAGCCAAATCTGATTTTCTATTAAAACCATGAATAATCATCGGAGCTTTCGGCTGCACCAGCTTCTTTATGGCAATGAGTTCATTAAAACTCTTTACGCAATGAACAATGATGGGCTTTCTTACTGATTCCGCTATTCTGATTTGTTTAAGGAAAACTTCCTCCTGTAGTTTCAAGTCAGGCCCTTTAAGTTTATCAAGGCCAATTTCTCCAATCGCTTTTACTCTCGAATCTGCAGCCAAAAATTCTAAAATCTCAATTTGTTCAAAAAACATTTCCTCAGAAACACTCCAGGGATGAATCCCAACCGAAACTGATTCATTTCCACCAAAAAAAAGCTCTAAATCTTCTCCTAAACTAGTTGCTGTGATGTCCAAATTAAAAACTTTTTTTATATTGGCATCAGAAGACATCGAATGGGTATGAATATCTAGAAACATATTAATTTTTTCACAAAAATAACAATAATGGGTAATCTTCGGATAGAATGTAAGGCTTTTACTGAATTAAGTGTGGATGAACTCTACGAAATATTGGCCTTGCGGTCAGAAGTTTTTGTGGTAGAACAAAATTGTATATTCCTAGACCTTGATCACAAAGACCAAAAGGCCTTACACCTTATTGGATATAACCAAAAAAATCAATTGATGGCTTACACCAGACTTTTTGATGAAACTGTATATTATCCAGGTTTTTTGAGCATCGGAAGAGTTGTTGCCTCACCAAAAGGTCGAAGAGAAGGTTATGGAAGAGAAATATTTGGTAAATCTGTGGAGAAAGTCCAAGAATTATTTGGACAAAAACCTATAAAAATAGGTGCTCAAGCATATTTAGAGAGCTTTTACGCCTCGTTTGGCTTCGAAAGCATCAATGAAGACTACATTGAGGATGGAATTGCACACAAGATTATGGTAAGAGCGTAGAAATTTGGAGTTCTTCCCTAAGTTTTATATTTTTGGTAAAAAAAGAGTACTATGGTATTTCCTTTAAATATCCCAAAAGAAGGAAAGTTCACAAACGATGAACTAATAGATCTATGTTTGGCAAATCCTGAATTGAATATTGAAAGAGACGAAAAAGGTCAAATTTTAATAAATATGTCACCAACTTTTGCACTTACGAGTTCTTTCAACAGTGGTTTAAATTTTGAGATATATAGCTGGAACAAAAAAAATAAAGCGGGAATTGTTTTCGATTCAAATTCAGCTTTTTTTCTACCAGATAATTCTATGCGTGGCCCAGATGTGGCTTGGATTTCTAGGAAAAGATGGGATTCTTTGAGTGATTCCGAGAAAAAATCTATCCCTCATATTGTCC
>JAIPAJ010000162.1 GCA_021740125.1 Leadbetterella sp. | reverse complement strand
GATTCGGGAAGGTCTTGACCAGCCAGTTTGTTGAGGATGCGTTTGTAGTCAAAACTCTCCAGCTGAGATGGAGCACCATTTTGAAAAAGGTAAATTACCCTTTTTGCTTTTGGAGCAAAATGCGGCAACCCCAATGGCAAGCCAGCTTCTGCCGAGTCTCCCTTAAATAAATTCGGCATTAGAAGTGAACCCAAACCAAGGCTTCCAAGCCCTACGGCAGCTTTCCCAAGAAAATGTCTTCTATTGACATTGAGTCTATTTTTTAAAAATTCATTTTCCATTTCTATATTCTGATAAGGGTTTCTTCCATGTTAAACATCATCTGAAAAGTCTGTAAAAGTGCGGCCAACGAAACCGGGTCTTTGACAGTTTTATGCTCGTACTCTCCAATTTTTTGAAGCGACTTTATTTTTAGGGGCTGTTTTTTGAAAAACACTTTTTCTTCTTCGTAATAATTTTTCAAAATTTCCAACTCTTTTTTGGATGGCATCCGGCATACAATCTTTCTGAACCCATTTTTTATGGCTTCATCTATGCTGATATTTTTTGATAATTGTTCCTGTGCCATTACTCTGGAGCTTTCCAGTACATGCGGGTCATTGAGCATGGCCAAAGCCTGCAAAGGCGTGTTGGTTCTTGTTCGTTGCACCTCGCATTGGTCGCGATTGCTGGCATCAAAAATCAACATAGCAGGTGGAGGTACAGTACGTTTAATGAAAACATACATGCCTCTGCGGTACAAATCTTTGCCATGGTCCTGTACATAGGTAGCCAAACTACCTCTGCCTGAAGTTGCCACTTCCCATAAGCCCTTAGGCTGATATGGTTTTATACTTGGGCCTCCAATTTCTGTATTAAGTAACCCAGATGTAGCCAAAACATGGTCTCTGACATTCTCGGCCGGAATCCGCATGCGGGTACTTCTTGCCAAATATTTGTTTTCAGGATCAATTTTCTTGTGCTCCTCTTTTACTGTTGACGATTGCATATAGGTGGCCGACATAACGATTTGTTTGACCAAACGTTTAATATTCCAACCATTTTGTTTGAAATCATTGGAGAGCCAATCCAAAAGTTCAGGATGCGTGGGTAGTTCACCTTGCATACCAAAATCTCCCGTAGTTTTCACGATTCCTCTGCCAAAAAACTGCTCCCAAATACGGTTAACATATACGCGGGAAGTCAATGGATTTTTATCATTGAACAGCCATTTCGTTAATCCATAACGATTTTTTTCATATCCTTTGAAATCCAGTATGGCTTTTGGAGTTGTAAAATCCACTACTTTGCCATGAGCATCATAATTTCCTCTTTCTAAAATATAAGTTGGACGTAAAACAGAAGAATCCTTCATGACCATTACTTCTAGTTTGGCTGTATCTTTTTTGTTGATGAAATTAAAAATACTTTTTACATCCTCATCTTTGATTCTCATGTTGGGAGGGTCTGCGAAAGAGGCGTCAATCGTACCAAAAAGTCCTTTTTCGGGTACTTGATTGAAAAAAGCGAATGTCCCATAGTACTCTTCGTGACTAATGGGGTCATATTTGTGCGTATGACATTTTGCACATTCTAGAGTAAGTGCCAAAACCGATTTGCCGAAGGTATTTGTTCGGTCGGTCACATATTCTACCCGGTATTCTTCGTCTATTACACCCCCTTCTTGGGTGATTTTGTGGTTTCGGTTAAAACCTGTAGCCAAAAGCATTTCCTTAGCCTTGGGATGCCATTTCATTTTATCGGCCAGAATATCTCCTGCCAATTGCCAGGTCATAAATTTTTTGTAGGAATAATTGGAGTTGAAAGCATGAATCACCCAGTCTCTCCATGGCCACATGGTACGTAGTCCGTCGTCTTGATAACCATGTGAATCCGCATATCTTGCCACATCTAACCAGTTTAGAGCCATTTTTTCTCCAAAATGTTTGCTTTTCAATAGCTGGTTAACCACTTTTTCATAAGCATTTGGGCTTTCATCTTTTAGGAATGCCTCTTGCATTTCTACGGTTGGGGGTAAACCCGTCAGGTCAAAACTAACCCTTTTGAGTAAAGTTTCTTTAGATGCTTGTTCCGAAGGGGTTAAACCTACTGATTTCATTTTGTCGTAGGTGAAATAATCAATCTCATTTTTAACCCAATCTTTGTCGGCTTTTGGTAGAGGGGATTTTAATGGAGGTAGAAACGCCCAGTGCTTTTTTATTTTAGCTCCCTGGGATATCCACTTTTTGATGATTTTTATTTCGTTTTCTGTAATGGTCAGGTTGGAACTCGGTGGAGGCATCTTTATGGAGGTGTCTGTGCTTATAATTCTTTTGTAAACTTCAGATTCCTCAGGATTGCCTTTTACTATGGCATGAGCTTTAGGGTTTTCTTCAAGTGCTGCGTAGGCACCTTCTTCGGTATCCAGTCTGAGATTGGCCTCTCGTTTTTTTTCGTCAGGGCCATGGCATGCAAAACAACGGTCTGATAAAATCGGCCTAACATGAAAATTATAATCTACTACATCAGGTATTTCCTGACCTACTGAGGGCGTGCATTTTATGTTAATTATAGCCAAAACTGCAACTGCGGCAAAGACAAATAAACTGATCTTTATAACCTTCGAATTCATATAGTTAATATATTGATTACAATATTAATAATTTTTTTTAATAATAAGATTGACAATAATTTTTATATTTAATAATGAAATTGTGCAAACTGTTTTATGGTCGTTTGTTTTTTGCATTATTCTAATAATTAGACAGTTTGGGCTGAAATCGTTCATACGGTTCTAAAACTACTTGTATTGCTCATTATTTTAAATAATTGCTTAAATTTTAGAGATATAAAAATGTGATAAATTCCTGTTTTATGTATAATCGCTTTGTATTATTTCAATATCTTCAAAATATTAATTGTATTTTTCTAATTATTTTCAGCCTGTTTAAAAAAATATTAATAGCCCTTGATTATATTGCATTTCAAAGTTTTTATATGTAGAATTTTATATTATGACGGATAAAAATATCATTGTAAATGCTGGAGGTTTTGAGTTTTCTTTCACCGAAAACGAAATATCGGATATAGATGTACTGAGCAATAAAACGGATGATTTTTGCCTTTTGCATAATCAGAAAACTATTTCAGGTGAGATAATTTCCTCTAAAGACAAAGCTTATAAAGTAGAGATTGATGGTGAGCGGTTTCAGGTACAGATTAAAAGTCAATTAGATCAGATCTTGGACAACATGGGCTTGAACAAACCAAAAGTTTCCAAAATAAAATCTATAAAAGCCCCTATGCCTGGCTTGGTAATAGAGATTAATGTAGAAGAAGGTCAAACAGTGTCAGAAAATGACAAAATTCTGATTTTAGAAGCCATGAAAATGGAGAATGTTATAAAAATACCCCATGAGGCAGTGGTGAAAAAGATAAATATTGTAAAAGGTCAAGCTGTAGATAAAGGTCAGATTTTAATAGAATTAGAATAAAATGGGTGACATTTTCTCAGAATTTAAAGCAGCTGACCATTCAGAATGGTTGAAATTGGTGGAGAAAGAATTGAAAACGCCATTGGTTTCCTATGAGATTTCAGAAGGAGTATTTGCAAATCCTTTTGTTAACAATTTATCATCCAGTTTCGACTCTTTTATTTCAAAATCAAAAGTTGGTTGGACCATTTATCAATTTATTGAAGGTGATTCATCTGTTGAAATCAATGAAAATATATTAACAGCTCTAGAAGGTGGTGCCTCCGGTATTAGCATTTTTATTAAAAATTTAGATTATGATTTTGAGACCGTTTTCAAGGATGTTATACTTTCCTTTATAGAGGTAAGATTTTATTTTTCTGACGAGTTTTTTAGTTCTTCATTATTTTTTCAAAACTTAGAAAGTTTCCTTGAAGGTAAGGATGCCAATATTGTTTTTGCGGGATTGATCAAAGGGGAGCTGCCAATGGCAAAGAATCTGGGAAAAATTGAGGTAAGCAGTAAATCTGAGGGAACACTTGCTGAGAATCTTTCTGAGGTTTTAAGAGAAGCGGAGTCACTGACTTTTTTTGAAGAATTTGAGCTTGTTGTTGCTTTGCCGAGCCAAGAAAATTTCTATCTGAATATTGCACAACACAAAGTAGTGAAAATTATTTGGGCCAAAATAGCTGAGGCTTATAATTCTCCAAAAAAACAAATTTCTTTAATCTCAAAGGTGAATTTTAGTCATCCAGACCCAAATTCCCAAGTAATAGCTGCTACCCAACAAACTGCTTCATGCGTTTTTGGTGGTACAGATGCTATTTTGATGCAAAATATACCTTTCGATACCGCAAATTATCCTGAAAATTTTTCTGCTAGGATCACCCGGAATATTCAAAATGTACTTTGGAACGAAAGTTTTCTTTACCAAGTAAATGACCCAGCGAAGGGCAGTTATTTTATAGACGACCTATGCGAAAAATTGATAAATGAAGTTTGGATCATATTCATAAAAGATAAATGAAGAAAATATTAGTGGCCAATAGAGGCGAAATAGCCTTGAGAATTATGCGAACAATCAAAAAAATGGGCATAAAAACGGTGGCAGTTTATTCGGAGCCAGATGTGCAAGCATTACACGTGAGATTTGCCGATGAGGCGGTTTGTTTGGGCGTAGCCGCATCCAGCAAGTCGTATCTTAATATGGACAAAATCATAAAATTTGCCAAAGAACTCGGTGTAGATGGAATTCACCCAGGCTATGGTTTTTTGAGTGAAAATGCCATTTTTGCGGAGAAAGTGACTAAGGCAGGTATCACTTTCATTGGTCCTGAGCCAGATTCCATAACATTGATGGGCTCTAAATTGGCAGCCAAGGATTGTGTAAAAAAATATGACATTCCGATGGTTCCGGGAACCGATACGGCCATAACTGATATACCAGAAGCTCAAAAAATAGCTGCAGAAATAGGTTTTCCGATTCTCATAAAAGCCTCGGCTGGCGGAGGTGGGAAAGGCATGAGAGTAGTAGAAAAAGCTGCAGATTTTGTGGAGCAAATGGACCGTGCAATATCAGAGGCCAAGTCGGCTTTTGGCGATGGCTCAGTGTTTATAGAAAAATATGTAGGTTCTCCGAGACACATTGAAGTCCAAGTTTTGGGTGATAAACATGGAAATATTGTTCATCTTTTTGAGCGTGAATGTAGCATTCAGCGTCGACATCAAAAAGTAATTGAAGAAGCTCCTTCAGGCATTTTGACGCCTGAAATCAGACAAAGAATCGGCGAGGCTGCTGTAAAAGTGGCCAAATCTTGCAATTATGTAGGAGCTGGCACGGTAGAGTTTCTTTTGGATGAAAATTTAAATTTTTATTTCCTAGAAATGAATACCCGACTTCAAGTGGAACATCCAGTTACCGAATACATTACTGGAGTAGATTTGGTTGAAGAACAAATTAAAATAGCACGTGGCGAAAAACTTTCGTTTAGCCAAGAAGACCTTAAAATCGAGGGGCATTCAGTAGAATTGCGTGTTTATGCAGAAGATCCTTTAAACGACTTTTTGCCTTCAATCGGTCAAATTACCAAATATGAAAGACCAGAAGGTGAAGGTATTAGGTTAGATGATGCTTACGAAGAAGGCATGGAGATTCCGATTTATTACGATCCCATGATTGCCAAATTGGTTACTTATGGAAAAGACCGTACGGAGGCCATTCAGAAAATGAACGAAGCCATTAAATCCTATAAAATTGAAGGTTTTGCAACTACTTTACCTTTCGGTTTATTTGTGATGGATCACGAAGCCTTTCGTTCGGCACAGTTTGATACGCATTTTGTTAAGAATTTTTTCTCTAAAGAACAAGCTCAAAACTGGCAAAAAGCCAAGGCTAAAAATGCTGCTTTATTGGCTTTGGCACATTGGAAGGCCAATCAAACCAATTTGAAAGTGGCTGAAGTAGAAAATACCAATTGGAAAAAGAGATGAAAAGGCCAGATTTTTCAAAAACTTCTTTCGATTCTGCTGCTGAAATTTCAAGCTCAGAAGCCAAAATTTACCAAACTGCTGAAGGTATTGATGTTTTGAGCGAAATTTCTTCTAAACGACAAGCTCACCAAGGTTTTTTATCAGGAATTGCTCCTTTTTTAGGAGGGCCTTATGCGAGTATGTATCTTAATAAACCTTGGACTATCCGCCAGTATGCTGGTTTTTCCACGGCCCAAGAAAGTAATACTTTTTATAGAAAAAACCTGGCACAGGGACAAAAGGGTCTTTCTGTGGCGTTTGATTTGGCCACACACCGTGGCTATGATTCCGACCATCCGCGTGTGGCTGGAGATGTCGGTATGGCAGGCGTAGCGATTGATTCTGTGGAGGATATGAAAATCCTTTTTGATCAGATTCCGCTTGACCAAATGTCAGTTTCGATGACGATGAACGGTGCGGTAATTCCAGTCTTAGCATTTTTTATTGTAGCTGCTGAAGAGCAAGGTGTCCCGATGGAGAAGCTCTCAGGAACTATTCAAAATGATATTTTGAAGGAATTTATGGTACGCAATACCTACATTTATCCTCCCAAACCTTCCATGCGGATTATTGCCGATATTTTTGAATTTACCTCAAAAAATATCCCCAAATTCAACTCAATAAGTATCAGCGGATATCATATGCACGAGGCTGGAGCTCCCGCTCATGTGGAGTTGGCTTACACATTAGCCGACGGACTCGAATACTTAAAAATAGGTGTAGAAAATGGCTTAGATATCGACGATTTTGCTCCGAGATTGTCATTCTTCTGGGGCATTGGTATGAATTTCTTCATGGAAATAGCCAAAATGAGGGCCGCAAGACTGATTTGGGCGAAAATTGTGAATAGGTTTAATCCCAAAAATCAGAAATCATTGGCCTTACGTACCCACTGCCAAACTTCTGGCTGGAGTTTAACAGCACAAGATCCATTCAATAACATTGCCAGAACTACAATTGAAGCCATGGCAGCGGTTTTCGGGGGAACGCAATCATTGCACACCAATTCTTTAGATGAAGCTATTGCACTTCCGACGGATTTTTCAGCTAAAATTGCCAGAGACACCCAAAAATACTTACAGACGGACGAGGCAGGTATTACCAAAGCTATAGACCCTTGGGCAGGTTCGCACTATGTTGAATATTTGACAGCTGAGTTGGTGGAGAAGGCCTGGGAACTCATTGAAGAAACGGAGGCGGTGGGTGGAATGGCCAATGCGATAGAAAAAGGAATTCCCAAACTAAAAATTGAGGAAGCGGCTACCAGAAAACAAGCCGCTATTGATAGTGGAATAGAAATAATAGTAGGTGTAAATCAATATTTGGTAAAAGAAGAAGTGACCTTGCGTACACTCGAAGTGGACAATGAAGCAGTTAGGAGTGGTCAGGTTGCATTAATAAACAAAATAAAGGCTTCAAGAAATAGCGAAAAAGCCCTAGCCGCCTTGAATGAAATTACCGAAACAGCCAAGACTGGAAATGGTAATTTATTGGAGAAAGCCATTATCGCTGCAAGAGAAAGGTGTACTTTAGGAGAAATTTCTGACGCCATGGAAATGGTTTTTGGAAGATATAAGGCTGATATTCAATCTGTAAAAGGCGTGTATTCTAAAGCTATGCAAGACAACATAATATTTGAGGAGGCTCAAAAACTGAGTAACGATTTTTTAGAAATGGATGGTCGCAGACCTCGTATTTTGGTTGCGAAATTAGGTCAAGACGGCCATGACCGTGGTGCTAAAGTTATCGCAACTGGTTTTGCCGATATTGGTTTTGATGTCGATATTGGCCCTTTGTTTCAAACCCCGCAAGAGGCTGCCAGTCAGGCAATTGAAAATGATGTGCATGTGGTAGGTATTAGTTCTTTGGCGGCTGGACATAAGACTTTGGTGCCTGAAGTTATAAAAGCTTTGGCAGAACTTGGAAGACCTGATATTAAAGTAGTTGTAGGTGGTGTTATTCCGCCTCAAGACTATGATTTTTTATATAAGAGTGGTGTTGTAGCTGTATTCGGGCCGGGTACACCCATTGCTAAGGCAGGAAAGGAGATTATTGAAATATTAATGAAAGAAATTAATTAACCGCTAAGAGGTAAAGTCGCAAGAATTTTTAAAAGTTTAGTAATTAAGACTTACTTAACCATATGGAGTTCTTCATAAAACTCAGCGGCACAGCGTATCAGCCGTGAAAAAATATAGACAATGACGAATAAAGTAGAAACATTACAGAAAAAATTGGCCGAAGCTGCTTTGGGCGGTGGTCAGAATAGGATAGATGCTCAGCACAGAAAAGGCAAACTTTCAGCACGAGAAAGAGTAGAATTGCTTTTGGACGAAGGTTCTTTTGAAGAAATTGGAGCTTTGGTAACCCACCGAACGAAAGATTTCGACATGGAAAATCAGATTTTCTTGGGGGATGGGGTAATTACAGGTTACGGAACCGTTAATGGTCGCCTTATTTATGTTTTCTCGCAAGACTTTACGGTATTTGGTGGCTCATTGTCTGAAACGCATGCGGAAAAAATCTGTAAAATAATGGATATGGCGATGAAAACGGGTGCTCCAGTTATTGGTTTGAACGATTCGGGTGGAGCCCGTATTCAGGAAGGTGTGCGTTCTTTGGGTGGTTATGCCGATATTTTTTATCGAAATGTACGTGCTTCTGGTGCGATTCCACAAATATCTGCCATCATGGGGCCATGTGCTGGTGGTGCGGTTTATTCCCCTGCTATTACTGATTTCGTTATGATGGTAGAAAATACCAGTTATATGTTTCTGACTGGTCCAAATGTCGTAAAAACCGTTACCAATGAGGAAGTTAGCTCCGAAGAATTACGTGG
>JAIPAJ010000161.1 GCA_021740125.1 Leadbetterella sp. | reverse complement strand
TTCTAATCTGTCTCTGATTGAAAATACGATATTGGCATCATTGATTTTGTTGTAGGTAATCAAGCGTTCCGCGGTAATTTTCAAACCTTGAGATTTATAGCCCTCAATGGGTTTATCCTTTATGATTTCAGAATTTTTCCTTCCCACACCGTCGTCTTCTACCGTACAAATCAAATAACTGGATTCTTTTTGGAATCTGATGCTCAACAGTCCTTTTTGCTGTTTA
Organism: Leadbetterella sp.; assembly: GCA_021740125.1. GTDB lineage: Bacteria > Bacteroidota > Bacteroidia > Cytophagales > Spirosomataceae > Leadbetterella. The sequence continues at coordinate 8,692 of JAIPAJ010000161.1, read as the reverse complement.
TATCTCAAGCCATGGTTGATGGCGTTTTCAATAAAAGGTTGCAAAATCATGGTCGGGATTTCTATATTTTTGTTTACATGCCCATCAAATAGTATTTCGAATTCAAACTTATTGTCGAACCTTATTCTTTCTAACTCTATATATAGCGTAAGCAGATTTACTTCTTCAGAAAGTGGGATGAACTTACTTCTAGAGGAGTCTAAAAACAAACGAATCAGTCGTGAAAACTTGGTCAGGTAGAGGTTGGCCGTGAGCGTATCTTGATTAAGAATATAACTCTGAATAGAGTTCAGAGCGTTGAATATAAAATGCGGATTCATTTGCATTTGCAAAGCACGAAGCTCTAATTCTGCTTTTGATCGGTTGGCTGCTTCTGCCAATTCTTGGGCGGAGGTGAGGGCATCTTCCGCATTTTTTTTCTCGGTAATGTCTATGGAGGTTCCGATGATCATCACCGATTCATTTTGCTCATTCCGAATCACCTTTACGGTATTTTCGAGCCATTTGATTTCACCATGGGCATCTTTTATCCGAAATATGCCATAGGATTGACCATTAGTTTTAACTTCTTTTTCAATTTTTTCGCCTATCCATTTGTCTTCAGGTAATATTACTTCTTTCCAAAGCAATAATTTACGCTTCCAGATTTTCGAAGATTTACCAAATACCTTTTCAAAAGAATTACTTATCAAAATGAGTTTGGAATCTGGCAGGCTGATGGCCCAAACCACCTCATCCAATGAATTCAGAATACTGCTGAGGGTTCGTTCGCTCTCCAACAACAATTGTTGAGATTTTCTGCGTTCGGTGATGTCCACACTTACACCCACCAAACCCGTAACTTCTTCTTTTTCGTTCAGCAGCGGGATTTTAGAGACCAATAACCAGGATTCTGTACCGTCATTTTTTACCAAGGGGGTTTCTAAGCCAATTATGGATTCTTTGGACTGGATAACTTGAAAATCTTGTTCATAGGAATTTTGGGCTGTATCCATAGTGTACAACTCAAAATCTGTTTTGCCGAGAACACTTTTTTCGTCTTGAAATCCTGCAAACTGCACATCGGCTTTATTAGATAAGACTTTTTTAAACGAATTATCTTTTACATAGACATTCACAGGTATATTATCAATTATCGCACGCAATAAGCGTCTTTCTTCAACCAATTCTTTTTCTACTTTTACGCGTTCGGTAATATTCCTTACTACAGAAATATATCTAAAAACATTATCGCCTTCATAAAAAGTGGTAACCGTATCTTCACGCCATAAATAATTGCCATTTTTATGAAGCGATCTGTATTGTAGTAGAAAATTATCATGTTTGAGTCCTGTATGGTACAGGATACTCTTTAAGAAATTTTCAACATCTTCAGGGTGGACATAATCCGCAAGATTACCTTCACTTTGTTGGTAACTTTCCTCAAATGTATATCCGAATATTTTTTGAAATGAGGGCGAAGTATAAATTATTCGTTTGTTTTCAATTACAAAAATCCCATCTGAAGTACTCTCCGCAATAAAACGATAACGCTCTTCACTTTCAATAAGCAATTTTTCTACTTTTTTTCTTTCTGTGATATCAATGATTACTTCTATTTGTTGCACAAAATTGCCTTGATCATCTTTGATGGAGGTGTTTACTATTTCTATCCATTTTTTCGTTTTTTTGAAAGTTTCAATTTCGAGTTCGATATTAAAATTATTGCCATTAAGTATTTCAGATTTGGTATTGGGGTCCTTAAATTTTGGATTAAATAAATCAGTTGGCCTTTTACCCAACATATTGGGTAAATCTATTTCCATCATATCCAAGAAACTTTGATTGGCCCATAAAACCCGACCCTTTATGTCTGCTATTAAAACCCCATTGGTGATTTTTTCGGCTACAAGAGAGAGTTGTTTGATTTCACTTTGGATCTTCTTCCTTTCCGTAATGTCAGTGCAAATGGCAGAAATTCTGACAATTTCATTTTTTTCATTTCTAACGCCAAAGGATTTCATAAAAATCCATTTTTGATCGCCATCAGGGGTTTTAATCTTAAATTCTAGTTCGTAGGAGTTGTTTAAATATAAACCTTCTAATACCTGTTCTTTGCTGGGTTGACCGTCTTCAATAATTAAATCATTTATAAATGCATTTGGACGATAGAAATAGGATTGGTCTAGGCCGAGTACTTTTTTACAAGATGGGCTTACATAGATATACCTATTTTGAGCTATGTCACAAAGCAAAAATACATCTTCGAGGGTTTCGTTAAGTTGCCTAAAATTAGCTTCACTCTCTCTGATGATTTGTTCATTGTTAATGCGTTCTATCGCATTAGCCACATTTGTGGATAAAGAAAATAGGATATTTATTTTGTCGTCAGACCATATTTGCTCACTGCTACAATCATCAAAACCAATAAAACCAAAAAATTTATCTTTAATCGTGATGGGGAATAAAATGATAGAAAGAATGCCTTGACTACTCAAGAATTCAAAGACTTCTGGATCTTCTATTTCTGAAATGATTTTTTTGAATACTTTGTTTTGAAGGAGTACTTCAGTGAAAAATGCAAAATTCTCTAGGGGTAAACTTTGTAAATCAGGTTTGTCAATTTGCGGTATTATTCCTTCTCTGACCCATTCGGTTTTTTGGCTGGTGAGGTTTTTAGCGATATCGTTTTCAAAATAATAAATTCTATCTGCACCAATTGTATCTCCAATTAGATTAAATATTTCTGACAGGGTTTCCTCAATATTGGTACTTATTAAAAGTCTTTCAGTACATCTAGCCACCACAGCGAGTAATTCACTTTTATAAAGTAGTTCTTTCTGATTTTCAATTAATTTGGCCTCTGCTTTTTTTCTTTCAGTAATATCTATTTGAATGGTAGCAATGGCGACAGGCTTTTTATTTTGCGGGTCACGAATGATAAATATAGTGGAGTCAGTAATAATTGTTTCATGGGTATTGAAGTTTATAAGCTCTTGTTCCCCTTGCCAAATACCTTTTTCATATACGGTAGGTATAATCGAATTAACCAGTGTATATTTACTACTTTCCGTAAAAAAATCTCTGGTAATCAAATTTCCATCTGGATCGTAGTAACCTAAGGTACGTTTGGCTTTCTCATTTAGGAAAATAACCTTGCCGCTAAAATCTGCCATGCCTATCATGGCACCCGAATATTTAACTAAACTTACAAATTTTTCCTGTTCTAATTGGGTGGAAATTAATTGTGTTTGGGTGTTTTTGAGTTCTTCATAACTCTTTATAAGTGCAATTTCAGCTTGTTTACGTTCGGTAATATTTGAAATGATTCCATCGAGCATAACTCTTTTTTCTATCTCGTCATAATACCTTCTTCCTTTTTCAATAATCCACACGATTTCATTGGATTTATTTACTATCCGATATTCGATATCGTATTCTTCCGCATGGTCATTGGAATTGGCGTCGACCAGATTTCTGTCATCAGGTAAGACTAAATCAAAGAAGCTTCGTTTTTTGTTAAAAATAAAATCTTCAGCAGGAAAACCTGATAATTGCTCGATGGCATCACTGATATAAATCATCGTCCATCTATCTTCATTGGTACACCTAAAGGTTACACTAGAAATATTGGAAAGTAGCGTGCGGTATTGCTGTTCTTTATCTTTAATGATCTGAACAAGGTGGACTTGCTCATTGATGTCTTGAAATGTTCCATAAAGTCTTTTACAACGCCCATTTTCATATTCAGCTTGGCCCAATGCCCTTACCCAACGTTCATTGTTTTTGAAGGTGATGATTCTTACCTCAATATCAAATGATATGCCTTTCTTAAAACATTGTGTAAAAGAATGAAAAACCAAATCCCTGTCTTTGCCTTCTTTAAAAAATGCCAAAGCAGTATCCAAATTCAAATCAAAATCTGTTGGGGCTTCTAGGGTAGCTTTATTTATATCAGAGAAAAATATTTTTTGGTTTAGCACATCAATTTCCCATGCACCTACTTTGGCCACTTGGCTGGTTTGTTCTAAAACCTCCTTGGTTCTTTTTAATTCGTTTTCTGCTTTGTACCTTTTATCTGCTTCAATTTCCAAAGAGATAAAATCGGCGATAGATTTTGCAAATGAAATGTCCTCATCTGTCCAATTTTTGTTTTCATGCAGATGTTCCCAACAAATCACGCCTACCAATTGCCCTCCGATACTAATCGGCAAATCGAGCATAGACTTAATATTGGTAGATTTTAGGTAATCCTTAGAGAATTCTTTGGTGTATACATGTGTATTTGCATCATGGGCAATAATGGCCAATTCTCCCCTAAGCCCTTCGAAATATTTAGGAAAATCCCTTTCAAAAATACTTTCTGAAACGGTATGGGTATGGTTTTCTTTTATAAATAAATCTATGCAATCAATTTTATCTTCCTTGTATAGCCAAAAGCTAACACGTCCTACCTGAATGCCTTCGGCTGCTGCTTCTGTGATTTTATATAATCCATCATTCCAAAAATCACCCAGATTTAATCTAAATTTGGATAGCTTAATTAAAATGTTATTTTGATGAATTATGGTCTCTTGGCGTAAAGAGCCTGCCAATTCTTGTTTCTTTCTTTCACTAATATCTCTGGCAGTAATCAGTCTGATGGTGTTGTATCCTTTATCATCGTAAATAAGACTTACGGAGTCTTCTCGCCAAATGTAAGTGCCATTTTTGTGCAAAAAACGGGTAACATAAGTTATTTTAGGCGTCCTATTTTTTATGGCTTCAGCATAAATGTTATCAAGAAAATCGTGATAATCTGGATGGAAAAAGTCATAAATATTGTTATGAGCAATGGTCATCGCTTCATCAGCGGAATACCCAAATTGTTGTTGATGGGTAGGAGATACATAAGAAACTTTTTTTCCTTCAAAAACAATTAAAACATCAGAAATATTTTCACTAATATATCTAAACTTTTCTTCACTTTGCTTCAGGGCTATTTTTGCTTTTACCTGTTTATCTATATCTTGAACAAACCCAAAAATACGTATACAAACACCATTGCTAAATTCGGATGCACCCTTCGCTCTTACCCACAGCCTATTTCCTTTTGCTGTGATAATGGGTAATTCTAAATCATATGCAATACCTTCGTTCATACAAAGGCTCAAAGACTTTAAAAGGTTATTCCTTGGCTCACCTTCTACAAAATAATTAACTACTTGCTCAAAACTTGATTCATGGTCGGGAGCAACTTCAAAAATTTCTTTGGTGATTTTTGAAGAAAATATTCTTTGTTTAACCAGGTCATATTCCCATCCACCCATCCGAGCCTCTTTGCTGGTTTCTTCCAGAACTTCCTTTGTCTTTTTAAGTTCTAGTTCATCATTTTTGTTTGTGGTTATATTTCGGGCTATACATATCACTTCCTTTATTCGGCCAGATTCATCGCATAGCGGGGATACAATTACGCCAAACCATAAAGTGCCGTTCTCTGAAGGTAAATTATACTCGACATAGGACTTTTTGGTTTTTTTTATAGTTTTTTCGATGGCTTTGGTGATAATTTGAAGAGCTTCATCTGGAAAACCAATTTCGTTTATTTTTTTTCCGAGGAAAAAAGAAGGAGGAACTATCAAATCTTTCTCATTTTCACTTTGATAATATTCCGTGAAAACCTTGTCTAGATTCAACACAAATACCATGTCTCCGATATTAGAAATCAGACTGTTAAGTCTTTGGTTGGACAGGGAAATTTGAGTTTCGGAGCTTTTAATCTCTGTAATGTCTCGACCAATTTTTATTACCAAGTCATGATTTAAAGTATCTTCTTGCCAGGTTATTATTTTTAATGTACCATTTGGTGATATTAAACTAATGGTAGAATTGTCACTATTTTTTTCGAATCCTAATTGGATTTTTACTTCTGATTCCCAATTTTTTCCAATAAAGTCATTAGATTTTTGCCCAAAAAAAGTATCAATATTTTTACTTGCGAATGTTACTAATCCATTTCGATTAACTCCAATAATGAATTGGTTCCCTTTATTGAAGTAATTGTACGCAAAGAATAAATTTTCTTTGATATTTAAATCAATGTGATGGATTACAAAATTTATGGTAAAAGCAATGAAGGAACTATTAAAATAAAGGATAAATTCTTTTGAAGAAATCGTATTTGAAATTACCAATGTTAATAATACTGCAGAACATGTACCTATGTAAAAATAAAAATATTTTAGTTTGTAAAAAACATGATAGGAAATCATATTGGTCAGTGTAAACTCTGTCAGTGTGAGATAATCAATGCCATTATTTGTGGCAATTTTATAGAGAATTACAGCATTGTAAATCGAAAAAAACAATAAAAAGAGCCTATATAAATTTCTTTTTATAAAAATAGAATATTCACTTAGGTAGGCGATGGCAAGGCAAAGCCCACCAATTATAAGATTATAGCTTAATTCGCTTTTAGCTCTTACTGAAAACAAATCAATATAAAGTTCGCTGAATGGGATGAATATTCCAACACCCCAAAAGTACAATAGGTACCGATAATAGTGCGTCGATAAATCAGCCAGGTTATTGAGGTAAATGGTGCGATTTTTAGCAAATGATTTTTTTAAAATTGAATAAACAAGAATAATAGCTATCGTTACTATGATAAAAAAAACAAGATATCTTAAGGCCTCACCCATGAATTTGGTACTGGAAATATTGTAATAGTTATAAATTTTACAAAAAAACAAATAGAATATACAACTAAGATACCATTTATATACTTATCAAAACAAAAATAAATCAGACTTTTATTATAAACCTACAAGACTTCGATAAGTTTTTCTAAAGGTTTATTTATACTGTATATAAATGTTAAGTGTTTGATTATAAAACTTATAACGAATTTCAGTTTTATTGACTCCTCTTAATAAGTTTAATATTCCTTGTGATAGATTTTCAACTTCTGACATTGAGCCAGTTTATGGCGTATTTAAAGTAGATATAAATTCCAAAACTATGGTTAAATTGGTCTCATGCAATAGAATAATCATAAGCTTCAAGGATGTTAGGAATAGAACTTTACCGATTGATCTATCAGGAAACTATTGGATTGTGGTGTTTATCCTTATTGTTATGCTTTCCGATTTTCGGAAATAATCCTATCCCCTTTACAAAGTATTAAGTGCAGGTCTCTACATGCGAAAACTGCCTATAACTAATCTTATGAAAATATTCTTTTGGTAAGAATTTGTCTGATACTATTTCTCAGTGAGTTTATATCTTATGTGCGTACTCAGGTCAGATGGAATCACTTCTACAATTTGTAGGTCATATTTGTCTTTGACCATACCCTCAAAAAGGCGAATGCCGCTTCCTAATAAAACCGGAGAAATATGAATAAAAAACTCGTCTATGAGTCCGGCATTTAGAAATTGTTGAATCGTGTTGGCTCCACCTTGTATTCTTATGTCCTTTCCTTTTGCAGATAGTCTTGCTTTTTCCAAGGCACTTTCTATTCCGTCATTGATGAAGTAAAATGTGGTGGTACCTTCTTGTACCCATGGTTCTCGTTTTTCATGTGTTAGCACATAAACATCAGCTTTGTAAAGGTCATTGGGCCACGCGGCTTCACCTTCTTCAAACATACGCTTGCCCATAATATAGGCACCTGTTCGTTCAATAGTCTCTCTAATATATTTTCCATCTGGCCCATCATCATTTCCGCCTTCTAATCCCAAGTGTTCCCAAAAAGCTTTTTGATTAAACATCCAAGCATGAATTTGTCCTGAAACACCGCCCATCGGGTTTTGAGGTCCTCTGTTGTCTCCAGCGAAAAAGCCATCCAGAGATATTCCACTGTCGAAAATTATGCTGCTCATATTTATTATTCGTGTCTTTATTTATCTTTCTTTTACTGGAGGGAAGACTTTGTCCACCAACCTTTCAGATATTGCTTGTATCGGAATTTAATAATCATACGGCTATCAAGCATGCCATTTTATGGAGTCTGTAATAAACTTTCTAGGCCAATTCGGTTTCAGCTGGCGATGTCCATAACCAAGCATCTCCAATTTCGTGGTCCTGAACTACTCCTGCAAATTGAAATCCATTGTTTTGCAAAATTTTTGTAGAAGCATTGTTTTCTGGTGCCGTTTTGGCGGTGATTATCAATGTCGGATCTGTTTTTCGAGCTATTGAAACAAGCTCATGGCAAGAAAATGAGGCAATTCCTTGACCTTCATAAGCCTTAAAAGTCCAATAAGCAATTTCGACCTTTCCCTCTTGCGGTTGGCCAGTAAAACCACAAGACCCCACCACCCGGTTTTGCCTGAGCACAAAGTAGCCCACCCATGGCTTATTAAAACCAATGGTTTGATAATAATCGTCATACGATTGCAAAAGCATTTGGCATTCATCAGATGAATAGAGATCATCAGATTTGTCGGTATGGCGTTCAATTATTCTCAGTTCCATTACTTATGTTTTACAAGGCATTTAATTAAATGATTTACCACTCTTGTATGATGATACAAACCTGATGATCTCTTAAGGCGAATTCTCTGGCAGTCCAAGGACGAAGCGTTACTTTGCTGAGGTTGGGATGAAGAAATTCAGGATGAGATTTAGAAACCTTTTCATATACATCATCAATATTTTTTGTCACTATCCTAAACTCGGGATTATGCTCTTCGGCCAGACTGGCATGTTCAAAGAGATAAATTTGTAATCC
>JAIPAJ010000160.1 GCA_021740125.1 Leadbetterella sp. | reverse complement strand
GTTCTGTTGAACCGCGGGTTTCTATGCAATACGCTCCGAATACGTCAAGCAAACTAAGTTTTGCTTATGGTCGTCATGGCAGAATATTGCCAATGATGACTTATTTCTTTGCTGATTCAACAGGTAAAAACATTAATTTGAACTTAAAGCCTATAAAATCAGATCACTTCATTGCGGCTTTCCATCATTATACACAAAGCCGCATGCGATTGAGCCTGGAGGCTTATTATCAAAGTATTTTTAATGTTCCAATTAGTGCTGATGTTACTTCCAATTATTGGTTACTTAATTACAGTTCGGATTTTCCTGAGTTTCAGGTGAAAAGCCAAGGCCTGGGCAGAAATAAAGGCATAGATTTAGCCATAGAAAAACAGTTTTCAAATTCTTATTTTTTCTTGGCTACTTTTTCAGTTTTAGATTCCAAATTCAAGGCCAATGACGGTCTGTGGCACAATAGTCGCTTTAATACTAGATTTTCGTCGAGTTATACTTTTGGTAAAGAATTTCCATTTAAAAACGGAAATATTCTTCAGATAGGTGGTCGATATTTGTTCAGTGGAGGTTTTAGATATACGCCTTTTGATCCCATAAAATCTAAGGAAAAAGGTCAATATGTGGGTGATCAAACCAAAGAAAACGACGGGCAAGTGGCACCATTTCAAAGATTAGACACTAGAATAGCTTATAGATTTAATGGGGAGAAAACTTCTGGAAACATAAGTTTGGATTTTCAAAATGCTACCAACCGACTCAATGCCACCAATATAGCTTATGATTCGGCCAAAAATATTACTTATGCAGAATATCGAGGAAGCGGATTTATACCAGTCTTAACTTTTCAATTTGATTTTTGAAATCTTACAGAACACGGTTTAACTGGATTAAATCACAAAAGCGGCCCAGATAAATTTGGTATATTTTATTGTAAACATTATCGAAACTAAATGCATTCGTTTTCAAAGCGTTTAACAGTCAAACCAATCGTAAATTTACAATCGAATCACCATCTTACTTGTCCATCACCTCTACAAATCCATTTTTCGGTAACCAATTTCTCTAAAGCAAATGGTCCACGAGCGTGCAGTTTTTGTGTTGAAATGCCGATTTCTGCACCTAGCCCAAATTCACCACCGTCGGTGAATCTTGTTGAAGCATTGTGATAAACGGATGCTGCGTCCACTTCTTGTAGGAAAGTTTCGGCTAAAACGATGTCTTCTGTAATAATAGCTTCGGAGTGTTTTGAGGAAAACTGGGTGATATGTTCTAAAGCATCATCGAAGCCACTTACAGTTTTTATCGAAATTTTGAAATCCAACCATTCTTTTCCAAAATCTTCTGGCTGAGCGTGTTGAAGTTTTGTAAAGCTATTTTTTTCGAAAATAGAAAACGATTTTTCGTCAGCAAAAACCTCGATGTTGTATTTTTCGAATCCCGTTTTTAGTTTTGGTATCAGTGTTTCAAGAACACTTTCGTCCAAAACAGCACAATCTAGTGAATTGCAAACTGACGGACGAGAAGCTCGGGCATTGATAATGATCTCGTCCGCCATACCAAGATATGCTGTTTTTTCTACATAGGTATGGCATACTCCAGCACCAGTTTCAATGGTCGGAATTTTAGAATTGCTTCGCACAAAATCTATCAGCGACTGCGAACCACGAGGAATAATCAAATCCACATATTTGTCAGCTTCCAGCATTTGGCTCAAATATTTTCGATCTGTAGGTAAAAGCATAACGATATCAGTCGAAATTCCGTTTTTGGTCAATGCTTTATGTATCAAGCTTACCAAATATTGATTGGAAAAATATGCTTCCTTTCCGCCTTTTAGCACGCAGGCATTACCAGACATAATGCACAACGATGCCACATCAATAGTAACGTTAGGCCTTGACTCAAAAATTGCCCCAACAACACCCATCGGCACACTGATTTTCTGCATTTTAATGCCATTGTCAAGTGTTCTTTCGGTCAAAATTTGTCCAGTTGGATCATTCAAATTGGCTACTTTAATCAAGGAGTCCGCTAAGCCTTTTATACGATTTTCGTTGAGTAGCAATCTATCGTATTTGGCATCTTTGGGGTCCATTAAGTCCAAATCTTTTTTGTTTTCAGCTATGATTTCAGCTGAATTGTACAATAAGATTTCCGACAAATCAGTCAGTATTTTAGCTTTTTGTTCTTTTGTCAACCTTCTGATTTGTGAAGCTGCTTTGTGTGTGTTTTTTAATAAATGCTCGATACTTTCCATGCCTTAAGTATATTTTTCCTTGGCAAAGGTCGGGATTTATTATAAAACAAAAAAGGGCTGAAAAGCCCTTTTTGTCATTTCATATCTATCATTCCTGAATTTTTCAGGAGCCCTTTGTCTTTTTCCATTAGCTTCCAATCTTTATCAAAAATACCATAAGATATCACATTGTTGATGTTTTTATCATACAATACCCAATCCCCATATCCCGAAAGTATACTCGCTTTGCCAGCAGACCGTAATCTTGCAAATGGACTATTGTCGGCATTGGGTAATTCCCAAAACGGTTGGCCTGAGTTTACCAAAATGTATTTATTGCCATTCGGAAAAATAAAACTCAAACTTGCATTTTCTCTTGCTGTCGACTTAAGAGACAAGGGTAGATTAGCAGCATATTTTTCTATGATTTCGTTGGTTTCAGCATCACCAAAAAGTATCAGATTGGATCTTTCTATGTCATTTGGCCTAACTTCTTTGTCAGACAATACCCTAGGGAACACCATTACTCTTCCCATAAAATCGCCTCTATAAACACTCCAATCTGCTGCTTGCTCAGCTATTTTTCGTCTTTGGTCTAGCTGCTCTTTGGTCGGGTTTCCTTTGGTGCCGTAAACATAAATATGTCTATCGCCAATGGCCTCAGTCATGGGCCCTTCCAAAGTTGCGTTTTTGGTTTTAATATTATCTGGTCTTTTTCCTACGGCCCATTTTTCATCGGTTTTTATCAAAATTTGGCCATTTGTCAAGCCAAAAACGGAAAGGTTTTGTCCGTCAATATTGAGACTTAACTTAGATTTTGTATTGAAATTTGGATGTTCAAGAATATTTATTGAAAACGCATTTACATTTTCTGTTTTAACATCCAATATATTTTTGTTTTTGAAGTTAGCCTCAATTTTTGAAGTTTCTCCAACATTTTTATCAATGATTTCCAGCCAATATGCTTTGTTATATTTTAGTTGGCTAGTGGTAAATTTCACTTTGTCAGGAAACGGATTTCTAGAGAATTTTGAGAACCAAGTAAATATAAATTCGTCTTTGTAGGCATTTACCCAACTGTCGTGTTTTACACCTGGATATTCTTGATAAGTTACTTTGGCTCCTGCAGCTTTGAAGTCTTCCACCCATTTTCTAGTGTTTTCAACTTTTACTGCTGGATCTTGATCGCCTTGGAAAAAATGCACGGGAATATTATATGCATTGTCTAAATACTTGATAGTCTCTGCCGGAGGTGCAGGACAAACAGGTGCAATGGCTGCCCAAACGTCGGGACGTGTAAGTCCAACCCACATCGTACCGCCTCCACCCATAGAAAGGCCTGTGAGATACATACGATTTTCGTCTATATTAAAACGTTTTTTTGCGTCAGCTATCATGTCCCAAACGTCTTTTTCGGCTATTCCTTGATAGCCCATAGTGCCGCGAGCGTAAGCTGAAATGACAATGTAATTTACATCTTTCCATTTTGGAAACTTTAGGCTAGCTTCTACATCGTTTTCGCCTTCGGCATTACTTTTGCCAAAAACTCTCCGCAACGCCAAACGGTGATTTGATCCTGCACCATGCAGCATTACCACCAATGGATACGACTTTTTATCACTGTATTCTTTCGGGATATAGCAGCCATAAGGTTGCTCTGTATCATCTACATCAGAGTGAAATGTCAGTACTTGTGGGCCTGAAGGCAGTAGTTGAGCGAAAGAAAATACAGTTGATAACAATAATAGGATAACTGACAATTTCAATTTTTTAGGGAAAACATAACTCATTATAGAAAGGGTTTTAAATACATTGCAAATTTTCATGACTCAAATTTTTAAATATTTATCCATATTTCAAATGAAAACAGCTAAAAAGTGCATTTTAAAAGACAAGAAAAAGCTTATATTGTAAGTTTTTTTAGGAATTATCGATTTTTTAAGAAAAAAATTAAAAATTAAACAAACCAAATATATTATTGAGTATTTTGCATAAACTATTCAACAATAATGACATGTATTTAGATAGAAGAAATTTCCTGAAAATCGTAGGTGTGTCGTCGAGTTTGCAGATGATGCCAAGTTTAAGTTTTGGTAAAAAAGATGAGGTAATCATTGGCCATAATACCCATAAATACAAAGTTGTGATAGGCTGGGGAATGTTAGATGCTCAAAAAACACCCGTAAATGATTGCCATGAAATGGTGGAAGATGCCGCAGGGAGGCTCATCATGTGTACCAACGAAACCAAAAACAATATCCTCATTTATGACAAATCGGGTAAATTGCTCGAAACTTGGGGGAACTCTTATCCCGGAGCTCATGGTCTTACGATATTCAACGAAGGTGAAAAGCAGTATCTTTTGATCTGCGATAACAGTCGTAATCAGGTAATTAAAACTGATTTGAAGGGTAAAGAGATTTTCAAAATTGAATACCCCAAGGAAACAGGTGAATATCAATATCCAAGCCAGTTTGTGCCTACAGAAACTGCCGTTAGTCCTTACAATGGAGATATTTACGTAGTAGATGGTTATGGTAAAAACTTCGTGATTCAATACGATTCAAAAGGTAAATACATTAGACATTGGGGTGGAAACGGCATTGAAAATTATAATTTTAAATGTAATCATGGAATAGTGGTGGATATCAGAAATGCATCAAAACCAACATTGATTATCACTTCAAGGCAACAAAACTGCTGGAAACGATTTACACTCGACGGTAGTTATTTATCAACCATTCATTTACCTGGTTCGTTTATTTGTCGTCCTGTAATCAAAGGCGATAATCTCTACGGAGCAGTTTATAGGTCTACATCAGAAGAATATCCGAACTCAGGGTATATCCAAATATTAGACGAAAACGATAAGGTGATTTCCTCTCCAGGAGCTTCCGAACCGATTTATCAAAACGGCCAACTGCAAGAACAAAGAAAATCAGACCCGGCCAAAGTGTTTATGCATCCGCACGATGTATGTATAGATGGCGACGGAAGTATCTACATACCACAATGGGCTTCTAAAAAGACCTATCCAGTGAAGTTGGAGCGGGTGTAGCTAGTATGTGAAAAATAAAGGATAAAATGAGGTGATTGAAGTGATTTGTGTTTAAAATAAAATCTGAATAAATCTAGGAAGTTTTTATTCGAATTATTTGCCTTCCATTGTATTGAATAAATCGCAAATACTTATTTTTTAATGTATAGAAATTTCAAAATTTAAATTTTTATTAAATTATTTGAAGGAGAATTGTAAGTTTATTCTGTTTTTACACCTAGACGCCATTTTGTTCCCACCCCTTCAATACCTATTTTTGTATTTTTAAATACAGAAAATGAATATTCTTATAATAGGTTCGGGTGGTAGAGAGCATGCTTTTGCATGGAAAATGGCTCAAAGCAAAAAATGCGACAAACTTTTTGTGGTTCCTGGCAATGCCGGGACAAGCCAAATCGCCACCAATGTTGATATCAAAGTAGATGATTTTGAAGGTATAAAAAAATTGGTACTTTCAGAGCGTATTGATTTGGTAGTTGTGGGTCCTGAAGACCCTTTGGTGAAAGGAATCGTGGATTTTTTCAAAGCCGATAAACAACTCAAAAAAGTAAAAATAGTAGGTCCAGATGCTTCTGGAGCTAGACTCGAAGGCAGTAAAGACTTCTCGAAGACATTCATGCAAAAACATGGTGTACCTACGGCATTTTCAGAAACTTTTACACGAGAAACTTTAGAGTCAGGCCTAGATTATCTTGATAAACAAGCTGGTCCTTACGTACTCAAAGCAGACGGTTTGGCTGCTGGGAAAGGTGTGATTATCACCGAAAGCAAAGACGAAGCCAAGGCTAGTTTGAAAGAAATGCTTACCGAAGGAAAATTCGGAGAAGCAGGAAATAAAGTACTGGTAGAGCAATTTTTAAAAGGAATAGAACTCTCGGTTTTCGTGCTTTCAGATGGCAAAAACTACGTGATTTTGCCTGAAGCCAAAGACTATAAGAGAATAGGAGAGGGGGGTACTGGACTCAACACAGGCGGCATGGGGGCTGTATCTCCAGTGCCATTTGCAGATGCCGCTTTTATGCGAAAAGTGGAGGAATTGGTAGTAAAACCAACCTTGGCAGGTCTTCAAGCTGAAGGAATTCATTATGTAGGCTTTATATTTATAGGCCTTATGAATGACGAAGGCAATCCGATGGTGATAGAATACAATGCCCGAATGGGTGACCCCGAAACTGAGGTAGTATTGCCAAGAATTAAAACTGATTTTGTGAAATTGATGGTGGCCGCTGCCAATGGTAAATTAGACAAAATCAAACTCAGTATCAACCCAAAATCTGCGGCAACTACCATGGTGGTAGCTGGTGGATATCCTGAAGATTACAAAAAAGGTGACTTGATGGAAATTCCAGAGGCCGACAAGGATACCGTAATTTTTCATGCAGGCACAAAAACTACAGAAGCGGGTGTAGTTACTAATGGCGGAAGGGTGGTTGCATTAACTGGATTAGGTAGAACAATGATTGCAGCAGTGAAGAAATCACAAAAAATGGCCAAAAAAGTGAAATTTAAGAAGAAGTATTTTAGGAAAGATATTGGCTTGGATTTAATGAAATATTTGGATTAATGGTTAGTTTTGTTTTTAGAAAATAATTAGAAAATCGTTCCGCATTGATTTTTGGCATAAAAAAGCCCTTCAATCGGTTAAAATATATATTCTTATGGCGTGTGGACAGTGCTCATCCGGTGGATGCGGCAATATAAAAAACGTAGCAGAAGAAAAATCCAATCACAAAACTACGGCAGGATGTAGTTCGGGAGGCTGCTCGACAGGTGGTTGCAACAAAATGAATTCTTCCGACTGGCACACAAATATGGAGTCGCCAAAGAGTAGCAGATTTGGTGTAATTGAGGTCAAATTTAAAGGTGGAAGGAAAGAATATTTCAAAAACAAAAGCAATTTAGATCTTTATACTGGTGACTTTGTGGTGTGCGAAATGCCAACAGGTTTTCATATTGGTTCGGTTTCGTTGCAGGGTGAATTGGTGCGTTTGCAGATGATCAAAAAAGGTATCAAAGAGTCAGACGAGCTGGCAGTAATTCATCGCTTGGCAACTGAAAAAGACCTTGAAAAACACAGTCAAGCCATCAACAGGGACTTGCCGACCATGTACCGCACCAGAGAAATCTGCAAGGAACTCAAACTCAATCTTAAACTTTCAGAAGTTGAATTTCAGTCAGATAATTCAAAGGCCACGTTTTTCTATTCTGCCGATGACCGCGTGGATTTTAGAGAACTCATCAAAATGTTGGCAGGCGAGTTTAAAGTACGTATAGAAATGCGTCAGATAAGCCTACGCCAAGAGGCAGGAAGACTGGGTGGAATTGGTTCATGTGGTAGAGAACTTTGTTGTTCAACTTGGCTTTCTGATTTTAAAACGATCCCAACAGCGGCAGCTAGATATCAGAATTTATCATTGAATCCTGCTAAACTTTCAGGTCAGTGCGGAAGGTTGAAATGCTGTTTGAACTACGAGCTAGAGACTTATATCGATGCCATCAGGGACATTCCAGTGGTAGACAGGTCGCTAAAAACCGAAAAAGGTGACGCTACGCTCCAGAAGACAGATATTTTCAGAAGAATCATGTGGTTTAGTTATCCCAACGAAACCAACTGGTATCCAATAAATTGTGCACAAGTGGCCGAAATTCAGAAAATGAATGCGGCTGGTAAAAAGCCAGTTGGCTTGGAAAATTTGGTAGAAATATCTGAATTTGTTTCGGCAAAACCGACCAGCATCAACAATGACTTGGAGCGTTTGGATAAAAAATACCATCAAAATAAAAAGAAAAGTGGACCTAAAAAGCCGAATAATCCAAATGTAAGAAATGAGGGAAATGCTGCTAAACCTGCTAATCCTCAGATCCAACAACAACCAAGGCCAAACCAACCGAATAATCCAAACATAAGAAACGAAGGAAATGCTATAAAACCAGCCAATCCTCAGAATCAACTACAACCAAGACCAAACCAGCCTAGGCCACCTCAGCAGCAAACCAGGCCAAATCAACCTCGTCCGCCGCAAGTAGATGGAGGAACGGCTTCTTCAATACCAGCACAAACTGGGGGGAATCCGACAGGAGCGGCAGAGGGGAGTAAGGAAAACAAAAGCCGCAACAAGAAAAGAAAGAAAAACAGAAACAACAATAACCGACCAGATAAACCGGCACTATGAGAAGTAAAATAGCGACTTTTGTATTATTGAGCGTCCTATTGGCTTGTAAAGGAAGTTCTGATTTGAAAGAAATCCGTGATTTTAAGGATTCGGAGTGGTTCATAGCTAAAAAAGAGACTTTTGTGTTTGAAGTGAAAGATGTTCAGAAAGTCTATGATTTTAATTATTTGGTAAGAAACACGGTTTCATATCCGTATTACAATTTGTATTTAAACCAAACTTTAACAGACGATAAAGGAAAAGTATTGGTGAATTCAATGGACGAAGTGATTCTCTTCAACCAAAAAACTGGCAAACCTTATGGCGATGGAATGGGAGATATTTTTGACAACAGAATCGCGGCACCGAAACTTCAAAAGTATAAGTTTGCTAAGCCTGGTAAATATAAATGGACAATAGGTCATAACATGCGTCCTGACCCATTACAAGGTATGATGTCTATCGGTGCGGAGGTATTAGGCAAATAGTGCAATTTTCCTAAATTGCACATAATCTATAGGTTGAATCCGCAAGAGAAATATTGATTTAGATAGCAAAAAGGCACAATTC
>JAIPAJ010000159.1 GCA_021740125.1 Leadbetterella sp. | reverse complement strand
AAAGAATTTGGAAGTATTAAAGTCTACCGTTGAATTATAAAATTCGATTCCTTTATAACTCATGGTATCAATTTCGGCTTCTAAAGAAAACTCTGTGGTTGCTCTGGAGGCGAATTTCCCTTTCATACTCGAGCCAGAGGAAACATAAATGATAGGATCAAAAAAGCCAAAGAAGCGTCTGCTATCTTTGAAATAGAGTTGATAGTTGGCATCATAAAAATCAGTTTGTGCCTTTTTCTTAACATTTTTGGTCCTGTAATAACTTAGTCGATCTTCTTCAGTTTCTTCAAAATAGAGTTTGTATTCTTTTACCAAAATACTGACATCAGAAATTATTTTACTTGGGACAAAATCTCCATTGATATAGATATTAAAAAACTCCGAAACCATCGAAAAGCGTCTTTGATTTTCATTTATACCCGAGTTAAAATATAGAGAATCAATAGCCAAAGAGTGATTGTCATCCTCTAAAACTGTGTTTGAAAATCTCGCTCTACCAATCCAGTCGTCCAATTTATTTCCTATAAAATCGAAGTTGATGGTTGATTTTATCTTAAGATTTTCTTTAGAAATTCCTAGAGGTTTAAGATTGGCGTTTTCCAATAAACCCTTGATTTTAAATGTGTTGAGTTCTTTGTTTAAGTCAGCTCGGCCTTCTACTTGTGCGGTAATATTCGGGTCTTTGATGTCTATGTACCCATCAAAAATAGATTGACCAAGGTTGCCATCTACTATTATATTTTTGTAGGTGTAGCCGTTGTAACCAATTTCAGAAACTTGACCGTCAAGCTGTAATAATGCACTTTTTACATCAAAACCTCTTCCACCTATTTTTCCCTGAAAAGAGAGTTTATCTAAGGATGGTTCATCAAAAAGTTTACCCAAATTAAGCTGTTGAATATTAAGGTCACCTTTGTAGGTAGCTTCATTTGCAATCTGAACTTCCATTTCACCATTAATTTTGCCCAAACCCAAAGCATTCAACTCTGACTTGGTCTTGAAATTATCATAAACGCCAGCATAAGTGCCAGATAAATCAAGTTTTTCAATCTTCTTTATATATTTTTGAAATTCAGGGTTTTTACTGTATTGGCTTACGTCTTTAGCCAGCAACGTCGATGGTTTTAATGATAGTGTGGTATTGGTTTTTTTAAGATTTGGAAATCCTTTGAAGTTCACATTACCTTTTAGATTAGAGCCAGAACCAAACTTCAAGTCAAAGTCTTTAAAATTTAAATCAACATACAATCCATCCATTTTTGACGAAAGCATGTAACGTTCTTTATAATTGTACATATCAGAAGCAAACCTGCCCAAATCTTGACTATCCAGAATGCTATTTTTAAGATTAGCATTCATTTTTACCTTTCTAAAAAAGTCATTAAAAGCGGATGGTTTTTCGTAAAGGAAATGAATTTTATTTCCCAAATAAGAATCATTTATATAAGCGGAAAGGTTGTCTAGGAGCATAGCGGTCTTGCAATAGAGAAAATTAGTTTTGATATCTTTTATTTTCAAGTCGCTTCTATAATCCACAGCAGAGAGATTCCTAGTTTTAAACGCTACAGTATCGCCTAGAATCAGTACGTTTTCAATATTGGCATTAATTTTATCAAACCTAAAATTGTAATAATCAAAGGTTTTCTTGGGAAAACGTTCTCTTCTAGTATCAATGAGGCTAATGTTTCCATTGGTGATATAGGCGTTATCTATCGTGAATGGTTTATTCCTGTTTGGAATAGATTTCTTAGTAGAATCTTTTCCGATTTTTTGGATGGCTGCTATCCAATAGTCAATATTGAGCTTTCCTGTTTTGTCTTTTCTTAGTTTAACTTCTGGGTTTTTAAGCAAGACATAGTCGAGATTGTTATCGAATTTGAAGATTTTTTCGGTGTTGAAAGTAATCGAAGGAATATAGTTTTTGTCGAATCCAATCTTAAGATTATTGGCAAGGTCAAAAGCGAAGTTTGTTTTACAATTTATGTAAAGTTCTCTTACAAAAATCATGTCTCTACCTTCAAGGTCTTTTACGTTAATGTCCTCAAAAGTTATTTCATCGAGCCATGAAATTCTGGCTTGCGAAATCGTCACATTTCCACCAACTTTTTCACTAAGCCATTCTGTGGCCTTTTGGGTGATATTTGTTTGTACTTCAGGTAGTTGTAAGGAATAATATGCTAGCACAGACAACGATACAATCAACAAGAATATTATTCCTGTGATATTTATTAGTATGTTGAATATGCGTTTCAAATTCCTTGCTTTTATAAAAATGTTAAAGCCTAAAATGCTTAATGTCAATATAGAATAACCCTTCTTAAGACATTTTTTGAGAATTCTAGGTCAAATCCCAAATTCTATCCGACTGTCAAACTATGCTCCTTGGCTTCTTATGCTCTTCTACGTATCTTTGCTGTTCGAATTAACCCACAAAATTTCTTAAAAATAATGATAATAAAAACTAAATGCCTTTAAATACTCAAAATATAGTCATTTTGGCCATTGAGTCCTCGTGTGATGAAACTTCGGCGGCGGTTATTTACAACGGCAAAATGTTGTCTAACATTGTGGCTTCGCAAATCATTCATGAGCAATATGGCGGAGTAGTGCCTGAATTGGCTTCGAGGGCTCATCAACAAGACATTGTAAGGGTTGTAAATGCAGCTATTGTCGAGTCTAAGATTCAAAAAACCGATCTTTCTGCCATTGCCTTTACCCGCGGACCTGGTCTTTTGGGTTCACTATTGGTTGGGACTTCCTTCGCAAAGGCATTTGCTCTTGGATTAGACATTCCACTGATTGAAATCAACCACATGGAAGCCCATGTGTTGGCACATTTTATAGATGAACCTAAGCCTAATTTTCCATTTCTATGCTTGACAGTTAGTGGAGGACATACCCAGATAGTGCTCGTAAAGAGCCCTTTGGATATGGAAGTATTGGGCGAAACAGCCGATGATGCTGTTGGAGAAGCCTTTGACAAAGGAGCCAAGATGTTGGGTTTGGGATATCCCGGTGGACCCAAAATTGACCAGCACGCGGCTTTAGGAAATCCAGGTGCATTCGAATTTCCGATACCTGAAATGCCCGGCTACAGTTTTTCTTTCAGTGGGGTGAAAACTTCCTTGCTTTATTTTATTCAGAAACATGGGCAAGAATTTGTAACTGAAAGATTGAATGACATTTGTGCCTCCTATCAACAGACATTAATCACTACTTTGGTACGCAAAATCAGAAAAGCTGCCAAAGAATTGAAAATAAAAGAAATAGCAATAGCTGGAGGTGTTTCTGCCAATAAAGGTCTAAGAAAAGCACTTCAAATAGAAGCAGAAAAGCAAAGGTGGTCTTTGTATATTCCTGATTTTCAGTATTGTACTGACAATGCAGGTATGATAGCTATCGCAGCACATTTTAAATATATAGAGAAGGAATTCTCGCATCAGCAGGTAAGTCCCATGCCAAGGTTTCAGATTTAACTTTGCATTTTCTGTATTTTTTTGGTAATTAATTGTTAACTGCTACGTTCAATCATTTAAAATATTAATTTTGAGTTCTAAAACCAATCTCGCCTTTAAAATATGAATCTTCCAATTCTCAAAAATTTGGCTCCCGGCAAATTCAGTTTTTTCTTAAAATCATTCTATAAATTTTTTTATTTGGGACTGGCTGGATTCCTTTTTTTTATAATTGCTCTTAATTTTAACCTTTTCTGGCTTTTTGGTAAAATGCCTTCGGTGGACGACTTGGACAATCCCAAAAGCGACGTGGCTTCAGAGATTATCTCTTCAGACAATAAGATTTTAGGGAAGTTTTTTTTGTATGAAAATCGTAGTAATATGACTTTTGAGGAAATTCCTGAAAGTTTTATCAATGCACTTATTGCTACAGAAGACGTTAGATTTACCAAGCATTCGGGCATTGATGCCAGAAGTATGTTGAGAGTTTTTGGAGGCTTAATTACTTTCAATAAAAAGGGTGGAGGCAGTACGATTTCTCAACAGTTGGCCAAGAATCTATTTAAACTTAGGCAGGATGAATCCTACGAAGGATTTCTTTATAAAGTTCCAGTTTTGAGAACTTTGACCATCAAAGCAAAAGAATGGGTAACCGCCATAAAACTCGAAAGGATTTATACCAAGAGTGAGATAATGACTATGTATCTCAACACTATAGAGTTTAGTAGCAATGCATATGGTTTAAAATCAGCTTCTAAAACATATTTTAAGAAACTTCCGAAAGATTTGGAGCCTGAAGAGTCCGCACTTTTGGTGGGCATGATTCAAAATCCTTCTAAATATAACCCCAAGTTTTTTCCTAAAAATTCGAAATCAAGAAGAGATGTAGTAATCTCCCAAATGGTTAAGTTTAATAAACTTACACCTGAAGAGGGGGAATCGATGAAAGAGATTCCTATAATCCTCAATTATGCCCCAGAAAGTCATAATTATGGAGTGGCTCAATACTTTAGAGAATATTTGAAAGAACTTGTGAAAAAAGATCTCAAGAAATTGGGTTACGAAGAATCAGATTTGTACACCAAAGGCTTTAAGATTTACACCACCATAGACTCTAGAATGCAAAATTACGCAGAGGAGGCTATGAAAACCCACATGAAAGATCAGCAAACAAAGTTTAATAAAGTTTATAAATACAAAAATCCTTGGGTACAAAGGAAAAGTGAGAATTCCTCCCAATATATAGAAATTCCAAACTTTATCGAGAATAACGCAAAAAGAACAGAAGTTTATAGATTATTAAAGGAAACTTATGGTGGTGATGATAAGGAGATTTTGGCTCGTATGCGAGAGAAAGTTCCTATGAGAATTTTTACTTGGAATGGCGAGCGAGATACGGTAATGTCTCATATTGACTCCATAAAACATTATAAGCGATTTCTTAACATAGGCCTATTGGCCATGGATCCTCGAAACGGTAATATCAAAGCTTGGGTAGGTGGAATAAATTTTAAGCATTTTAAATTTGATAATGTTTATCAAAGTCGTAGACAACCTGGTTCCACTTTCAAACCATTTGTGTACGTTACTGCTATCGATAACGGCTTCTCAACTTGTGAAAAAGTGGTCGACGAACCCATCACTTTTGGGTCTGAAGATGGGCTTTCGAGGCCATACACCCCAAAAAACTCCGATGGAAAATATTCTTATGCTTCGCTTACTTTGAGACAAGCTTTGGGGCAATCCATAAATTCAGTCAGTGCCAGATTAATCAAAGAATTTAAACCCTCTAAAGTTATAGAATATGCCCATCAATTGGGAATAAAGAGCGAATTGCCCAACTCACCTTCACTTTGTTTAGGGGTAGGCGAAGTTTCTTTGTTCGAACTTTTGGCTGGTTATGCCGTATTTGCAAATCAAGGTAAATATACTGAACCCATGGTTTTGGTGAGGATTGAAGATAAAAATGGACAAGTGGTAAAAGAATATCTGCCCGATCAAAAAGAAGTGTTGAGCAAAGAAACAGCCTTTAAAATGATACATCTAATGCGTGGAGCCACTGCAGGTGGAGGAACTGCTGCAGGACTGGGCCGTTTTGGCGTGTTAGACGGTAATGAAGTGGCTGCAAAAACCGGTACAACTTCTAACTTCTCTGATGGTTGGTTTATGGGTATGACCCAAGATCTGATAGGTGGAGTGTGGGTTGGGGGGGAAGACAGAGCCATCCACTTTCAAAGTATTGAATTAGGACAAGGAGCACGTATAGCTATGCCAGCGTGGGGATTATTTATGCAAAAAGTTTACGCTGATAAAGATATTGAATATAAGAAAACCAAGTTTTTAGTGCCAGAAGGCATTCGGATTGCTGGTGATTGCGTACTTAGTCCAAATGAAGGATTCCCTGTGCCACAAGGTGACTTAAGTAATCAGCCAGCCTTAAAACCCGCAGATGACGATGAGTTGCTTTAATTAGGGATGAGTTTTAAGTGTCTGTTCATATTTTCTTTAAATTTGCTACTCATCTTCCTTAGTTAAAATATTGAAAGTCAAATTTTTGCATAATTGTTTATAGAAATACTATGTCCTTATTTGTAACAAAAGTTGCTTTCATTTTTTTATATTTGGGATCACTTCAAATTCAACGAGAATCATATAAAACCCTCCAAGGCCAAGCTCAAGGAAGTACATACAGAATTGTTTATGAGGACAAGGAAGGAATAGATTTCTCTAAATCTGTAGATAGCTTGTTTTCCCTGGTTGACCAGAGTATGTCCTTATGGAACAATACTTCTTTAATATCTAAAATAAACAATAATCAGCCTTATGAAGTGGTCGACGAGCATTTTGCGAAAGTATTCCTAGCTTCAGAAGTAGTATCAAAAAAAACCAAAGGTTATTTTGATGTCACTGTTGGTCCACTCGTAAAAGCCTGGGGATTTGGTAAAGAGAAAACTAGGCTTATTCCCGGAATGGAGTCTTTGGACAGTTTAAAGAAACTTGTCAACTATAAAAACATAAGAATATATAAAGGAAAAGTTATAAAAAAATACTCCGAAAGTCAACTAGATTTCAATGCCATTGCACAAGGCTATACGGTAGATATAATTTCAGAGTTTTTGAAAAATAATGGAGTATTAAATTATTTAGTAGAAGTTGGAGGCGAAGTGAGAGCAAGCGGTATAAATGCGAAATTGGAAACTTGGAAAGTAGGAATAGAAAATCCAAAAAATGAAAATAATCTACAGGCAATTGTTTCACTTGGCAATAAATCTTTGGCTACATCAGGGAGTTATCGTAAATTCTTTATTCAAAATGGGCAAAAATACGCTCATGCTATAGATCCTCATCTAGGCAAACCCGTTGCTCATAATGTGTTAAGCATGACAGTTTTAGCCAATACTTGTTCAGAAGCGGACGCATTTGCAACAGCGTTTTTAGTCATGGGTTTAGAAAAAGCAAAGCGTATTGCTAAAAAAGAGAAAATTGATTTTTTCGCTATTTTCGAACAAAATAGCCAAATAAATACATTCGCAACTGAAGGAATGAAAAGCGTAATTGTAGAAAATAACTAAAAAGAGCTTCAGTAAATAACTGAAGCTCTTTCAAAAACATTAAATATCACAAATCTCTACGCATCTTTTTAATGAAGCCAGCATTCCTTCTTTATCTTTTGGCGTAGGCACAAACTCCTGACCAAGGTATCCTTTATATCCAGAATCAATGATGGCTTTTATTACTGCCGGATAATAGATTTCTTGGGTATTGTCTATCTCTTTTCTGCCTGGCATTCCGCCTGTGTGATAGTGACTGATGTATTTACCGTACCTTCTTACATTACGAATATGATCTCCATGCATACTTTGCATGTGGAAAATGTCATATAACATCTTGAAACTATCAGAATTGACCATTTCACACAGTGCCACTCCCCATTCAATCGTGTCACACATGTAATCTGGGTGGCTGTCTTTTGAACTTAAAAGCTCCATCGACAAAATCACGCCATTTTTCTCACAAACTGGAATCAGTTTTCTAATGATTTTGGCACAATTCATCATCCCTGTCAAATCGGTCATGCCATTTCTGTTTCCTGAAAAACAGATTAGATTTTTTATGCCATTAGCCGCTGCTTGAGGGATAAGTTCTTCATACAGTTTTATCAGTTCATCGTGATTTTTCGGGTTGTTAAAAAAGTTATTCAATCCCATGCCTTTAGGCCATTCGCCCCAACCTATGGCACATGTCAGGCCATATTGTTTCAGAATCGGCCATTCTTTCGGACCAGTTAGTTCTATGGAAGCCATGCCTATATCCTTTACACCTTGGCAAAGCTCTTCAAATGGAATGGAACCATAGCACCATCTGCAAACTGAATGCTTGATGTTGCTTTTAAGTGGTAAATTTCTGGATGAACTTGCAGCATTTACTACTGAAATTCCTGTAAACGATATTGCAGACGCTGTTCCAAGCGACATCAACATTTTCCTTCTTGAGGTTTTATTTTTCATTTTAAGATTGATTGAATAGGTTGCTTACATTAGGTATTATAGATAAAATTCGATTTTTGAAATTTATCTAGATGTTCATTCTGACAAGCAATCTGTTTTTTTTCTAAAAATAAGCTTCTTTGTGTCTTTCTACAAATTAATTAAATATTTTATCTATGATTTATGTCATTTTTAATTTATTTTTGAAATAGAACCTTTGTGAAGGAATACTAAAATAATAATTGATATGGACGCTAAAACACTTGAAAATCTTGTTGAAACCAACAAAATGTATCAGCTAGTAACTGAGAGGCTAGAGGTTGTGGATCCCGCTGCTCAGGATATTTATGCAAGGTTCAATATGGAATCTGAATTGATGGAGCTTATCTTAGAATTGTATCACAATAACGAAGAGGATTTTCAATATCAGAACCTCAATAAATTTTCCATAGAACAAGTTTTGTCTTATTTGCAGGCATCTCATAAATTTTATTTGTCCAAGAAATTGCCCGAAATTGAGCAAACAATGATGCATATTTTTAATAAATATGGCCATACGCATCAAGTATTGACAAGTCTGACATCTTTTTTTAACAATTATAAAAATCGATTGATTGAACATATTCGAATGGAAGAGAAAACTTTCTTCCCTTACATTAAGAGTTTGATTTCTGCTTCAAAAGGAGATATGTCTGCCCTAGAAGTTGAACTTTTGTTAAGTAATTGTTCCATAGCTTCTTTTGACGAAAATCATGACCCAATAGAAGATGACCTAAAGTCTGTGTCTTCTATTATCCATAGTTATGCTGCCAATGAAGAAACACCGCTGCCTTATCGTGTATTTCTGAATCAAGTTGAGTTGTTTGAAATGGAACTTCGTAAACATGCCATCATTGAAGACCACGTTTTGGTACCAATGGCCCGTGAAATAGAGTCGAAGTTGAGACAAGTTTAAATATTTCTTAAGAATAGTTCTTGGTTAGTTAGAAAGAAGGGTTTTTGGATTTCAAGAATCCTTCATCTTTAATTTCAGTTCACAAGCACTTTTGCCAATTCGTTTGCCATTTTTTAAGCCTTCCTCATTTGACATCCGGTAGTGAATGCCTCCATAAAGTCTAGATAGTGCGGCTTCTTGAGCAAATTCAAAG
>JAIPAJ010000158.1 GCA_021740125.1 Leadbetterella sp. | reverse complement strand
ATGGCTAAATATGTTATCTAAAATTCCAGATAAGGTTCAATTTTTGAAATTGTTTCATCGTCTAGAATCTTGATTTCTTTCAAATCCTCAGCATTTTTAAATTTTCCATGTTGTTTTCTATATGCTAAAATTACTTTCACTTGGTTGAACTTGAGGTAAGGATGTCTAAAGTTTTCCAATTCGTTTATTTTAATCTTTTTAATTGCTGAACCGAATACCGCAACCTTCTTTAATTCTGGTAAAATATTTGGGTCAATTCCATAAGTTTCTCCAATTTGTTCTATTGAATGAAAACCACCTAAAATATCACGATATTTAATGATTCTGTTCGCAAACACTTTTCCAATCCCTCTTATTTGCATTAGTTGCGAGGTGTCAGCCTTATTAATGTCAAATTTGCTAATACTAAATTCTTTCTTTGCGAAAATTGGTGTCTTAGGTTCTGCAAAAACTCGTTGCTCTTCAAAATCTGCAACTTTTTTGTCCATTTTTGATGGGAGCAAAACTAGATTTTCTATTTCAGCATATAATTCTGGTTTCATAGAATAGATTTTCAGCAAATCTTCTTTATACTTAAATTTCCCGCCTTTACTTCGATATTTTAACATCGTTTTGGAAAGGTATTTTGGAAAACCAAGCCTTGTCAATTGGTCTTCGGAGGCAATATTTGGGTCAAAGTTGAATTTTTCAAAGGTCTTCGAAGATTTTTTATCGGTACTAAAATCTACCCATTTGCTTTTTCTTACTTCGGGTTCAGGAAGTTCAGTTTGGCCATAATCTTCAATAAGAATTTCACGCTGTTTGTTTACAGTTGAGGTAGAATAAGAATAATACAATAGAAGATTAACTACGATAATTGCAAAGAAAATCAGAGCACTTTTGGCTTCATTGTGGGTGAGCCCAAAATGCTCCCGTAAAGTGTTTATCAGTCGCTTCATGTGAATTTATAAAAAAAACCTTCACTAAAATAGTAAAGGTTTTTAATAATTCAAAGCAAGTTTTATTTTTTGAATTCAATTTTTGATATTCCGAATAAAGGTTTGCCTTCAGCATTTTCATTTTTGAAAATAAAGAATATGTCTTCTGTTTTTGTAAAAGCTCTTGGAAAAACAACTTCTTTTGGCTCCATACTGCCTGCACTTATTGTTGTATTTCCGATCAGGATACCGTTTGAAGTACCTAATCTTATTTCAATGCTTCCTCCAGCTGTTTGACCAGCTTGGGAAAATGCCGAAATAGAAATTTTGCTAATTCCTGTAAGGTCTATTTTTTCATACAATGCATAAGAATTGTGATTGGCAATTAGCAAATCGCCAACCGGGGCTACAGTGAATTTCTGTGTATTTTCAGTTTTATCGTAAGCTTGAGCATTCAAAATAGGTGTTTTAATGGCTACTGATTTTGAATTAGTGATGGAGCCAATAAGTTTTCCGCCTTTATCTGTGTATGAAGCCTGAATAATGTAAGCACCTTCTTTCTTTGCTTTGTGGTCGCTGGCCTTAAAACTCCCTGAAACAGGTTTTGAAGTAGCTTTGGGGTCTTTTATTGACAAAATATAGTCAACTATTTCTTTGGCCTCTGTTTGGCCCAATTGCGGGTGAGCAGCCATGGCTTGCTCGCCCCAAACACCGCCACCACCAGATATGATTTTGTTGGCCAAAATAGTTATATTGGTAGCATTTTTTGGATATTTATCGGCGATTTCATAGTAAGAAGGTCCGATAGATTTTTTATCCTTCGAATGGCAAGCAGCACAATCGCTTTTTTCGATATGTCTTTTTCCAGTCATGAAAGACTCGTTTGATTTATGTCCTTGCTCCAACACTGTTTTATCATAACCCTCTAAGTAATTTATGCTAACCATTACGTCTTCAGGATTTATTCCTCTGATAAGGCTACCATCTTCTTTATCAGTTACCGTAACTTCGTAATCAATAGTTTCGTCAAGAACGAAAGACTTGTTTGACTTAATTTTGATATCAACAACAGGCACCGCATTGCCCACTTTTATTTTGACTATTTCATTGTTTTCATTTCCTTCCGAATCCTTCACTGAAAGATTTACATCGTAAATACCTGATTTTGTAAACACAATAGATGGATTGGCTAGTTTTGAGTTGGGAATCGATTTGCCAAAAGTCCAATCAAAATAAATCTTATCGTTGTCATAATCCAAAGTGCCTTCGGTGCTAAATTTAACACTTAATGGAGCTGCTCCTTCTGTTACGCTAGCCTTAACTTTAACTACTGGTTTTCTATTTCCTGCATTGTACTCTATCATAGATAGTTGTGCTTCTTCATTTTGGGCAAACCAATTCATACCATATTCCAAGGTATATAAAACGCCATTTTGACCAAAGGCCATGTCCATAGGATGATAGAATTTTGTATTAGGCATAAATCTCTCCATACCAGCATAGTTGCCATCTTTGTCTAAGGTCACTGCTATTATCCAATCTCTCATCCATTCATAAGCGAAGAATTTATTATCGAAATAGTTAGGAAACTTTCCATCAGAATTTTTGTATTCTTCTGAATGATATACAGGACCACCCATGGGATTTGCACCACCTTTTTCCATCAATGGAAATTCTTTAGAATCTCCATAGCCATACCATATCATAGGTTTTTGAGTAGGAGGTAGGTTTTTTAAACCAGTATTATGTGGGGAAAGATTTACCGGTTTTAAAGGGTCAAAAAGTTCACCAGATTTTTTTGTTTCAAAATCATATGCTCTGTAGGGTGTATTATTTCCTGCAAAAATGGGCCATCCAAAAAATCCTGGTTTACGAGCTTGATTAAATTCTACATATCCCTCTGGTCCTCTTTCTGGATTGCTTTTACCTGCATCCGGACCTATTTCTCCCCAATATAAAAACCCAGTTTTCTTATCAACTGAAATTCGATAAGGGTTTCTGTTACCCATCACATAAATCTCAGGTCTTGTTTTTTCCATTCCATTGGGGAATAAATTTCCCTCGGGAATGGTATAAGTTCCATCATTTTCTGGATGAATTCTTAAAATTTTTCCTCTCAGGTCATTTGTATTTCCAGAAGTACTCAAAGCATCCCATCCTTGGCGACCCTCTCTGAAATCAATTGGTGCATAACCATCTGAGGCAAATGGGTTGGTGTCATCGCCCGTTGAGAGAAATAGGTTTCCTTTTGCGTCCCAATCAATAGACCCCCCAGTATGGCAGCATTCATCTCTTTTGGCGTGAACTCGCAAGACTATTTTTTCAGTACTAATCAATACTGTATCCGAATTTTGATCATAAGTAAATCTAGACAAGAAATTATCTTTGTGTTGATCGGTTTCTGGTGAATAATAAAAATACAACCAGTTATTATTCTCAAAATTTGGATCTAAACTAATCCCCATTAATCCATATTCAAACTTTTTATATACATTCAGTTGTCCTACTAGCTTTGTTTCTTTGGTTTTCGGATTCCAAAGTTTAATAGCCCCTTTTCTTTCCACAAAAATTACTTTACCATTTGGCATTACAGCCAATTCTGTTGGTTCGTCCAGATTTTTAACCAATGTTGTTTTTATGAATCTATTTTCTTCTGGTGCTCTTTGAGTTTTTGCCTTAGAATAATCAAGTTTGTTGGCCCAAGCCCATTTAAGTCCTTCACTTAGGTGTTTGGTCATCAAAGGTTCGCTAAAAGTGGCTGGAGTATGTCCAAAATTGCTGTAGAAAGACTTTCCGCCGTCATATTCATGGTACCAAGACATTGGATGGAATTCTCCCATTTTACCCTCTTTGTAAGACTTTTCATCAACTTTTATTAAAAACTTGAGTTTATCTGTCTTAAGAGATTTAAAGTCGTAAAATTCATCTTCACGCTCGAATGTTTCGGGTAGATGAGCTGTAGATGGGTGATTTCTGTCAATAACCATCATTTTGCCATTTTGGACATTGGAAACATTTCTTCCAGGATGACTCGCAAAATATCCGCCCATTAGGTCATTGTACCATGGCCAGTTATATTCTGTATCTGAGGCCGCATGTATACCTAAGTAACCACCACCAGACTGTATATATCTTTCAAAATCAGCTTGTTGAGCCGGATTTAAAACATCTCCAGTTGTATTAAGGAATACCACCGCATTGAATTTCTTAAGGTTTTCCTCATTGAATTCCTCAGAGTTTTCTGATAGTACGACTTTGAATCCGTTGGTTTTTCCTAAGTTTTCAAAAAACTCTCTGCCTTCTTTGATAGATACATGCCTGAATCCGGCAGTTTTTGAAAATACTAAAACGGAATTTTGTTGAGCAAAAAGTTGAAAACTAGTAAATGCGGTTAATAGAAATAGGTTGAATTTTTTAGACATGTTTAGTAATTGATTTTATGACAAATATATTTACAAACGAAAGAAACTAATGGTATTTTACAAAAAAAAACCACCGAGCTAGCTCAGTGGTTTAAAGATTTCTTTTTTTTAATCAGATAGATTCTTCGGCGTCTCTGTATTTAACTACTAATTGGTCGTTAAGGAATTCTTCCAGAGCCACGCTTGTTGGTTTTGGTTGTCTTTCATAGAATTTTGAAATTTCTATTTGCTCTCTGTTTTCAAATATTTCTTCTAAGTTGTCAACACTAGAGGCAAACTCGCTCAATTTCTGAGTTAGTTCCTCTTTGGTTTTTATAGCAATTTGCTGAGCTCTTTTCGAAACCACAAATACTGATTCATAAACGTTACCCGTTTTTGCTGCTAATACGTCAGTGTCACGAGTTACGATTGATGCGTTTATTGCCATGGTATATATTTTTAAAATTTATTTTTCGAGGTGCAAAAGTAACTTAAATTATTGAACAATAAGCAAAAATCCTTAAGATTTCTCTTTTTCAGCTAGTTTTTTTGCTTCTTCTATTTCTTTTTCTGTCTTGGCTACTTTTTCAAGTCCTTTCAATGACTTCTCATAGATTTTATCCAATTCCTTCAAATATTTGCTATTAGGATATTTATCAATGAATTTTTCATGCAAATTTATAGCTTCGTTGTAACGTTCTCTTTGCTTAATAAAATAACTTACGTCTGATAACTCCTGCTGTGCTAAAATCTGTAAATAACTCAATTCTTCGTTGAATTTTGAATCAGGAAAGTCTTTTCTAAAATTTTCAACACTCACTACCGTGGCTTTGTAATTACTCCTTCCCAAGAAAGAGGGCTCTCTGGTTTTGAAATAAAGCTTTGCTTTTTCATAAGCTTTAAGTTCAAGTCTAAACCTTAGGTCATTTAGATCTTGTGAGCATTTCTTGGCGTATTTGCTATCTGGATAGGTATTTATGAATGTTTGCAAAGCATCTATCGCTGTGAGTGTGTTGGTTTGATCAAGATTATGAGGAGGAGCGTCTTTGAACATTGAGTAGGCATACATATAATAGGCCTCTTCAGCAAACTCACTATTATTATAAGTTGAATAAAATGTCTTAAACAAATAGCTACTCATTTGGAAATTACTTTGGTAGTAATTGCAATAAGCATTGTAAAATTGAGCTCTTTCAGAAGTGCTGTCGCCTTTCAATAAGGGTGTTATCTCTTCTAACAAAACACCAGCTTTATAATAATCAGCTTTTTGATAATAATCTATAGCAGCTTTGTATTTTTCGTCAACAGTCCCTTTTTTCTGTAGTTGATTGAATTTTTTTGAACAAGAAAGTTGGAAAAGGCTAAAGGCTAGAACGATAACTAAAAATCTCACGTGTAATAATTTCATTTTACAAAACTACGAATTCTATCAGCAATAAAACGTTTTAGAAATAGAAAAATTGGACTAAAGCAGAAAATTAAATTAATTGTGTCTCACCAAAAGCTTTTTGGTGGCGATTTTTTTACCATCAATTATGAGCTGATACATGTAAATACCCGATTCCCAGTTGGAAGTATTGATTTTGAGTTTTTCTGAATATTTGCCTAAAGGATACTCTACAACTTGTTTTCCCAATAAATTAAAGAAAGAAATGTTTGCAGCGTTAAAATTCCCATTTACTGTATAGTCCAAATACGCATAATCATTGGCCGGATTTGGGTAAATATTGGAAACTTTTATTTTTTCTGCAGCACTTTCTTGAACTGGATTCGAAATTGATTTGCTGTCAATATTTTTGGAGTTATTGCTGATGAGCAAATCTCTATAAAACTGCGTATAATTGTTTTTGGAATTAAACGATATCCCCTTTGACAATGTGCTGTTTTTTGCTAACAATGAGTTGGAGATTATCGTCTTTTTTGGAGATTGACCAATATTTAGCCTTGATTCGTCTTTCTGACCAAAAGCGAAGCTTGTGACCATTATGGTCATAAGCAAAGCAGTTGATATTTTAGAAAGTATGTTCAAAGAGGTAAAATTTAATCTATAAAAATTTATTTTTTACAAAAGTATAATAAAAAAATCTATTGTTTTGTGTATTAGACGTTATTTTTTGTTAAAAGGTTGCCCTCTGACATAAAAAAAACTAAAATATTGTCTAAAACTATAAAAATCTAACAAAAATTATTCCAAAATGTTTAATATGAGTCGATTATCAGCAAGAAATTTTTCCAACTCTCGTCGCATGCCTTCCTCCTTCAAACTCCGTGCTTATAAATGTTTTGGCAAAATCTAACGCTTCTTCAGGCGAAATAAATCTTGCTGGCAAACACATTACATTGGCATCATTATGCATTCTGATGAGTTTTACTACTTCTTTATTCCAAGCCAAACCAGCTCTAATACCTTGATGTTTATTAGCTGTCATACATACGCCATTTCCACTACCACAGATCAAAATTCCCAAATCATATTTTCCATCTTCTATGGCTTGTGCCAAAGGATGTGCAGTTTCTGGATAGTCTATTGAAGCGGGTGTGTAAGGACCAAAGTCTGCTGTTTCAAAATTTTCAAACTGTAACCATTTTAATATCAGTTGTTTGTATTCAAATCCTGCGTGATCTCCACCAATTGCAATTCTTAATGACATTTTGTAAGCTTTTTTTGTGCAAATATAATATTTAGGAGAGTTTGGGCTATTGAAAACTAGACTTATTTGTTGTTTTATAACTTAAAACTTCGGAATTAAAAATGGATAACCGAAATTTAGAAAAGCAAATCAAGCCCTAACGCTTCTTTTAGTTTCCAAATAGCAGGATTTTTTTCAGCCATCGATTCGAACTTTTCCTGCTCTGTTCTAGGTTTTGCCTTGGTTTCTTCTGCAGTTATTGTGGCGTCTATTTGAATATCAGAGTTGTGAAGTTTTTTCCTAAGAAAGTCAGTTAAGTCTTGTTTGATTTCATGAAAAATGTCAAACAAGATTTTATTGGGTAATTTGAAGTTTAAATTATTTTTTATTAGTTCAAAATCCCTCGTAACCACCATTTTTTCGGTCTGTGTATTTCTTCCATCAGCAAAATCGGCTAAAACTCCAATGGCCATCGCTTTGGTGAATTCTTTGGTTTGATGAACAGAGGAACTGTTTCCTATAGTGATTTCAGTTGAAGTATTTTGAGTAACTTCTTCTTCCATTGCCAAAACGGACTTAAAAGACTTCAGCCCAGTTTTCTTTATTGGATTGACAGGATTTGAGACATTTGTTTGCTTCTCAGAAGGATACGGTAAATTATTGTCAACCGTTATTTTGGTAAGTTCTTCAGAAGAAGTTGTAGCGATTTTTACACCTCCATCAACTTTTTTTTTTGACCATCACCATCTGGGAGGTCTGCCAAGTTTAATACTGCATTGATTTGCGATAGCTTTAATAATCCAATTTCTACGTGTAATCGCTGATTTTTGGCTGATTTAAAGTTGATATCAATGTTTGAACCTACACTC
This sequence comes from Leadbetterella sp., assembly GCA_021740125.1. Classification (GTDB taxonomy): domain Bacteria; phylum Bacteroidota; class Bacteroidia; order Cytophagales; family Spirosomataceae; genus Leadbetterella. The sequence goes on along the minus strand of JAIPAJ010000158.1, from coordinate 1,302 downwards.
AAAGCTGACATTAAGAATCCTGTAGAAATCCTTTTGCCTTGTTCAATATATTTTTGCTTAATGGAGTCAGATAGTTCTAGTATTTCTAATGTAGAGGGTTCTTTACTAACCAGAATATTTCTAAAGTGTTCATTCAGGCCAACGACAAATTGGTGAACATCAAAGCCTTTGGAAATGATTTCATGCAAAATCAAAAGTACTTGTGTGATATTTCCTTCATGTAGCACATCTAGCATTCTTAGGTAATAATCATAGTCAAGAACGTGTAGGTTTTCTAATACGTCTTTATATGATAACTTTCGATCTGATGAGAATGTGACATTGAGGTCAAACATAGAGAGTGCGTCGCGAAGGCCTCCATCCGCTTTTTGGGCAATGAGTTCAAGTGCCTCAACTTCAAAACCAATGTCTTCTTTTTCCGCAATTTTGGCCAGATGATCCGCCATGTCTTTTATCTGAATTCTATTGAAATCAAATATTTGACATCTACTCAAAATCGTGGGCAGTATTTTGTGTTTTTCTGTGGTAGCCAATATAAAAATGGCATATGATGGTGGTTCTTCCAAGGTTTTCAAGAAAGCATTAAAAGCCGCTTGAGAAAGCATGTGAACCTCGTCTATGATATAAACCTTGTATTTGCCATCTTGTGGAGGGAAACGTACCTGGTCTATCAAGTTTCTGATATCTTCTACTGAGTTGTTTGATGCAGCATCTAATTCATGTATGTTAAATGACGCATTTTGGTCGAAATTTCTACAAGAAGAACATTTGTTACAAGGTTCGGTGTGTTCATTTACATCCAGACAGTTGATGGTTTTTGCTAAAATCCTTGCACAAGTGGTTTTACCAACGCCTCTTGGACCAGTAAATAGAAATGCTTGGGCTAACTGATTGGATTTTATAGCGTTTCGAAGGGTAGTAGTAATGTGCGACTGCCCAACGACCGAGTCAAAGGTGACTGGGCGATATTTACGAGCAGATACTACGAAATTTTCCATGTGGCAAAGATATAAAAGAAATTGGATTTGATTAAAAACTTTTTGGCTTGTGCTAATTTTACTAAAAAAAATACCAACCGATGAGGTTGGCATTTTTCTCTTCAATAACTGAAGATATATTTCATGGTTGAATAAATGATGCACAAATGTATGTATACGGATTTATTACAAATGAGCTTTTCTATTAAAAACAGATTTTGAAAGATGATTAATAGTTTTCTATCGACATTCATTTTTGATTTACCTCAAAATGAAATTTTTTCTTGAAAAAATATTGTAAAAATAGTAATTCAATAACCATTTC
>JAIPAJ010000157.1 GCA_021740125.1 Leadbetterella sp. | reverse complement strand
CTATTCATCCAGTTATTGATAAAATTGAGCCTCTTTCCGATAACATTTTCTTGGTACATGAAACACTCAAATTTGGATTTATTCCTGTTTCATTCAGATATCAGTTTTTTTTAAATATGAATCTATTAGAAAAGACCGTCGAAATGAATGCTACCATAAGGAAATTCACTAAAATCAAAATGGTTTTCGTCTTAAAATCTGAAGGACAATCCACACAAGTTACGGAAACTATCCTTTTCAAAAGTACTTTTCCAATAAAGTGGTTTATGAGTAAAATATTCAAAAAACAACACACAACGCTTTTTGCTAATATGAACTTGTAGGCATTTTAAAAACAATCAATGTACTTTTTCGAAGATATTTTAGTTAAAAAGTAGAAGTGACCTGTATTAAACCACGTTAAAAAGTTTAAACAATCTTACTAAACCTAAGGTTTAAAATATGTTAAAAAATAAAACCTCCTTAAATAATACAATTCAACAATCATATGAAACACATTTTTTCATTTCTAATCCTAAGTACTTTTATTTTCATTTTGGCTTGTGAGAAAGAAGAAGCTGAGTGTCAAAAAATAACATTTTATAAAGATGCTGATGGAGATGGCCTTGGGAATAAAGCTGAAAGTATTTCAATATGCGATCAACCTACGGGTTATGTAAGCAATTCAAATGATACTGATGATGTACCAAAAACTACTCCAGTCAGCGAAATTCCGACCAAAGGGATTTCTACCCCAAATTCTTATCCAGGTATGCAGTTGGTATGGTCAGATGAGTTTGATGGAAATAGCTTGGACGAAAAAAACTGGAATTATGAAATCGGCGATGGCTGTCCTGCATTATGTGGTTGGGGAAATAATGAACTTCAATACTACAAAAAGGAAAACACCACCGTGAAAGACGGCTATTTAATGATTGAAGCCAAAAGTGAAATTGCAGGTTCAAAATCTTATACTTCATCAAGAATTAACACGCAAAATAAATTTAATTTTAAATATGGAAGAGTGGATATCAGAGCTGCCATCCCTAATACAAAAGGCTTGTGGTCAGCACTTTGGATGCTCGGAAAAAACTTTCCAACTGTAGGTTGGCCTAAATGTGGTGAGATAGACATTATGGAGGTAGTGGGTGGTTTTGAAACGGACAATACCGTGCTCGGAACGGTACATTGGGACAACAACAATACACATGCCGAATATGGCGGGAAGTTGGCTGTTAACGGGTTTACTTTAAAAGAAGCCTTTCATGTTTATTCGATAGTTTGGGACGTGAAAAAAATTACTTGGTATGTAGATAATGTCCAATTTCATATAATCGATGTAACTCCCGCTGGACTTAGTGAACTTCGAGAAGAGTTTTTCTTAATTTTCAACGTTGCTGTAGGAGGGAATTTATCTGGAAATCCTGACGGATTTACCAAACTTCCACAAAAAATGATCGTGGATTACGTGCGGGTGTTTAAATGAAACTAAGGGCAAAAAGATTGACTAAATTTGCCCCATTTCAATAGTTTTATTTTATTTTTAAAAACTTAATATTCAAGTTTTTCTCTATAACTCTGATGATTTTCAGTTCTTCTGAATTCACAAAAGCGATAGAAATCCCTCTTTTACCAGCTCTAGCAGTACGGCCGCTTCGGTGCGTGTAATATTCGATTTGGTCAGGTAATTGATAGTGAACTACATAACTAAGTCCTTCAATATCAATACCTCTGGCTGAAATGTCGGTAGCAACCAGTACTTGTATTTTCTTATTTTTAAAGGCCCTCATTACTTTGTCACGGTCTCTTTGTTCTAAATCTCCGTGGATGGCATCAGCAAGAATTTCCTTTGCTTTTAGTCGCTTGGCTACCATTTGGGCATCGTCACGTGTTCTACAAAAAACTATTCCTCTGGCTGCACCTTGTGATTCTAAAAATTTCAAAACGAAGTCGAACTTTTCCTTGGCTTCACATATGAAAAACTGATGCTCAATTTTGCTATTGACCACTTCAAGTTTGCTCACGGTTACTTTATGCACATCGGGAGCCATATACTTTTCTGTAAGTTTTTTCAGCGATTCAGGAATTGTGGCCGTAAATAGCCACTTAATGTTCTCAGGATGAATCTGACTGATAATTCCATCGATGGCTTCCTTGAATCCCATGCTGAGCATCTCATCCGCCTCGTCCAAAACTATGGTTTTTACTTTACTGATATCCAATGCCTTACGCTCCAACAAATCTATTAATCTACCCGGTGTGGCTACCACTACTTGAGTTGGACGTTGCAACCTAGCTATCTGAATATCAATCTTTTCACCTCCATAAACCGCCTCTGCAAATACTTTTTCAGAGTACTTGGTCATTTTAAAAATCTGCTTGGCAATCTGCTGACAGAGTTCTCTTGTAAGAGACAAAACCAATACCTGTATCTCTTTAATTTTGGGATTGAGTCTTTGCAAAAGCGGAATACCAAATGCCACGGTTTTACCAGTACCAGTCTGAGCTTGACCAATAAAGTCGGTATTGTTTTTTAATAAATATGGAATTACAAGTTGCTGTATTTCAGAGGGTTTTATGATTTTGTTTTCTTCTAGTGCCTTTACAAGATTTTCGTTTACGCCTAGTTGATTGAAGTTTTCCAAAGCTAATTTCTTTTAAATTGAAATACAAAGGTAGGCAAATATTTGCAAAGGCATTTTCATTAGGCTGAATCGAACATATTTGAACTAATTTTTGCTTTTTTTTGCTCAAAAATTTAGTTAATACAAAAGTTTTATAACAAGTTTTTCAAAGTAATGGCCATTAAGAACTACAAGAAAGCATTGAGCAACCTATTTTTTCTCTAGCCCAATCTGGTCTTTTAGCATACCATTTCTGATATAGTTGTTGCTCATCATAAGGTTTTTGTAAGAGTAAATAAAACTCTTCAATTAGACCATAATTTGCATTATCGGCATCATCTATGGCCAATTGAGCCATATAATTTCTCAAAACATATTTCGGATTTAATGAATTCATCCAAACTTTTCTTTCAGAATCTGTTTTGGTTTCATTATTTAATAATGCTAAATATTTTTCGAACCATATTAGCCAGTTATTTTTAATAGGCTCAGTGATTTCCTCTAAATTGTAAAATGCATATGCTACTTTTTCCAAAGCTTTTTCTGGAGAATCAGTTTTTTCCAAATTTCCCAATTCTCTGTAAAAAATGGTCATGTCGGTTTCCACGCTTTCTAAATTCCTAATCAGAGTATCTTGAAAACTAGCATCATAAGCTGCCTCAAGTCCTAATTTTGATTGCAGCATTTTTTGATATTTACTTGTAAAATACTCCGAAAAGTTATCCAAAATATCTTGTAAGGCGGGTAAATCATCAATTAAAGTATATAATGCATTTGCCAATTGAACCAAATTCCAAAAAACTATATCTGGCTGATTTCCAAACCTATACCTTCTTCCATTTGCATCAGTAGTGTTTGGAGTCCAGTTGATGTCAAAATTTTCCAACCAACCATAAGGACCAAAATCTATTGTTAAGCCCAGTATAGACATATTGTCGGTATTCATTACGCCATGCACAAAACCTACTCGCTGCCACTCAATTACCATGTCGAGTGTACGCTCTCCTACTTTTTTGTAAAATTGAAGGTACTTTTCTTTTCCTTCTGAGCTTATTTCTGGAAAGAAGTGTTTTATGGTATAATCAGCCAATTTTTTAAGATTTTCTTGATCTTTTCTAGCCGCAAATAGTTCGAAATTACCGAAACGAATAAAAGAAGGAGCGACGCGACAGACAATAGCACCTTTTTCATAGGCTGGATTTCCATTATAAAGCACATCTCTTAATACTTGATCGCCGGTTAGTACCAATGACAATGACCTTGTGGTGGGAACACCCAAATAATGCATAGCCTCACTGCACAAATGCTCTCGAATAGATGAACGCAAAACAGCAAAACCATCGGCGTTTCGTGAATAAGGTGTAGGGCCAGCTCCTTTTAATTGCAAAGTCCAATGTTTGCTTTCATTTTCCAATTCAAACAAATTAATAGCTCTTCCATCGCCTAATTGTCCTGCCCAATTTCCAAACTGATGCCCTGCATAACACATCGCATACGGACTTGAATCTTTGAGAACCTCAGCCCCTGAAAAAATCCTCAAAAACTCTTCAGAATCCGCATATTCTTTTAGCCCAATTTCATTTGCAAATTCCTCTGAAAGATGAATGAGCTTAGGATTACTTGGAATTTTAGGTTTAACAAAAGAAAAGAAAGCATTATAAACCTGTCGGGGTGAATTAGACAAGTCACTATCTGCTTCTAATTCTTTATTAAAGGTATCTTTTATATTGATTTTCATATTCTATCACTGATTCAAATCTTTTTTACAATCAAAGTTTAAAACTATGAATAACTGAACCTAATTTTCAAACTGAAATAATTGGGATTTAGTTTATTGTATAATGACAATTTCAAAATAAAACAATAAAAATAAGTTCTAATAGAAAACCAAAAATATAGGTTTTTAAATTTCAAAAATAACCAGCTATATTAATTGTATTGCACAAAAAAAGAGCCTTTCGGCTCTTTTCCATTATTTTAAATTCTTTTGAATTAAATTCCTAAAACCTTCTTATTCACAGCCTCATCAGCTCCAGTAGCCGCGAAATCATCGAAAGCACGCGTGGCAACTTCTATGATGTGGCTTTCGATAAATGGGGCTCCTTCTGCGGCACCTTGCTCAGATGATTTTATACAACATTCCCATTCTAATACAGCCCAACCGTCATAATCGTATTGAGAGAGTTTTGAGAAAATCGTTCCGAAATCTACTTGACCATCGCCCAATGAACGGAATCGACCTGCTCTGTCTGCCCAACCAGAATAGCCAGAATAAACACCCTGACGACCAGAAGGATTAAACTCAGCGTCTTTTACATGGAATGCTTTGATACGATCGTGGTACAAATCTATAAATTGTACATAATCCAGACATTGTAATACAAAATGACTTGGATCGTAATTAATATTGGCTCTTTTATGTCCACCTAAATAATCCACAAACATCTCGAAAGTGGAACCATCGAAAAGATCCTCACCTGGGTGAAGTTCGTAACAATAATCTACACCGTTTTCGTCATAAATATCCAAAATGGGCTTCCATCTGTTGGCCAATTCTTTGAATGCTGTCTCTATTAAACCCGAAGGCCTTTGTGGCCAAGGGTACAAAAACGGCCAAGCCAATGCTCCCGAGAATCCAACGTGAGATTTCAATCCTAAGTTTTTAGAAGCCACAGCTGCATATTTTAGTTGCTGCTCAGCCCAAGCTCTTCTTGCTGGCTCATCTCCATGAACTTCAGCAGGAGCAAAAGCATCATACATGGTGTTGTATGCGGGATGTGAAGCAATTAATTGCCCTTGCAAGTGTGTAGACAACTCTGTAATTTCCAAGCCTTTATCTGCCAATTTACCTTTCAACTCATCGCAATAAGTTTGCGATTCAGCTGCTTTTTTCAAATCTATCACTCTTGGATCCCAAGTTGGCAACTGAATGCCTTTATACTCCAAATCTGCCATGTAGTCGGCTATGGTATCCAAAGAATTAAACGGAGCTTCATCGCCCATAAACTGAGCCAAAAATATTCCAGGTCCTTTTATTGTTTTCATTGTTTTTTTTAGCTTTGGGCTTTTAGCTGATAGCTTTTAGCCATTTTAAAATATCTCAAAAATCATTTATTAAATCAATCTCAATTCGAATCAATCGTAAACCAAATCAATCGTTAATCAAATCAATCGTTAATCGAATCAATCAAAAATCCTTAAACCGTTACCCATTGATCGCTTCTGCTACTTTCAAGAATTCTTTCACAAATCAGTAGCTCTCTGTATCCATCAGCAAAGGTTGGGAATTTTGGATTTTCAGGTTGTTTTCCTTCGGCCACGGCTTGGTAAACTTCTTTAAACAATTGTTTCGAAGTATCTCCAAAACCTTCATTATGTCCGCCTGGATAGGTAATCAATGAACGAACTTCCTCATGAACCAAAGAAGGATCTCTCATCAACACAGAGTTAGCACCATCTCTGGCACCAATCCATACTTCATTTGGAGCCTCTGAATTCCAAGCTAAAGTTTTTACAGAACCAGAAATCTCGACTTTCAATTGGTTTTTTCTACCTGCTGATACTTGAGACACTGTAATGCTACCCCTATTTCCATTGTCAAAACGCAATAATACATTGGCGTGGTCTTCGGTGTTTATTGGCACATCGGCATAATCTTCTGGAGCCAGCATCTTACCCGAATAAGTTTCCAAAGGCTTCAATGGTTTCTTACGGTTTTTGTGAACGGTATTGAAATCTGCCATAACTTGAACGGTTTTCAAACCTGTTACATACTCAATCAAATCCAATAAATGTGAACCAATATCCGCAATAGCTCGCGAATCGCCCGATTTATCTGGCTCTAAACGCCAATTATAATCTGTTGCATAGAACAACCAATCTTGTAAGTATGAACCGATTACAGAGTATATTTCACCCAATTCACCTTTTTCTTTCATCATTTTCATCTGACGAACCAAAGGATAATATCTCAAATTGAAGTGAACAGCATTTACCAATCCCGATTTGGCGGCTAATTCAACCAATTCAGCGGCCTCTTCCAGATTTGTTGCCAAAGGTTTTTCGCAAACACAGTGCTTTCCTGCCAACAATACGGCTTTCGACTGTGAATAATGCAGGAAATTCGGTGTACAAATGTGTACACATTCAATATCTTCCATGGCCAACAATTGGTCGAAAGTACAAGGTCTTTCAATGCCCAATTGAGCTGCTTTTGCAGTAGCCAATTCAATATTTACCTCACACAAAGCCACGACTTCGATGTTTGGCAAACGACGCAAGGCTTCAATGTGGGCTGGCCCGATAAAACCTGTACCTACAACTCCAACTTTAATTTTACTCATTTCTAATTTATATTTTTTATCAACAATTACTAAATCTCAAACTTTGTCCATTTATTTTCAGTTGCATTGGACTTCACAACAGTATTAATAAAGCCCATTCCACGCAATCCATCTTCAATACCTGGAAAATCGTGAATTTCTGGAATGTAAGCTGCTGCGTCATCTTGGGTTCCACCTAAATTACCGACAGCTACTGAACGGTTTTCTGTACCCCATCTCGCTCTCAAAGCAAAAGCAAAATTCCTGTAAATATTTGCAAATGTCTCAATATAACCCTCTGGGTGTCCCGCAGGCTGACGTGTGTGTGCCTGAGCATGTTTTGAAAGATTGCCAACGCCCGTTCTAATGATTTTTGAACCATTTTCTTGGTTAGTCAACTCTAAAGTGTTGGGCTCCATTTGTTTCCATTTAAGGCCACCAAACTCACCATAAACTCGAATATTGAGGTCATTTTCTTCTCCGTTACAAATTTGGCTATTGTGAAGAATACCTTTAGCTCCATTGTCAAAACGCAACAAAATATTGGCATCATCGTCTAATTGACGACCTTCTACAAAAATTGTGAGATCTGCACACAGTTCAGTAATTTTGAGACCAGTGATATACTCAGCGAGATTTTCGGCGTGAGTACCGATATCTCCTACTCCACCCGCTGCTCCACAACGTGCTGGATCGGTCCGCCAAGCAGCTTGTTTTTGACCTGTGGCTTCTACCAATTGGGAAAGCCAACCTTGGGGATATTCAACAATTACTTTTCTGATTTTGCCTATCGCACCAGATTTTACAATAGCTCTGGCCTCCTTTACCATTGGGTAGGCGGTATAATTGTGCGTTAGGGCAAAAAGTAATCCTGAGTTTTCAACAATGGGTTTTAGGGCTTTTGCTTCTTCCATATTGAGCGTCAAGGGTTTATCCATGACTACATGAAAGCCATTTTCTAAAGCAAACTTTGCAGCCACAAAATGCACATGATTGGGTGTAACGATTGAAACAAAGTCCATACGCTCACCATCTGGAAGAGTTTTTTCAGTCAAAATCATTTCTTCAAATGAACCATAAACTCTTTTCGGGTCAAGATAAAGTGCTTCTCCAGTAGCTTTTGATTTTTCGGGATTGGAGCTGAATGCACCACAAACCAATTCAATTTCTCCGTCTAAGGCTGCACCACGACGATGTACAGCTCCTATGAATGCTTCAAGGCTTCCGCCAATCATACCCATTCTTATCTTCCTTGCCATTACTATTTTTTAGGTTGAAATTGCAATTTTATGAAAAATAAAGCATTGGTAAAAGTATTAATTGATAAAATTCATGTTATTGGTCTAAGAAAAAATCCAATAATTAGATTTTAAATTTAAATATCTAAAAATCGAAAAATTCTTAATCGGCTAGCGTCCAACCTATCAATTGATTAACTGCAAATAGACCACCAATACATGGTAAAATAAAATCTATTCTCAATATAATTATATGAATTAAAAAATGATCACTTAAAAAAGTTAGCAAGTGTTTTTGATACAATTATTAATTTTTCCTTTACAGAGATTCAAAAAAAATGTAGATTTACAAAATTTAAAAAATTTAACCCTTAAATATTAAAAAATATGGTAAACGACAAGAGACTTTTTCTTGGTAGTTGTTTTGCTCTTATTACAACTGCATTTTCATTCAGTATCAGAGCTGGGATTTTACCACAACTAGGTACAGAATTTAACTTAACAGCCGAACAACTTGGCTTTATTAACTCTATGTGGTTTGTTGGTTTTCCAGTTGCGATGATTATCGGCGGATTGGTTTATCACACTGTAGGACCTAAAAAAATCATGTTAATTGCTTTTGCATGTCATGCTGCTGGTATTTTGTTGACCATTTATCCTCAAACTTTAGGTGGATACACTGGCCTTTTAGTTTCAACATTTTTGATTGGAATCGGCAATGGATGTACAGAAGCGGCTTGTAACCCAATGATAGCGGACACTTACCAAGGTGCAAAAATGAGCAAAATGCTTAATCGTTTTCACATGTGGTTTCCTGGCGGAATCGTAATTGGTAGTTTGGTTTCTAAATTTATGACTGATGCCAATTTAGGGTGGCAAGCACAAATCTGGGTTATATTAATTCCAACTATTATCTATGCGTATTTATTCTGGGGTCAAGAATTCCCTAAGCCAAAAGTGGAAGGCGTTACTTCAATAGGTGAAAACATTAAAGCGATGTT
>JAIPAJ010000156.1 GCA_021740125.1 Leadbetterella sp. | reverse complement strand
CAAAGTCCCCAAATCAATATACTATCTACTTGCTCTTTAGGTACATTCATTACTTTCTCGATGAACGACATGGCATAAAATTGACCGGTGTACCAAACCACTCCTTGACCCATCATTACACCCAAAAGTGCCAATAGTACAAATTTGAAATTTAATTTATTTCCAAACGATTCTTTCAATGGATTAGCGGAAGTTTTGCCTTCTGATTTCACTTTTGCAAACAGAGGTGATTCGTGCATGTTTCTACGAATCAAATAGGAAACACCCACCATTATTATAGAGGCAAGGAAAGGAATTCTCCAGCCATAGTCATCAAAAGCCTCTTTGGAAAGTGAAGCTTTAGTTATGGCTATTACTATCAAAGATATAATCAAACCAGCAGTGGCAGTAATCTGAATCCAAGAGGTCATATAGCCTCTTTCATTGTCTGGGGAATGTTCAGCCACATAAGTAGCCGCTCCACCATATTCACCACCAAGAGCAAGGCCTTGAAGCAATCTCAATAAAAGAACACCTATTGGGGCCAGCATACCTATCGTTTCGAAAGATGGTATTAAACCTATTAAAAATGTAGCACCGCCCATTAAAAGTAGCGTAACCATAAAGGTATATTTTCGTCCAATAAGATCCCCAAGTCTACCAAAGAATAAAGCACCAAATGGTCTTACAATAAATCCAGCGGCAAAAGTTGCGAGCGTACTTAAGTAGCTCAAGGTTTCGTTTCCAGCTGGAAAAAATTTTGTTGAAATAATAGTGGCCAGACTTCCAAAAATATAGAAATCGTACCATTCTATCATTGTTCCTACTGAAGATGCCCCAATTATAGAGAACATCGAACTTTTCTTAGTAGATGACATAATGTTAAGTTTTAGAGTTTAAAATATTTAAAGGTTAAAAATTATAAATACACTTGTAATTGCATAATGAATTCGCCCATGGACTTTTTATTGCCCGTAGAAGCCTCTATTCCTGGTCTAATCGAATACTGCGTGGTGATTTTGGCATGGTGACCATCTATAAGCCAGTTTGCACCGAGGTCAACATTAGAAACAGAGGTTGGCAATGCTTCGAAGTTTTTCATGGTATATGCCGCAAACGGTTGAACCCGCATTTTAGGTTTTTCCTTGGTTTTCGGCAAAAGCAAACCCGCTTGTGTATAGAAAATCGTTCCTGTTCCAATCATCGGTTGGGCGTTACCTGCACCGGCCATCAATTTGTCTGTACCTTTGAAATTTGCATCAGCTACACCCACATTCATTATTCCGAGATTTCTAAGGTAATTAGGCCCGAAATTATAGTTAAATAATCCTGAATATGCAGTGATGGCCAAATTTTTCTCTTTTTTGCCGATGGTCATATCCAAAAATGCATCCACAGCCATCAAATTGATGTTGTGTGAGCTAACTGTTCCATTTACTTGGCTCTTGGTACCTTTAGGTTGGCTATAGAATCCTGCTCCTATGTTAAATACCCTTTTTGTGCCTAGGTATGATCCAACTTTAAAAGGAAGTAAATTAGATTCAGAATCCAGAAATTGATATTCAACATATCCTGTTTTAGCAAAAGCACTCTTTCCGTTATTGTCCACCGCTACGGCTTTGTCTGCTGCTGACGCATTGCCCGGTGCGAGGTTAGTAGCGTAAGGTTTATTAAGGGCAAATCTATATTCCAATTTATTGAGTTTTCCTTTTGCAAAAAATCCCATCTGACGAGCAAACTGATCGGAGTTTTCAATAGTGGCCCAAGAGAATATCGGCGAGTCAATAGTTAAGAAATTCAAAGTAGAAGCATAAGTCATTCTAGATAATCCAAGAAAATAATTCAAACCAGCACCTACAGTAAGGCTTGAGTTTTTGTTTTCTTTGGTTGGCTGTATGACAGCATATTCGTTCCAAAAGTCATGAAAAAACAATTGAGGTTTTTTACCAGCTCCATAACCACCAGTGCCAGTAGAACCAGAAGCTCCGCCGTTCAAAAAAGTTTGGTTGTTTATGCCAAAATGAGCCAAAACCATGTATCTTTTGCTTATTTGGGCATAGGCTAGCATTCTGAGTCTTCTCATACCGACATCATAGCTTTTAGTAGCGGCTTCACCTCCTATGGTTGTTCCTGGATTCATTTGTGAGGCCCTAAACCAAGTTTGGTTCCACGTTATAAACCTAACATACTTGGTGCCTTCCTGATTTACATTGAGTTTTATACCACCGCCATAGTCAGAAGAACCTTGACCGGAGGAGGAAATCACCGCGGTGACCAGCACGGAAAATAGAATAATTAATTTTTTCATAGATTTTAAATTTACTGAGGTTTTGTTGTACTTTTCGTTGACAAAGATTAGTGTTCTATTTCTCAAATCGAAATTTCTATATAGTTAAGGTAAATTGATATAGAAAGTAACAAAAGTGGACTTACAGCAGCATTTGAGCAGGAAAGCAAGATATTAAATTATCAGAAATGAAAATTTCAGAATAATATTTGGCCATTTAAAAAATACACCAAACTTGTAGAGTTTAGAATTTAGAAGTAATATACCAATTTGGTAGGATACTATAGATTAATTAAACGTAATTCTGTTCCACTGAATGACCATAAACTTATCACCAAGCTCAGTTATGAGCATTCCCTTTCCCTCCACATTCTGTGGGCGAGAAACGAACTCTGCTAACTCCTTCTGATTCATTATTTTATATGTTGGTGTAGCAAGATTTTGCTTGGGTATCTTTATTTGGTACTTTTTCACCCAATTCATGACCGATACGTGGCTAATACCCAATAGACGCTCAATTTCTCGATAACTTACGCCTTCAATGTAGAGCTGAAGAGCCTTCACCACATAGTAGCTATCGATACTTTTGCCCATTTTCTCAACCGTAAAATTGTACAAACAGCTGCGGCATTTGTAGCGTTGTTTGCCTTTAATCACACCATTTTTGGAGATGTCATCTGAGTCACATTTGGGGCAAGGAGGGAATAAACTGGCCATCTATACTTTTTTAGCAAATATATATCTTTTTAGCAAAACTTAAATTATTTTCAGATAAAATATAACATTTCAGCGAAAACATCAAAGACATGAATGTCAAAATATTAAGAAATTATCCATTTTAAGTACTCAGGAATTTTAATATTTTAAAATGTGTTAGTAATACTTAACCTGAAAATTTCCTCCAAACCCTTATGAAACTACTTTTCCGATATCTTTCTAAATACAAATCTGGTGTTTTTTTGGCATTCCTTTTAGCCGCCATCAACCAATCATTTTCTTTAATGGATCCATTTTTCTTCGGAAAACTTATTGATAAATTTGCAAAAAATCCCAATCAATTTAGTCAGGAAGAATTCTTGAAGGGAGCTGGTCTCATAATTCTGGCCATAATTGGGGTAGCCATGGTGAGCCGAATTGCAAAAACATTGCAGGACTATGTAATGAACAGCGTAATCCAAAAATTTGGTGCTGATGTATTTATTGATGGCTTGAAACATACACTCAAACTCCCCTTCCAACAGTTTGAAGACCAACGCAGCGGTGAAACACTTTCGGTTTTACAAAAAGTGAGGTCTGATTCAGAGAAATTCATCACAGTTTTCATCAATGTAGCTTTTACATCTATTGTAGGTATAGTTTTCGTAATAATTTACGCTATAAATCTTAATCCAGCTTTAGTGGCAGTTTATTTTATTGGTGCATTTGCATTGGGCACATTAACCAATATTTTGAGTAAAAAAATTAAAGAAATTCAAAAAACGATTGTAAAAGAAACTACAGCTTTAGCAGGAACAACCACCGAATCGCTAAGAAACATAGAATTAGTTAAAAGCCTCGGTTTGGCCGACCAAGAAATTAATCGTCTGAAGTTGAACACCCTTAAGATTCTTAAACTCGAATTGAAGAAAGTCCGAGGTGTCCGTTCGATAAACTTTGTGCAAGGCACATTTGTAAATCTACTTAGACAAGTAATTCTTTTTATACTTTTGTTTTTAATATTCAAAAACGAACTCACTGTTGGTCAGTTACTTACATTACAATTCTATTCATTCTTTATTTTTGGACCTTTGCAAGAACTAGGTAACGTAATACTAGCCTATAGAGAAGCTGAAGCCTCTTTAAATAACTTCCAGAAACTTTTAAAAACCCCCATTGAGAAAAATCCTGAGAATCCTAAACCCCTTGGAATAGTCAATAAATTGACCTTTACTGATGTAAGTTTCAAACATTCAAGTGCTGAAAATCACGCTCTTGAAAACGTAAATTTTGAAGTTAAAAAAGGTGAAACTATAGCATTTGTTGGGCCATCAGGTTCAGGTAAGACCACTTTGGTAAAGCTTTTAGTTGGACTTTATAAACCCAACAATGGTAAGGTTTTCTATAACAATATAGATTCTGATCAGCTCAATATTGACGAGCTCAGGAATCAAATTGGCTTTGTAACCCAGGATACACAACTATTCTCAGGCACTATTCGTGAAAATTTGCTTTTTGTAAATCCAACTGCAACAGACGAACTCATGCTCGACAAAATGAAAAAAGCTGCTTGCCATAATCTACTAAAAAGAGCCGATAATGGTCTTGATACCGTAATTGGTGAGGGCGGAATGAAGATTTCGGGGGGCGAAAAACAAAGGCTTTCTATTGCAAGAGCTTTGCTTCGAGACCCTAAAATTTTTGTATTTGATGAAGCTACTTCGGCCCTAGACTCTTTAACAGAACAAGAAATAACCACCACCGTAAGGGAAGTAACTGAAAACGGCGATTATATAACGGTAATGATTGCTCACCGATTGAGTACCATCATGCATGCCGACAGGATATATGTTTTGGAGAAGGGTGAAATCATAGAAGTGGGGAAACACGCCGATCTACTCGAAGAAAAAGGCCTTTATTATGCCATGTGGCGTCAGCAAATAGGTGAAAGACAAGACCTTAGAAAACAACCAGCAATGGTATGAGCAAACCTGTAACCATTCTCACGGGCTTTTTGGGTTCAGGAAAAACGACTTTTTTGAACCAAGTTTTGGAGAAAAAACCAGAAACCAAATTTGCCATCGTTGAAAATGAATTTGGCGAAGCAGGCATTGACGGAGAACTTATCATAAAGCCTGACAATGAGATATTTGAATTGAGTAATGGATGTCTGTGCTGTTCACTAAACGAAGGTATTTATGATATTCTAAACGAACTTTCCAAAAAAACAAAGGAGTTTGATGAACTTATAATTGAAACTACAGGCATTGCCGACCCTGCCAATGTAGCCAGTCCTTTTTTCTCTAATTCTGAAATCAAAAAAGATTTTCCGGTAAAAAGAATCGTCTGTTTGGTGGATGTGGAACTTATCGAAGATCAGCTCATTGAAACCGAAGAAGCCATAAAACAATTGGCCTTTAGCGACATTATTTTACTAAATAAAACTTCAAACGTCTCGGAAGTTTATCTCGATGAATTAAAAACCAAACTTCTGGCCATCAATCCTTTCATAAAGTTCTTTGAAGAAAAAGGAATGACTTTTCCTGTCAAAGAAATCTTCGAAACAGTAAGAGATGTTGATATCAAAATTGAAGAAAACGAACCAAAAACTCATTCGAACGAACACAAACATGGCAAAATAAAATCATTCACTTTCAGATTCGCAGAGCCATTCATAGACAAAGAATTGCAAATGAGACTTTTTGGATATTTGGTATTCGAAGCCAGAGGTTTGTATAGAATCAAAGGTATTATAAATGCTAAAGATGTAAATCACCGCTTGATTTTGCAATCTGTGGGTCAAAGTCTCATCATTTCTGGTGGAAAAGCTTGGGATGAAGATGAAATTAGAGAAAGTAAAATTGTATTTATTGGGAAGGATTTGGATAAGGCGTTTTTTGAGGAATTGTTGAAGGGGTGTTTGGATCAAAAATAATGAATGTGACAAAATTCAACAAACAATTTAAAACAACTGAAAACATAATTTGACCCCACTGGGGTCAAGCATTTGTGTCTGAAACAAAAAACGAAATATTTAAGAACTGACCCCAGAGGGGTCACATTATGTTAGCAATGCATAAGGAAAGAAGCAATTTGACCGCAGCGGGGTCAGATTATTTATTCGGAATATTGATTATCGTTTTTTATAAATCATATAATAATTTATATATTTGGATAAAAAAATCCACATGGCAGATACTTATCGCAAAGTCTATCTACACATCGTTTTCGCTGTAAAAAACAGAAAAGCACTTTTACACAAACCTTGGAGAAATGAGCTTTTTGCTTATATGGCAACCTCACTTAACAATAGAGGACATTTTTCTTTGGCAGTAAATGGCTACAATGACCATGTTCATCTATTTTTTGACTATAGTTGTAAAGAACTAATTTCAGATCTTGTTAGAGAAATCAAAAAATCTTCAAACGAGTTTATCAATACAAATGGTTTTTGTTCTGGAAAATTTGAATGGCAAAACGGCTACGGAGTCTTCTCGAATGGATACCGTGAAAAAGATATAATCATCAAGTACATTATTAACCAAGAGAAACATCACTCCAAAAGAAGCTTCAAAGACGAATACTTCTCGCTACTTGATTCTAACGATGTGGAATATAAAAACGAATACGTTTTTGAATTTTTTGATGAAATTGACAAGCGGAATTAGTTTTTTATTTTCCCACAAACAAATCTAAAAATGTTTTTGCAAATTGTGATTTAACCACATCGCCTTTACCCAAATCAAAATCATGACTTAGACGGTCGCTGTTAGCTAGGATAATAAGTGTTAAATTTTTTTCCAAAACCTTCAAATACAAAGCCGAATATGAGCCAGGATGGTGGCCATAATGCCAAATGAGCGTCTGATCTTTATATTTCTGTGTAAACCAACCATAGCCGTAAGGTGACAGACTTCCGTCATTCAGTTTATATGGCTGAAATTGTAAATTCTTAGTTTTTTCCGAAACAAGAATGTTGGAATTGATAGCTTTATCAAAAATCAACAAATCATTTACCGATGAAATTATTCCAGCACCAGCGTTTAGTTTTGGATTTGGAAAATCAGCTCTTACAAAACCCGAATCGGAAGGATTATACGGCAAAGCAATTTTATCTAGCATGACCTTTTTAGATTTATCTAATTGTGAGGAAGCCGTATAATTTAAATTCAGTGGATCGATAATCATGCTATCCACCAATTCATCGAATTTTGAACCCGTCGCAGTTTCCACAGCTACTGAAAGCATTCCAAACAAAAAACCGTTGTATTTATATTTGTCTCCAGGTGCATTTTCAGAAGTATGCGTCAAGTGATGTTTAAGTGTAATATCGTTTCTTTCGGGATGGTAATTTTCTAACATAAAGGTGTATTCAGGCATTTCTTCTCTAAAATACCCTAAAATTCGTTTGCATCTTTCCTCATAGCCTGGATACAAATCTTTTATTCTTGCGTCTAAATTCAGCCTATTTTCCTCTACCAAACGCATTATTACGGTTGCAGCAAAAGGTTTAGAGATAGATGCAATACTATAAGGTGTGTTTCCATCTGGCTGAATTTTCTTCTGAATGTTAGCAAACCCAAAACCTTTAGAATATACGATTGAATCATTAAGCGATATACCTACAGACATGCCTGGAATCTTGTACTTTTCCATCAAAGGCACAATCTGGTACTCATAATCTAATAGACTATTCGCCATTTTTTGATTCTGAGCGATGCAGGAACTAAAAATTATCCAAATTGCAAATATATTTTTTTTCATGTTCTATGAAAATTATTTCTTACCCAAATACTCATCCGTAAAATGACCCTTCTGCTTTTCTTTAGAAAATTTATCGGCGTTATATGTTGAACTTTTTCCTCTGGCTATTGAAAGCGTTTGCCAGTTTTCGTCCAAAAGCATTTTGCCAACAAAAACAATCTGCCCTACATGGTAAGGATAATGTGCCAATTGACGATTGATGGCTTCCATCACCGTATGGCCTTGATTTCGGATATAAATGATTTTAACTAAATCTTCGTCTGAAATACTATCGAGTGCATCAAAAAGGCAATTCCAGCCTTTGTTCCAAGTTTCTAATAATTGTATCTTGGATTCTATTTCTCCTTCAAATTCACTCTCTCTGTTCCTCCATTCCTTTTCACCATCAGTAGTCAAAAAATCTGTCCAACGTGAGAGCATATTTCCAGTCAAATGCTTAACAATAAGAGAAATAGAATTTGATTCTGCATTGTATTGCCAATTGATTTGATCGTCAGAAATCTGTTCAAAAGTCTTTTCTCCTAACAATTTATAGTACTCAAATTGCTTTTTTGTTGAATCCAAATAGCCATTATCCATGAATAATTTACTTATTTTAAAAATTCAAAACGATGTAAAAATCCTATCAATTCTCCAGTAAAGATATTTTTTAAAAGACTTTTTTCATCCTAAAGTTTTTCAAATGAATTCCTTTTCTAATATTTCTATTGGTTTTAACAACGTGATATCCACTTTTTTCAAAGAAACCCCTTCCCGACACACTTACGTCAGCGTATAGTTCAGACAAATCGTTCAATTTTGCTTCAGTTTCTATGTTTTCGAGCATTTGCTTGGCTATTCCTTTCCCAAATTCATCTTTCTGAACAAACATCAAATCTACATAATCCATGGGTCCCAAGGAACTAAAACCCACCAATTTGGTATCCTGATGAGCCAATAAAAAATATTCACCCTTTATTTTGTTCAACCACATTGTTCTATTTTCTATCGATGAAGCCCAAACTTCCTTTTGTTCTTCATTATAGTCTTCATTTGCTAAAACATTCGCTTTAAACAAGCTCAAAATATTCTCTAAATCCCCTTCCTCAGCCCTTCTAAATTTCATATTTATGATTTTGTGTACATTCCACTTTAAAATAAGTGATAAAACACAAAAATGATTCATTAATTTTGCATTTTAATGCGGATTGGAAATTAATCGCTTATAAATTCTGTTTCAAAACAGATGAATAAAGAAATGCAAAAAAATACGAAGTTTGAGGTGATGGCTCCGGCGGGTTCGTGGGAAGCCATGATGGCCGCCATAAAAGCAGGTGCTGACTCGGTATATTTTGGTGTAGAGCAGTTGAACATGCGTGCACGTCAAACCAATAATTTTTTAGTGGATGATTTGCCAGAAGTAGCTCGTGTGTGTGGCGAAGCTGGTGTGAAAAGTTACATCACGATGAAC
>JAIPAJ010000155.1 GCA_021740125.1 Leadbetterella sp. | reverse complement strand
CCTAAAGTTCGGATTTTTGCGAAACTAGAAGGAAATAACCCAGGCGGAAGCGTTAAAGATCGTCCTGCACTCAACATGATTAAGAGTGCTTTGGAAAGAGGAGAAATAAAACCAGGCATGAAACTCATTGAAGCTACTAGTGGAAATACTGGAATTGCCTTGGCCATGATTGCCTGTTTGTATAATATTGAAATAGAGCTCATTATGCCTTCAAACTCCACCAAAGAACGCGTAGATACCATGGAAGCTTACGGTGCTAAAGTAATTTTGCTTGAAAACATAGAGGCCTGCCGAGACTATGCTGAGGAAAAATCGTTGACCGATGAATATTTACAATTAAACCAGTTTGCCAATCCTGATAATTATCTGGCACATTACAAAACCACTGGTCCAGAAATTTGGAGAGATACGGAAAAAAAAATCACACATTTTGTGGCATCGATGGGTACTACGGGTACCATAATGGGGACATCCATGTATCTTAAAGAACAAAATCCTGGCATTCAAATAGTTGGGTGTCAACCTACCGAAGGTTCATCTATACCTGGCATAAGACGTTGGCCAGTAGAATATTTACCCAAAATATTTGACCCAAGCCGTGTGGATAGAATTTTTGATATTTCTCAAGAAGAATCCACTTTAATGGCGAGGGAATTGGCTAAAAAAGAGGCCATTTTTGGCGGAATGAGTTCTGGAGGTCAAGCTGCAGCTGCCATAAAATTGGCCAAAGAATTAGATTCTGGTCTTATCGTATTTATCTGTTGTGATCGTGGTGATAGATATTTGAGCAGTGATTTGTTTGGTTGATTTTCTTGGCACGACGATGAAAGGAAAGGTTTGACCCTAATACACAAGTACAGCTAATTTTAACGGATTTTTAGTTTTCTGTATAAAATGGGAAAAGTAGGTTTTTAGAGCTGCTTTCTAGCTATGTTTTTGATAAATTGATATTATTCACCAATTGGCCGGATTTTTCCTCCATTTTTTCAAAGATTCTACATCCGAAGACTTGACGTATTCTTGTTTCAGAGCCTCATCAATGAGATAGTTGTAGTTGCTGAGTGTTACTAGTTTAAGATTCTTTTCGGCAAAATTTTCATCGGCGGTTTTAAATCCATAAGTGAATATTGCTATCATTCCTACTACTTCTATTCCATGTTCTATTAAGGCCTCTGCAGCTTTTATCGAGCTTCCGCCTGTAGAAATAAGATCTTCAAGAACGACCACTTTTTGTCCTTTTTCTATTTTACCTTCTATTTGGTTGCCCATTCCGTGTTCTTTTGGCTTAGGTCTTACGTAGGCAAAGGGCAAGTTCATGTAATCGGCCACCAATGCACCTTGGGCTATACCAGCCGTAGCAACACCTGCAATGAGTGTAGCATCAGGAAATTCCTTTTTAATGGCTTTTGCTAAGGCTTTTTTAATAAAAGTGCGGGCTTCTACATCAGAGAGGGTTATGCGATTGTCACAATAGATGGGCGAATTCCAACCCGAACTCCATTTAAATGGTTTTTCAGGACTTAGTTTTACGGCTTTGGTTTTTAGTAAAAAGGTGGCAATTTTTCTGGCGGTATTCATTGTTAATCTTCTTTGTCCTCTGTTTTCTTGGTTACAAGCATCTTGTCTATGCGGTTTTTGTCCATATCTATTATTTCAAACTCAAAATCTCCCCAGTCGAAAGTATCGCCTGTTGATGGAATTTCTTGTAAAATATGTAGTGCAAAACCACCCATAGTATCAAAACCTGTATATTCTTTTCGTGTAGGCAAATCTATTTCAAATTCGTTCAAGAAATCGTCAAAAGGTAAGGATGCATCTATTAAAAAACTTCCATCTTCACGTTCAGTAATCTCAAATTCAAACTCATTTGTTTCCGAAATATCTCCTACCAAAGCATCCAAAATATCATTCATGGTCACAATTCCACCCACATTTCCGTACTCATCCACTATGATTCCGAAGTGCTTACGTTCCTCTTGAAATTTCTCCAAAACCTGATAAGCGTGGTTATTCTCAGGAATATAAATCGCCGTCCGAAGATTCTCTTCCAATCTCTGCAACTCAAAGTTGAGGTCTTTTCCAAGCAAATCTTTAATATAGAGTAGCCCACGCATATCATTTATACCATCCTGACAAACAGGATATACTGAGTGTTTTTTGTCGATAATTTTCTCTTTATTCACCTCATAATCATCGTCCAAATCCAAGAAAGTAACTTCATTGATATTGGTCATTAGTGATGTAATTCTTCTGTCTCCCAAATGAAATACGTTCTGAACAATTTCGTGCTCTATTTCTTCAATAGTACCACCAGTTGCACCTTCTTGCATCAGCGTTTTTATTTCCTCTTCTGTTACAGAGCTATCATTTTCTTTTAAACCAATGATTTTAAAGATCAAATCTGAGGTTTTACTCAACAACCATATAAAAGGTGATGTGATTAAAGAAACAAATGCCATGGGTTTTACAGCATGCATGGCGATTTCCTCTGCTTTGGCCATTCCAATCCGTTTTGGAACCAGTTCTCCCAGAATCAAAGTAGCATAAGTCAGCAACAAAGTGATAAAAAACACTGCAATAGTTTCTGCATAAGTTGCCAAACCAGCAAATTGTTGAAAAAATGGTATCAAATATCCTTTGAAAGTATCTCCAGAATATATACCTGTTAAAATGCTGATAAGGGTGATGCCAATTTGAACTGTAGAAAGAAATTTACCTGGTGAATTGGCCAGTGCTAATGCAGCTGTAGCTCTTGCATCGCCATTTTTCGAAGCAATTTCTAATTTAGTTTTTCGGGATGAAACTAAGGCTATTTCAGCCATTGAGAACAAACCATTTAATAAAATTAGAAATAGTATAATTAAGATTTCCATTAAAAATTAAGATGATTATTCCAATCATCTAGACTGATTTAACTGCAAAGTAACGAAATTTTTAAAATAGATAAAGACGAAACCATTAAAAAATATAAGGCAGAGGGATTTTAATAGATAATTCGATTAATTTTACATTTTTATAAACAACAGCATGCTTATATTTGTCAATAACAAAGCTATTTCTATAACCGATAATACGCATTTCGTAAAAGACTATTCCAAAAACTTTGATTTTGTTTATGATGTCAAAACAGAAATCATAGAATTTAAAAATTTGTCAGGTAATGTTTTGGTAAAAAACACCAATTTTAACAATATTCTTAACTTTATTAAATTTGCTCAAACAAACAAACCCCAAAATCTTGGACATTTGACATTTGAGGTAAAAAATGAAGAACTTTTCAAACTCAAAATCAAAGATAAACTTCAAGTAATAAAAGCTGCAGGTGGTGTAGTAGAAAATCATGAGGGCAAAATACTCATGATGAAGCGATTGGGATTTTGGGATTTACCCAAAGGAAAAGCGGACCCCAATGAAAAATCCAAAAAAACCGCAGAAAGAGAGGTTGAAGAGGAATGTGGTGTAACGGTAACAGTAAATGACAAAATATGTACAACATGGCACACCTACATGTTAAAAGGAAAACTGGTTTTAAAACAAACCAAGTGGTATGCTATGAAACTCATTTCTGACAAAAACATGAAGCCGCAAATAGAAGAGAACATAGAAGAATTGAGATGGATGGACACTAATGAAGTGGAGGTTGCCCTTCAAAATTCTTATAATTCTATAGCCTATGTTTTGAAAAAATCCGAGCTGTCTATGCTTGTGTAATCTTATTAATTTGTATTTTTGGTTGATTTTTAAATAACAAAGCGAAAAGTACGTTTTGAGTACAATTTTAAACTTAAATCATTATATATTGATGAAAAAAATTCTTAGTATTCTTATAGCTATTTGTATAACTTTTCAGATGGTAAGTGCACAAACCACAAAGAAAACCACAGAAAAAAAACCCGCCAAAACTACCAAAGAAACAAAAACTAAAGTAGACAAAGATTCCAAAAGCAAAGGTGAGAAAGGAACAAAAACCACTAAAGATAAGGATACCAAAAACAAAACTGAGAAAGAATCTAAAACTAAGGTAGTTAAAGACGCTAAAACTACTAAAGACTCTAAAACTAAAGTTGACAAAGATTCCAAAACCAAAACGGAGAAAGATTCTAAAACAAAAATTGACAAAGACAGCAAAACTAAGGTAGATAAAACTACCAAAACTACAGATAAAGGTACTACCAAAACCAAAACTGAGAAAACTACTGTAGACAAAGGCACTAAAACCAAAACAACCGAAACCAAAACTACTCAGGCAGACAAAGGCACCCAAAAGAAAGTAGCTGGTGCTGACAAAGCCGTAGGTAAAGATGCCAAAGGTCGTACCATTTATGAAGGACCAAGAGGCGGTAGATATTATATTAATTCTAACGGTAACAAAACCTATGTTCAAGACTAATTAAAATATTTTACAAAATATTGATAGCCCTTCGGAAACGTTGGGCTATTTTTTTTACTTTTGAATCTTGAAAAACTTTAAATAAATGAAAATACGCATTTTGGTAGTGGGTTGTGGAAATATGGGAACTTCACATGCATTGGCCTATCATGGATTACCTGAATTTGAGATATGCGGTATTGTTTCTCCTGGCAAAAGTAAAGAAAGACTCAACGAAAAGCTCGGGGGTGGATACCGACTTTTTAACGACTACTATACAGCCCTTTTGGAAACTAAACCTGACGCAGTAAGCATTAACACCTATCCTGACACACACGAAGCTTATGCGTTGGCTGCATTAGAAGCTGATTGTCACGTATTTATAGAAAAACCATTGGCTGACACTGTAGCTGGAGCTCAAAAAGTAGCCGACGCCGCCAAAAGATTGAATAAGAAACTAGTTATAGGATATATCTTAAGAGTTCACCCCTCTTGGGAAAAATTTGTAGAAGTAGCCCAAACGATGGGTAAACCTTTGGTGATGAGAATGAATCTTAACCAACAAAGTCATGGATTAATGTGGGACGTACACCGTAACTTGATGAAAAGCCTGAGTCCAATAGTGGATTGTGGTGTGCATTATATTGACGTAATGTGTCAAATGACCCGCTCGAAGCCAGTTTGGGTGAGTGCCATTGGAGCCCGTATGACTGAAGATATTCCAGCAGGAAACTACAACTATGGACAATTGCAAATTCGATTTGAAGACGGCTCAGTAGGTTGGTACGAAGCTGGTTGGGGGCCTATGATGTCAGAAACAGCATTCTTTGTAAAAGATGTTATTGGGCCAAAAGGTTGTGTTTCTATTGTAGCAAAAGATGCTTCAAAAGCTGGGCAATCAGACAATGTAGATGCCCACTCAAAAGCTGAATCGTTGAAAGTACATTATGCAGATATAGATGCCTCCAATAATTTTACAAGAAAAGAGGAATGGATAGACTTTTCGGATGAGCCAGACCATAATGAGCTTTGTAAAAGAGAACAATTGTTTTTCTTAAACGCTATCCAGAATGATGTGGACTTAACAGACCATGTGGATGACGCAGTAAACAGCCTAAGAATAGCTTTTGCTTGTGATGAGTCCGTAAAAACTGGTGAAGTAGTTAGGCTATAGCCTCAGTTTGAAATGGTGTAAACCACCGTTGTGGTATATGTTTTTACGGGTAAAAGCACGGATGCTCCTTGTATTCGATACTGTATCGGCACATTATTTTTATTGAATGCTAATCCGATATTGCCATTGAAAAAAGCCTGAGGGCTATTGGTAAGCGTGATATATGGTGTACCTCCGTTCGTAGATCCAAAAAATCCTGTCGATCCTGTTCCAGTTCTTTGTACTTGCAAAGCTAATCCACTGTTCCAATCTGTATCTATTTTGTGTACAGTAACTGCATACGAATCAAAAATTGAAAACCCTGTAAGTGAAATTAAGGTCTGGTTTATCGCACTTTCAGGACTAGTAGAATAGTTTGAGCCAGCCTCGCTGATTGTACCCGAAGGAACACTATAACTCCAACCAGGGCTAGCTGAGATATTTTGAGAATCAGCGTCAAAACCAAATAATAATAAAAATATACTTAATATAAATCTCATCAGTTATCGATCAATGTATAAATAATAGATACCGTACTACTTTGGCTTCTTAACTGACTATAATTATTAATGGAGAGAGTAAAAGTTAAATTATAACCGTTTGATGCCCCATTACCTGTGTAAGCTCCACCAATGCCATTAATAATAGTTTGGGAAGCGGCAGTAAGCGTTATGGGGGAAACCCTACTCCCTAAAGTTCCTGCCCCTGCCCCTGAATATGCACTGGTGTTTAATATGAGATTTAAGCCATTTGGCATAATACCAGAAATTTGTGCCGAAACTCTTCGTGTTTGCCCCGGAGTAACTGCCGAAGAAAAATTAATCCACTTGGTATTGTTTGAAGCTGTATTGGTAACCATACTGCCTGCTTCAGTTGGAGCCGTTAAGCTCAAATTAATGCTATTGGTATTTGGCTCGACATCTAGGAGTGCCACACTGGGAAGTGAGAAACTCACCCCTACAGAGGAGGTCTGCCCAAAAGTTTCATTGTATATCAAAAAAAATATTATTGGTAATAAAAACCTCATTTCTTAGTTATCAATTTGAAATCCTTTCCAGAGAAAAATATTTTTCTTTCTATTGATTTCACAACAAAAGATTCTTGAATTAATTTTTCAGCCCCAATAACAACATTTTTTTCTTTATTTACAACTTCAAACTGCTCTTGCTTACCTGGAATAAAAGCCGAAACACTCCAATTACCTGGCTTTATTTCTTTGAATGAAAATTCGTTCTTTTCATTTATTTGTGTTAGGAATGATTCATCTCCATTGGTAAGTTTTACCAAAACTACGGGTAATTTGGAATTGTCTGCGAGTTTTAAATTACGTTCCTCAACTTGAAAATTCACTTTTCCTACCAAACCACCAGTTTTCAGTAAAGGAATAGAAACTCTTTCTGTTGAATCGGCTTTAACAGAAACTTCTAATGGTATTTTGATACCTGCAATAATACCTTGCATGTTAGGTCCGCCATTTAGGGTAATGTGATAAATATCTGGCTTCAGATTATTAAAATGAAAATTGCCACTCGTGTCAGTTACCGTTTTATAAGGACCCATTTGGACAATTACACCACCTTTCAAAATACCATCTGACATTCCTACCAAATTTCCTGATACATGACCTATATTTTTATTCTTCCTTACAGGTACATTTAGTTTTAAAACATATTTAAGGGTAAAAAACAAGGTGTTTTGATTGGCGTTCACACTGAGAGGAACATAAGCCCGTCCAGTAGTTAAACTCAATTGGTGATTTTTAAAATCAAAAAGAAGTGAACCATCCATGAAACTTCGTTTTTCGAAAAACTCGTCTGGAGCATAATTGTTTCTATACATAAAATTGGCATGAACAAATCTTTTATAGTTAAACCTCATGCTTCCACCATAATAGAACAGATTTTTAATGGTGTTATCTTGAGAGAATTTACTCGTATTCTGATGCTCGAAATACCCTCCTAACCAAAACCAATTCGAAATTTTCACAGAAGGCTGTAACATTGAATTGAAAAACTGCTTTGGTTTCAATTGATCCACCGCAAGTAGATTTTGTGCGTTACCATACCTAAATTGTGAAAAAATTAATACTTTATCATGATTTAAACTATAAGATAAATTGCTAAATTCTTCTTTGTAATGAAAACTTGAGGGTATCTGACGATCTTCTCTTTCTTGAAAAGTATAATTTAAGAAAAATGAATTTTTGTTATTGGGTTGAAAACTTGCAAAAGCCATATTGGTTTTGCTTATTGGTGATGAGCTATAGGCTAAAATATCCAAACTAGGATTTATCCTTGTAAAGTTGCTATTGACACCAATATTTATCTTTTTGTTTAAGCTATAGCTCAAGCCATTTATGAGTAGTCTGCTATTTGTGTAAAATCCATGAAAATCTTTTCCTGCCGAAATAATTTCGCTGTGAATATTGAATTTTTGTAATTGAAGATGGAATCTGTTGAATAAACCCAAATCCCATTTTGAGTTTGCGTTTCCCATTGCAACCTCTGTTTCAATACTAAATAATTCCTTTTTTATGTTTGAAGATAGGCCTAGAATATTTGTTCTAAATAATGAATTGTCTTTTATGACGTCTTTGTTGAAATAATTGAAACTGAATTTTATACCTTCCCTTAGATTATACCCATAGTTAAATCCATACGAATCTTTTTGCGAAGGTAGAAACCTTGCTCTTTGGTAATAAACTTGAAGCTCTGACTTTGAGATTTTCTGGTCATATTTAATACCTCTTCCGAAACGGCTAAACTCGATAAGGTTACTGACTCTATTAACATAATCTCCAATAGATACTTTGCTCGTGTTTTTGTAATCATATTCAAGACTATATTGGTCGTAGCTACCTACTGTTGGGAAATTCAATTGGTTGGGCCCCCTAAGGGCGAAATCAACATGGTGCTTTTCTTTTAAATCTAAAAAGCCCTTTCCTTCTCCTACATACTGATAAGCTATGGTTGAAACACCCCCTATATTAAAATTAAGAAAGGAACCACCTACTTGAACAGGAAATCTATAATACGGATCTGTTTTTTTTGAAGAATTACTGTAAACCGGTACAGAAGTAACCTGGTAGATTGGAGTTTCAGAATCTAAAGTAAAAACTTTTAAATCAGCTGAAGCATTCCAAGAGCTATTCTCTGTTACAGGAATTTTTTGTTTGACCTTTATTCGAATATTTGAATTGGACTCGAGCAAAAGAGAATCACTGTAATTAAATACTTCCCCTCTTGAAGTAGCTAATTTCAACCATTCACTGCTATTACCTAGGTTTTGAACCAAATATTCTGTAACCAGCGTATCTCCTTCTCTCACATATTCAGGCTGGCCTATATTAAGGACCTCAATTTTTTTAAACTCACCAACCTCAACTTCAAAAAACTTGGTCATAACGACTTTATTGTTGCTTAAAACATTAAATTTTGGCAAATAAAATCCTGCAGCAACTGTTTTTGGAGTGGATAAGGTATAAGAATACTTTGTATGATTTGGCCCAACCTTTAAAGTCTTGCTAATCAATATACTCCAATTTTCTGGCAAGTCTAAAACGGCTGTTAAACTGTCTGTAGAAGGGTTAGTAACAACAAAAAACAAGGTTAAATGTCCACCAGCTTTAATTACTTTTTCATAATTCGAAACGGAGGCCTCAAACTTACTTTGAGAAAAAGCAGCAAATGACATCAAAAATGTAT
>JAIPAJ010000154.1 GCA_021740125.1 Leadbetterella sp. | reverse complement strand
AATAACAATCGGCTTCAATCCTAAATCGATGGCTTTACCTAATACAAAACGGGTTTGTGGCATTGGGCCTTCAAAAGCATCTACCAATAAAATAACGCCATCGGCCAATTTCAGTACACGCTCTACCTCACCACCGAAGTCGGCGTGGCCAGGCGTATCAATGATATTGATTTTGATGCCTTTATATCTAACAGATACGTTTTTTGATACGATAGTGATACCTCTTTCACGCTCAAGGTCGTTGTTGTCGAGGATTAAATCTCCAAACTCTTGGTTTTCTCTAAAGATTTTAGAAGCGTGGATGATTTTGTCAACAAGGGTAGTTTTACCGTGGTCAACGTGAGCAATGATGGCGATATTTCTTATTTCTTGCATTTTGATTCCCTTTCGAAAAGGATTTTTAGATTGATTTTTTCCTAGGAGATTAGGCCTAAAAAGTCCGCAAAGGTACGAATTTATTTTTAATAAACTCACAGCCAATATATTAATTTATAGTAAACTATTGATTGTCAAATAATTAATTGGAGAAGTGCAATTTTAAAATTCTGATTACCTTTTAGATAAAATGAAATTAATCGACTCCATTTTTCTCCAAAATCCGCTTAATAATCAATTCGGCATGTACTCTTGAGTTTTCAATAAACAAGCTACGTGTATCCATTCCGCCACATATAACACCCGCAATGAAGACATTGGGCAAATTGGTTTCCATGGTATTTTCGTTGTATTCTGGCTTTCTTTGTTGGTCTAAAGATAGATTAATGCCCATTTTCTCCAAAAATGGCAAATTTGGCTTGTAGCCAGTCATGGCCAATACCCAATCATTTTCAATTGAAATTTTGCCTTCTGGCGTTTTTATAAACACAGCTTTTTCGCTAATTTTCAAAATTTCTGAGTTGAAATAGGCCTTTATAGAACCCTCGGCAATCCTATTTTCAATATCTGGCCTCACCCAATATTTAACAGTTTTCCCGATTTCTGGTTCACGAATCACCATCGTTACATCAGCTCCTTTCCTCCAAGTTTCTAGGGCAACATCTACCGATGAATTATTGGACCCAACAACCAAAACCTTCTGAAAAGCATAAAAATGCGGATCTTTATAATAGTGTGTTACCTTAGGTAGATTTTCTCCTTCAATGCCCAAAGTATTTGGAATATCATAGAAACCCGTGGCTACAACTATGGATTTGGAATGATATACGGCTTTATTTGTGGTTGTTACATGTTCAATCTCATTATTTCCTACTGATGTAACTTCTTCGAAAAGCTTCACATTAAGCATTTTATTTTGAGTAACTCTTCTGTAATATTCTAAGGCTTCTGAACGTGTGGGTTTTGCTGAAATAGAAACAAAAGGTACCCCACCAATCTCCAGCCTTTCAGATGTACTGAAAAAAGTCATGGTTGTAGGATAGTTATATAGCGAGTTTACCAAACATCCCTTTTCCAAAATCACATAACTTAAGCCTGATTGCTGGCATTCAATTCCACAAGCCAAACCAATCGGACCACCTCCAATTATTACAACATCATATTTTTCCATGAAACAAATTTACGGACAAACAACGTTTTTTGAACTTGAATACGGTTTTAAAAATGCATTGTTTTGAAATAATTCTTAATTTTCGAACACATTATACTTTCATAAAATGCTGATTCTTGAAACTGAACGATTGATTCTCCGAAAATTCACTTTGGCCGACGCCCCATTCTTATTAGAATTGGTTAACACGCCTACTTGGCTGCAATTTATCGGAGACAAAGGTGTCAGAAATTTAGCTGATGCTGAAAATTATTTGAAAAATGGCTCTTTAAAAAGTTACGAAGAAAATGGTTTTGGATTTTATTTTGTGGGTGAAAAATCGACTCAAAAACCAATAGGAATGTGCGGTTTTATTAAAAGACAAGAATTGGAAGATGTGGATTTAGGATTTGCTTTTCTTCCAGACTATATCGGAAAAGGATTTGGATATGAAACAGCAAAAGCTACTTTAGAATTTGGGAAAAATGTTTTGAAATTCAGTAGAATTATCGCTATCGTTGACCAGAGTAATATCCCTTCAAATGCTCTTTTACAAAAACTGGGGTTTGTTTTTGAGAAAACCATTCCATTTGGAGAGAAAAAGGATTTACTAAATTTGTATGGGATTTGAAATCTATTTCCTACCACCCATCCGCCAAATAATTCGTTGGTAGAAAATAAATGCTTCACCAAAAAATAAAATATAACTTTGTTGCTTTCAAAAAAATAATTAAAAACCGATAGTATGGTTATTATCGAAACTAAGAATATCGCCAAAAGATATGTGATGGGTTCTGAAGTAATTGATGCATTGAAAGATGTAACGATTACCATCAAAAAAGGGGAATATGTAGCATTTATGGGACCTTCTGGATCTGGAAAGTCTACCTTGATGAACATTATAGGCTGTTTAGACTCTCCTACATCTGGCTCTTATGTCCTGAATAACAAAGATGTTAGTGGAATGAGCGAGAACGAACTCGCAGAAGTACGAAACAAAGAAATCGGATTCGTATTTCAAACCTTCAACTTGTTGCCTCGTCAGTCTTCTTTAGAAAATGTAGCTTTGCCACTCATTTATGCAGGTTATGGCAAAGCCGCTCGAACCGAAAAAGCTCAGGCTGTTTTGGCAAGTGTTGGTTTAGGGGATCGTTCATTACACAAGCCCAACGAGCTTTCTGGTGGACAACGTCAACGTGTGGCTGTAGCAAGAGCCTTAGTAAATGACCCTTCAATATTGCTGGCCGACGAACCAACCGGTAACCTCGACACTAAAACTTCATATGAAATTATGCAGCTTTTTCATGAAATTTATGAAAAAGGGAACACCATAATAATGGTAACACACGAAGAAGACATAGCTAATTACGCCCACAGGATTATCAGATTAAGAGACGGTCTAATTGAGTCAGATACTTTAAATCCAAATCCAACGAATCCTTTGGAAATGGCAAAAAAATTGGCCGAAAAAACTAATTGAGACTTTCGGTCGTTTATAATTTGAAACAATTTTTTAAACTATAATATTTCAACAAAAATGAAAAAAAGCATATTTGTATTTTTTGCCTTAATTAGCTCCTTTGCATTTGCACAAAAGCCTGCAGCTAGCCCAGCCATAACTACTGAAAGTGCAAACGTTAAAATAACTTATGGTCAACCGTCTAAGAAAGATCGTGAGATTTTCGGCAAGCTTGTTCCTTATGGAGAGGTTTGGAGAACTGGTGCCAATGGTGCAACTGAAGTAACTTTCAAAAAGGACGTTAACTTTGGAGGTGCAGCAGTTAAAGCAGGTACATACACTTTGTTTACGATTCCTACAAAAGATGAGTGGACAGTAATTCTAAACTCAGAACTTAAACAATGGGGAGCTTACGGTTACGACAAAGTGAAAGATAAAAATGTAGCTTCAATAAAAGTTAAGCCATTAAATAACGAGGCTTCTTTGGAAAAACTTACTATAACTGCCGAAGATTCTCAAATTACTATCTCATGGGATATGACTTCAGTAAAAGTACCTTTAAAATGGTAATTTAAATCTAATATTAATAATGAAGGTCTTCAGTTTGGAAGGCCTTTATTATTTTATGACGTTTTGCGGTTTTCCTGCCAAAAAACACTTTAAATTTTCAAAGACTATTTGCATAAGCTTTTGCCTGGCTTCAAAGCTAGCCCAAGCTATGTGCGGACTTATTCTACAGTTTTGTACATCAGCCAAAATGTGGTCTTTGGCTGGAGGTTCAACTGCTAATACATCTAAATAAGCACCCGCTATTTCATCTGAATTCAGGGCTTCTCTCAGATCCATTTCATTTATCAAACCACCACGGGCTGTATTTATCAAAATGGCAGAATTTTTCATTTTTTTAAAGGCCGAAGCATCCATAAACTTCTCATTGTCAGCTGTAAGCGGGCAATGCAAACTGATAAAGTCTGATGACTTCAGCAAGGTGTCTAAATCAACCTCCGTGATTCCTTGCAATGGTGGATCCAAAGGAGTCATTTTGTTAATCAAAACCTTCATATCAAAAGCCAATGCTATTTGAGCCACTTTTTGTGCAATATTGCCAAAGCCTATTAGCCCAATGGTTTTACCTGCAATCTCAGAAAGGGAATAATTATAATAGCAAAAATCGGGTTGAGAGGCCCAACTCTCAAAACTTGAATGCTCAGATAATCGATTCGCAAATGACAAAATCATTGCAAAAACCTGCTGTGCTACGGAATTCGAACTATAGTTTCTAACATTGGTTACGGTAATGCCAAGTTCGTTTGCGGCCTTTATGTCTACCACATTAAAACCGGTTGCTGTTATACCTATATACTTAAGTTTTGGCAATTGACCCATCATCGTTTTATCCAATACCACCTTATTGGTCAATATTATTTCTGCATTATGGGCTCTTTCAATGACCTCAGAAGGAACGGTTCTATCATAATGAACAAAATCACCAAAAACCTTAAAAACATCCAGATTAATCTCTTCAGGGTGCACTGTGTAAGAGTCAAGAAATACTATTCTCATAAATTCGATATTAGATTTTAGCCTTAAATCTATTAAAAATAAATCTTTATTACGCCAAATATTCAATTAAAAACTTAGGCAATAAATTTCGATGGGTGAATTAAAAAATAAAAAGAGAATTATTATTATTTTTATAAAAAAACTGAGCCCAAATGACCATATCAAGTTTAAAGAGAATTAAGACACTTCAAATATTTACTATTTTCTTAAGATATTTAATAGGTTCGGCTTTCGTATTTGCGAGTATTGTAAAAATTCAAGGCTTGAGATTTACATCTGATTCTGGGGCAGGCAGTCCGATAAATTCAGCCTGGCATTTTTTCGAAACCATGTACGCCTCAGGACTTTACTGGAAATTTATAGGTTGGGGCCAATTAATGGCAGGGCTTATACTTATGACGCAAAGATGGAGTACATTCGGTGCCGTTCTCTTTTTTCCTATTATTACCAATATATTTATAATTACCCTTTCATACGAATTCGCAGGAACCCCCTTGATTACCTTCTTGATGCTGCTCGCAAATCTATATTTATTATTATGGGATTGGAATAAGCTCAAATTTTTGTTTTCGAACAATAATTTCGATTTCAGAGACGACAATCCACCTTTTTCAAAACTCAACACTTGGGCATTTCTGGGAATATTCTATTTCTTTTTGGTTTTAATAATGCGTTTCGGCTCAGAATACTTAGTAAAAAATGGTATATTTAATCCTTATAACTTTCTATTTACTAGCTTTGGATTAGCTGTTGTGATCGGCTTAATCTTAATCATTTATGAACTTAGAAGGACAAAAAGATACAAATAGAAAACTTTTTCAGAAATTAATAAATTTGTATTTTTCTAGCCATTTCCATTACTTTTGGAACATATTCAACCTTTTTAAGATGAAAATTAAATTCTTGCTTTTTCTATTAATATCCCAAAGTTTATTTGCCCAAAAAGTTCCGCTAAAACTTTGGTACAACAAACCAGCAGAATACTTCGAAGAAGCCCTGGTTTTAGGAAATGGTAATCAAGGAGCCACAGTTTTCGGCGGTACAATAACAGATAAAATTTTTTTGAATGACATCACACTGTGGTCTGGCGAACCAGTAAATCCATACATGAACAAAGACGCCTACAAGGTGTTTCCTGCTGTGAAAGAATCTCTAAAAAATGAAAATTATAAAGCTGCAGATTCGCTTATCAAAAAAATGCAGGGAAAATATTCAGAATCTTACACTCCTTTGGGCACTATGTATATCGACTTTGGGCAGCAGAATGTTTCAAACTACTATCGGGAACTATCGCTTGACGAGGCCATTTCTAAAGTGAACTACAAAACTAAAAATACAGTAATAACCAAAGAATACTTTTATTCATATCCCGATAAAGCGTTTATTATCAAACTCAAAAGCTCTGAAGTTGGAAAACTGAATTTCACCCTGAGATTTGATTCTCAATTAAAGTTTGATGTAAAAACTACAAGTAATCAATTACAGTTTACAGGAAGAGCACCTATAAAAGCTGATCCAAACTATGTGAATAACAAAATAGACCCCGTTGTTTTTGATCAAAAAAGAGGGACAAGGTTTTTCGGTAGCATTTTAATTAAAAGTATTTACGGAAAAATCATAAAAACAGATTCCACGCTTGGTATTACTAATGGGACCGAAGTAATACTGGCTGTGTGCATGGCGACCAGCTTCAATGGATTCGACAAAGATCCAGAAAAACAAGGGAAAGATGAAAAAGCGATTGTAAACAGCAGAATCACTCCACTTATTCAAAAAACTTATATAAACCTCAAAACTAGGCATTTGAGTGATTACCAGAAGTTTTATAACCGAGTAAGCCTTGATTTAAAGCCTGACATGAGTATAAATTTACCCACTGATGAACGACTTAGAAGATATGCAACTGGAGCAGAGGATAAATACCTCGAAACGTTATATTTTCAATATGGAAGGTATTTGTTAATTAGTTCATCTCGCACCGAAGGTGTTCCTGCCAATTTGCAAGGCCTATGGAATCCACACATCAGACCACCATGGAGTAGCAACTATACCATGAACATCAATGCCGAAGAGAATTACTGGTTGGCAGAAAATACTAATCTTTCAGAAATGCACACACCTTTTCTAGGTTTTCTTGAAAATTTGGAAAAAACTGGCAGAGTAACGGCAAAAACTTTTTATAACGCAAATGGATGGGCTTGTCACCATAATTCTGACATTTGGGCGATGACCAACCCAGTCGGAGATTTTGGTAAAGGTGACCCCGTCTGGGCCAACTGGGCTATGGGAGCAACTTGGGCAACTACGCATCTTTGGGAACATTATATTTATACAAAAGATATAGATTTCTTAAAAAACAAGGCCTACCCCCTGATGAAAGGAGCAGCTGAATTTTGTTTGGATATGCTCACAAAAGACAAAAATGGAAAATACATCACTGCGGTAGGTACGTCGCCAGAAAATGTTTATATAACAGACAAAGGCTACAAAGGTGCTACACTTTATGGAGCTACCGCTGACATAGCTATGATAAAAGAACTATTTATCGATCTCATAGAAGCTAGCACTATTTTGAAAAGTGACTATGACTTTAAAAATAAATTAGAGGAAGTTTTGGCCAATTTATATCCCTATCAAGTAGGCAAAAAAGGCAATCTACAAGAATGGTATTATGATTGGGACGACGCTGAACCCAAGCACCGCCATCAATCACATCTTTATGGTTTATTTCCTGGTTTGCATATCAATATGGGCGAAACACCAGGACTTGCAGCAGCAGCCAAAACGAGTCTTGAGATTAAAGGTGACGAAACAACAGGCTGGTCAAAAGGCTGGAGAATAAACCTTTGGGCAAGACTTTGGGATGGAAATAGGGCTTACAAAATGTATAGAGAATTGCTCAAATACGTTGAACCCGATGGAGTAATAGTTAACTATCAGAGAGGTGGTGGCACATATCCAAATCTTTTTGATGCACATCCACCATTCCAAATTGATGGAAATTTTGGTGGAGCCGCCGCTGTAGCCGAAATGCTTATGCAAAGCACTGTTGACAAAATTTATCTTTTACCCGCATTACCTGACTCCTGGAAAAGTGGCTCTGTAAAAGGACTAAAAGCTAGGGGTGGATTTGAGTTAGACATAGTTTGGGAAAATGGGCGATTGGTTTCTGCCAAAATTATCGGAAAACCTGGTGGCGAAACTGAATTGATTTATAAAGGACAAAGCAAAAAGACGATTTTAAAAAATAATCAAGTATTGGAATGGGCTTTTTAAAGACAAAACAATGAGTTTTCTAAATGCCGAATGGCGAAAATTAGCCATGGCAAATTATCTAGTTAATCCTAAATTATTAGAGAAATATTTACCCTTCGGCACGGTTTTGGATCTATGGGAAAACAAGTGCTATGTGAGTTTGGTAGGATTTATGTTCTTAAACACCAAATTGTTAGGAATAAAAATACCTTTTCATATAAATTTTGAAGAAGTCAACTTAAGGTTTTATGTCAAGCGAGTTGAAAATGGAATTGAAAAAAGGGGAGTGGTATTTATTAAAGAAATTGTTCCTAAGGCTGCTTTAACTTTTGTTGCAAATACTATTTATAATGAGCATTATGAAACACTAAGCATGAAACACTTTTGGAAGCAAAATACAAATCAAATTGAAGTAGAATACCTTTGGAAAAAGGCAGAAATATGGAACTCAATTAAAGTTTGTGGTGTAAATGAATTGTATGAATTAGAAGCTGATAGCGAAGCTGAGTTTATTACAGAACACTATTGGGGTTATGCACGGATTGACCAAACAAAAACAAACGAATACGAAGTAAAACATCCGAAATGGAAGGTCTATAATATTGATAATTACCAAATCAATGTTGATTTTGCAGCAATTTATGGCGAAGAATTTGGATTTCTAAGCAATGAAAAACCTTTCTCTGTAATGCTGGCTGAAGGTTCTAAAATCTCAGTTGAAAACAAAAAAAGAATTGCTTTTTAGTAAAAATAAACCTTTTACAAAAAAATGAGTCTAAACCAAAACTCCTTACTCTATGAAGTCATTTGGACCTATTAGTCATGAAAAATACACTGGCACTTTTGACGACAATACCCTAAAGCATTTGTTAAAACGCACACTCTTGGGTATAAAAATAGATGATTTCAAAAAGTTTTCAGGCAAAACATTGGATCAAGTTATAGCCATTATTTTCAAAGAAAGTGCTGTACCTTCCCCTCCAGTAAATCATTACGAAAATGCTACAAAAGACACTACTGGAGTCGCTCTGGGTCAGACTTGGGTAAACAGTGCATTTGGAGATGGAACAATCAATAGCCGAAGGAAACAATCACTAAAGTCTTGGTGGATTCAACAGATGCATTTTCAGGAAACCACTATTCATGAAAAAATGAATTTGTTTTGGCACAACCATTTTGCTGCAGAAATAGATGTGTACGACGATGCCCGAATGGCTTTCAGATATTTACAAACGATACGAAAATATGCCCTTGGCAATTTTAAGGAGTTTACGAAGGCAATTACCTTAGAGCCAGCAATGTTACTTTATCTGAATGGCACACAAAATACCAAAACAGCTCCAGATGAAAACTACGCTCGTGAACTTCAAGAGCTTTTTACACTGGGCAAAGGAACCAATTCAAAATACACAGAAGATGACGTAAAAAGTGCTGCCAAAATATTGACTGGCTATAGAATCAATAGAGAACCTATCAATAGCTACTTTCAAGCCGACAGACACGACGCTACTGATAAAACATTCTCGTCTTTTTATGGAAACAAAATAATAAAAGGCCACCCAGGTGATTTTGGTACAAATG
>JAIPAJ010000153.1 GCA_021740125.1 Leadbetterella sp. | reverse complement strand
GAGGTCTTCTTTTCTGTGCAACTCTTTAAATTGCTTGACAGACCGCTTCTCTTGCAGTTTCACCATCGCATCGGCCAATGCGACTTGCATCAAAGGTGATTCTTGTGTAAGAAGCGATTGTACCAAACCCTCACGCACTTTTGGGTTATCTGCCAACTGAATCAAGGCTTCGAGCGTAACGAGGCGTACGTTCTCATTTTGATCGAAATTGAGCGTTGTCAGTAGTACATCTATTACTTGGTCGTCAACATTATTTAGTTCTTGTGTGTAACTAACAGCTTTTAGTCGCTCAGTGGCAACTGGATTTTCGAGCATAGAGAGCATCATCATTTGCTTCATATCTTGCACCTCTGATGCTAACCTTTTTACTTCATTGTTATTGGCTGCCACTTCACTGTTGGGTTTTCCAATAAAATATCCAGCACCGCTACTGATTAAAATGAGTATCATGGCATAGGCCCAATTATATGCAGGTTTGTAAACAAATAGCGTTTTGAAACGTTCAAGTAGGATTTGAAATAAACCTTCTTTTTTAGCTTCCTCTTCCGCCTTGAAAGTGTCAAGCATAGCATGAAAACGAGTTTTCACATCTTTGCTTGGCTCAGGAACTGGAAGTTTGCCCATTTGGTCCCAGAGCGTTTTTTCAATATCATCAAATTGTTCGTCCATTTCTTTTTATCAAATAATAAGGTGGTTCTAAACCGAAGCCAGCCGTTATGTTTTATTGATTTTTAATTTGTTTCATTCAAAAATATACTCTTCAATTCTTTCATGGCCCGATGCACTTTTACTTTGATGTTTCCTTCTGAAGTTTTAAGAATTTCGGCAATTTCTTGATATGATAATTCTTGAAAACGACTCAAAATCAAAACTTCTCGGTGATCAGGACTCAATTTCGCCAAAGCTTGGTAAAGAACTTCAGTTTCTTGTTTTTTTTCAAGTTGAACATCTGCTGCTGGCGTAGAAATTGTCCTTTCGCTACTTGGCGTTATATCTGCCTCATAAACAACGCGTTGGTTTTTCCTAGCGGCATCATTGACCACATTTCTGGCCAAATGAAACATCCAAGTTCTGAACTCACCCTCGCCGGTAAAAGTATGGCGGTATTTCAACATTCTATAAAAAACCGTTTGTACCAAATCTTCACTTTGTGCCACCTGACCCGTGGTGTGGTATAAAAAACCAAACAAAGGCCTATGATAACGCTCAAACAACAAGCCCATCTTGTCTAAATCACCAGCTTTCACTTTAAGCATAAGGCTATTGTCTGTTAATGCGTTCAATCGGTTTGTTTGTTTTTTTTAGGGTGATTTGAATGTGGAAACTCCACTTGTTGAATAAGGTTACAATAAAAGTAAAATATTTTTGAAGAAACTTTTTGGACAAAAGAAAAATGGGAAATTGGTTACTGGGAAACTCCTTTCCAATAACTAATTTCCCAATAACCTTAACAAGATTTACTCCGTTTTCAAACTCTTCACCGGATTCATCAATGCCGCCTGAATACTTCTGTAACTAATGGTTATGAATGCAATTAAGACAGTAATCAAACCTGCAACAACAAAAACCCACCATTGTAATTCAGTACGATATTCAAAGTCTTGAAGCCAATTCTGCATTGCGTAATAACCTAATGGAAAGGCGATTAAGAATGACACTACTATTAATTTTAAGAAATCTTTTGAAAGTAAACCAACTATTTGAGGGACAGATGAACCCAGTACTTTCCTGATTCCGATTTCTTTGAACCTCTGTTCGGTAGTAAAAGTCACTAAACCGAATAAGCCCAAACAGGCCACAAAAATGGTCAGGATAGCGAAGATTCTAAGTAAGGAATTCATGTTGGCTTCACGAAGATAAGTTTCATTATAAAGTTCATCTAAAAAGGCATAATTGAAGGCTTCGCCAGTTCCAAATGAATTCCAGCGGCTTTCCATACTTTTTATCAAACCAGGAATATCCTTATCTTCAGCTTTGATAATTAAACTAAAATACGGGTTGTACTTCATAATCAACGGTTCTATTGGCTCACGAAGTGAGCGGGCGTGAAAGTCTTTTATCACGCCAACAACTGTTATTATTGGTGATGTACCATCACTATTTGCGGTCATTTTTATGGTTTTCCCAATTGGATTTTGTGGCAAACCGATTGATTTTATGGCTGTTTCATTAATGATTACATTTAAAGTGTTTTCATCAGTTGCTTTTGTGAAGTTACGGCCACTAATCAATTTCATGCCTAAGGTTGGTATATACTCCTCATCAATACCATATTGTTTAATTCTTATTCGCTGAGTTGGGTCATTGGCTTTAATTACACCTTGCATATTGCTATCCGTTGGCCCAGCAGGTACAAATGCCGATTTTGTAATACTTTTTACCCTAACATCATTTTTGAGT
Organism: Leadbetterella sp.; assembly: GCA_021740125.1. Lineage (GTDB taxonomy): Bacteria > Bacteroidota > Bacteroidia > Cytophagales > Spirosomataceae > Leadbetterella. The sequence continues at coordinate 6,995 of JAIPAJ010000153.1, read as the reverse complement.
TCATTCCGAAAAGCGTCCAAATTATTGCCTAAAAAACCAGCTTCTCGTAAAACAATTAGTGATTTTCTGTTATAACCAACATCCTTGTTTTGGATATAATTCATTTGCCGGTTTACTACCAAAGTGCCAATAATTAGTGTTGCTGAAATGGCAAATTGAAACACAACCAAACCGCTTCTTACGCTTTTACTACCCGAGTTTGTAAACCTATTTTTGAGAGCTTGCAAAGTATTAAACGACGACATAAAAAAAGCAGGATAAGTACCAGCTAAAAGACTGATAATCAATGTTAAAATCGCTAAGATTGAAATGTATTTCACATTGAAAAATGAAGAAATTTCAATATGCTTGTTGGCCAATTGGTTGAAAAATGGCAAGCACAAGCTAAATATGCCAACGCCCAAAAGCATGGCGAAAACGGTTGAAATAAATGATTCAGACAAAAACTGATTTACTAATTGGCTTTTTGCAGAACCTAATACTTTACGCATTCCTATCTCCTTAACCCTCTTTGAAGCCGAAGCGGTACTCAAATTCATGAAATTGATGCAAGCGATCAGAAGCATAAATAAAGCCACAGCACCAAAAATCGTTACTGTTTTTAGCGAGCCACCCTGCTCCAATTCACCCCTTAAATCTGATTGCAAATGAATATCGAGTAAAGGCTGTAGTGCAAGCCCAAATTTATTTCCTTTGGCAATGGACTCTTCTAAACTCATACCCATTTTTGCCTTTATTTCAGGAGCAAGATGTTTATTGGCAGAAGCTCTTATTTTGGCTTCGAGATTTTTTATTTCTACGCTTTCATTAAGTGTGATATAGGTATAATATTGTCCTTGGAGCCAGCTCTCATTTTTGGCAAGCGTGTTACTCGCCATCGAAGCCAATATATCGAAATGAAAGTGAGAATTTAGAGGCATTTTTTCGATAATACCCGTAACAGTAAACAACCCCGAAAAATCTTGAAAACCATTTTCATTCCAAATACCAATGTCTTTTATGTGAATACTTTTATTCATTGGGTTGGTTTTTCCAAAATACGCTTCTGCTTGTTCTTGTGTTAAAACAACGGTATTGGGTCTATTTAAAGCGGTTTTAGGCTGACCACTTAAAAACTTACAAGTAAAAACATCAAAAAAAGTGGAGTCAACCATCACCAATTTTCCTTTTCTTATGGCTTTCCCTTGGTAAGCAACTTTGGCAGCATCGGTAAACTTATGGATGCGAGTAGTCCTTTTTATCTCGGGCAGTTCTTGTTTTAAAGCTGACGCAACTGGTGCCATAATTGCCGCTTCTTTTATCAATTCATCACCCATTTTTGCATCCAAAACAACCCGATAGGTATCGGTGGCATTGGTATTGAATCTATCATAACTGATTTCATCAGCCACAAAAAGCGAAATAGTTAGACAAGTGGCAATACCAATAGCCAGTCCTAACGAGTTAATAATGAAAATATTCTTATTTTTCAGTAAGCTTCTCCAAGCGATTTTTAAATAGTTACGTATCATAATTTTTTTATTTATTGATTGGGCAAATGGTTATTGGAAAATAGGTAGTTTTTTTTATACCACTAACCAGTTTTCTAATCCCCATTACTCCGATTTCAGACTCTTTACTGGATTTACCAGAGCGGCTTTTATACTTTGATAACTCACGGTCAATATCGAAATAAGAATGGCTGAAAATGTAGATAGAGCATAAATCCACAATGGTATATCAATTCTGAATGAAAAATCTTCAAGCCATTTATTCATCACAAACCAACCTACAGGCAAAGCAATAATGATGGCTATACCTACCAATTTTAAAAAATCCTTTGTAAGTCGGTAAGTTATCTGGCGAACGCTGGCTCCCATCACTTTTCTAATTCCTATTTCTTTGGTTCTCATTTGTGCATTGAAAGCGGCCAATCCAAATAAACCAAGACAAGCAATTAATAGTGAGAGCACCGTAAAAGTCATGAAGATTTTGCCGAGTTTTTGCTCTACTTCGAATGTATTGTTAAAAGAATCATCCATGAAGTAATGGTTAAAAGGCTGTCCTGGGGCTACTTCAGACCATTTCTTTTCTATCTGCGAAAGACTTTGTTTGAAATCGCCGGAATTTAGCCTCACAATCAATCGATTCGAATTAGAGCCTATCCGTATACGTAGACATAAAGCACCAATTTCGTCTTTGAATGAGGAATAATGGAAGTTCTGTACAACCCCAATTACTGTGTATACTGGTTTTACGCTATTATCTACCACAGTAGTGATTTTTTTTCCGATTACATCTTCTGGTTTTAAACCTAGAATACCGACTGCGGTTTCGTTCAAAACAATAGCAGTAGAATCGGTCGCAAAGCTTTTATCAAAATCTCGCCCTGCAATTATTTTCATATCCAAAGTTTCAGTATAATCATGATCTACCCTCCAGTTTTGCATCTGAATGGTCTTTTTAGGCTCCGAGCCTAAAAATTCAAATGAGTTGTCAGAACGATTGGAGGGGGTTGGTAAATAGCTACTTAAGGATGTTGACGTCACATTGGGTAGTTCGGATACTTCCCTTTTAAAGCTTTCCAGTTTATTTCCAGCAGTATAAACATCATCAATAATCAGAATCTGATCTTTTTTATAGCCAAGGTCTTTGTTTTGAATAAACTTGAGCTGCTGAAATACCACCAACGTGCTGATAATTAAAAACACCGAAATGGCAAATTGAAAAATTACCAAAGTATTTCTGATTTTGCCACCACCCACTTTAGATTTACTATTTCCTTTTAATACCTCTACAGGAACAAACCTTGAAAGGAAAAAAGATGGATAACTACCCGAAACAAAGCCAAGAAGCAAGGTTGCACCTAACAGGATGATCCAAAATATTGGGTTTAAAATGGGCAAAGAAATAGTTTTGCCAGAAAGTTGATTGAATAAAGGGATAAGTAAAAAAGCCAATAGCAATGCAAAAAATAAAGAGATAAAAGTGAGCAAACTAGACTCAGTCAAGAACTGACGAACCAAGGCTGATTTATTTGAACCCAAGGTTTTACGAATACCCACTTCTTTGGCTCTATTGAGCGATTGAGCTGTGGATAGATTCATAAAATTTACAACTGCCAGAACCAACAAAAACAAGGCTATAAATGATAAAATATAAACTGTTTGTTTGTTGCCATTGGGGTTCATTTCAGCTACTCTATTACCGGCTAGGTGCAAATCCAAAAGGGGAATTGTACTGTATCTGATATAGTTGCCGCTACTTTCGAAACTTTGGCGTGTTACACCAGGCATAAAAGATTGTGCAAACGGAATCATGTATTTTTCAAACAAGATCTGTAAAGGCTTTTGCAAATCTGTGGCATTGGCATGCGGTATTAATTTCAGAAATGTGCTGAAATTATTACTTCCCCAGTTCGCTTCTTTAGATTCAGCATATCCTTCCATTGAAAAGAAAACAGAATACTCATTCAAAAAAGAATTTTTAGGTAAATCAGCAATTACCCCAGTAATTCGGAATGTTTCATTGTTGTCAATCAAAATACTTTGCCCAATCGGAGAGCTTTTTCCAAAATATTTTTTCGCAGTACTTTCAGAAATTACCACCGTATTGGGTTCTTTAAGAGCTGTTTTTGAATTACCTTCTAAAAGATTTAATCCAAAAAAATCAAGAAAATTGGGATCGGCGTAGGTGCTATTAACTTCTTTCTGGTTTTCATTGGTTTGTGTCCTTCTAACCAAAACACTACCAGAAGTACGGAAACGCGTAGCATCTTCCACAACTTTGAAATCTCGCTTTACGGTTTCCGCAAAAGGAGCAACCAAAACTCCAAATTCTTGAGCCTGGCCTCCAAACTTGATGTCTACGTTGGCTCGATGAATTCGTTCAGCATCTTTAAAAGAGCGATTGAAACTAAGCTCATCAAAGATATACAACGAAATAAGCAAAGCTCCAGCCATACCTACAGAAAGTCCAAAGATATTTATGAAGGTAAAAAAAGGCTGCTTTTTTAGGCTTCTCCAAGCGATTTTGAAATAGTTCTTTATCATAATTTAGTTATTGGTTATTGGAGAATTGGTTACTGGAATTTTTTTCTGTTTTACGACATTTTTCGTGTAAAAAATCACCATTTATTCAGATTTCAAACTCTTTACCGGATTCATCAATGCTGCTTTAATGGCTTGGTAACTAACAGAAAGTAGGGTAATTATGGCTGCAAAAACTCCTGAAATAACGAAATATTCCCAAGTAATATCTATCCTGTGTACAAAGCCTTGAAGCCATTGTATTGAAAAATAATAGGCCAAGGGTAAGCTCAGTAACGTAGCAATAAGCACCAAAATTAGAAAGTCTTTCGACATCAACTGCAAAATATTGCCAATGCCAGCCCCCATCACTTTTCTTATACCTATTTCTTTTTTGCGTTGCTCAGCATAAAAAGCTGCCATGCCCAACAACCCCAAACAAGCAATGAAAATGGCAATTCCAGATGCTGTTTTGTAAATTAAGCCTTGCTGAGTTTCGGCTTTATAATAATTGGCTATATTTTCTTCATAAAACTTACCGTTGAAAGGGTATTCTGGAAAAATAGCATCGTGAGCAGCTTTGATTTGAGCTACTGTCGCTTGCAAATTACCTGAAGTTATTTTCACAGAATTGTTCCAAAAATACTTTTGAACAGGAAAAATTATAACAGGACTGTTTTCTTCTTTGGCACTGGCTGTCTGAAAATCTTTAACTACACCCACAATGGTATTCCATTCTTGACCTCCCATTTTTATCTGCTTGCCTATAGCATCTTCAGGCTTGATGTTGCCGAGTTTTTTGAGCATGGTTTCGTTTACAACATATTTTGGAATACTGTCGGTGTTTTCATACGACTTTCCAGCCAGCATTTTAAGCCCAAAAGTTTTAAAATATTGAGCGTCTGCAATTTTCGCACTTATGTTAAACTTCTCGTCTTCGGCTCGATGGTCAAAGGCAAAGTTGGATTGCCAATTGTTGCCCGAAGAAGGTGGGTCACTGTTGAAACTCATTGAACTAACTCTTGGTATAGCTTCTATTCTACTTCTTAGAGCGGTATTTCTACTTCTTAATTCAGGGTCAACCGAAAAAATCAGGACGCCTTCTTTTACATAACCCATGTCTTTGCTGTCCAACATTCTGAGTTGCGATACATTTATGAGTGTAGAAAAAACCAAGAAAATAGCTATAGCAAATTGGAAAACAATCAGTGCTTTTCTGAGGGAAAGTCCTTGCCTCCAATTGGCTTTTTTTGTGCTTCTAAAAGCTTCCAAAGGCGAAAAGTTGGACATTATTATAGCAGGATACAGGCCTGAAAACAAAGTAACTAAAAACAGTATAAGACCTAAAAATGGCAGCAGTAATTTGTTTGAAAAAATACTGTAGCCTTCTGGAAGGTCGAATAAAGCACTGAGCCAAGGTTTGCCCAATATACTTATCAGTAAACCTAATACAACTGATAATAAGCATACTATGAAAGTTTCTGACAAGAATTGTCCAGCCAATTGAGATCTATGTGAGCCTAAGGTTTTTCTTACGCCAACTTCCTTGATGCGTTTTCCGATAATGGCTGTGGCTATATTTATAAAGTTAAAACAAGCCATAAGGACAATCAAAACACCTATTAGTCCAATACCTTTGAGTTTTTTGGATGAAACTACTTTGTCTTTGAAATTGCTCAATCGTTGGTCAAAGTAAACTTGATCTAGACTTCCCAAAAAATGCTCCTTCACATCATTGGCTCCATCATTTTTGTATTTTTCTTTTGCAAATTTTCCAAGAACTGCATTTGTTTTAGATTCGGATTGATTATCCGCTAGTTTAAGAAACAGATGGTCGTTGCTGCTAGTTGAGCCCCAATCGTCAAATTTGCCAAATCCCCATTTTTCAGGATTTTTTCGTTTGCTTTCATATGAAAATACCATTGAAGTATTAAAATCTGTATTCAGTGGTGCATCTTTAATAACACCCACTACTTGTATCAGTTCTGTGCCATTTACCTTAATGTTTTGACCAACGGCTTTTTGAACATCACCAAAGTATTTTTTTGCCATTGTTTCAGATAGTGCAACTACATTGGGCTCTGCAAGCGATTTTGGGTTGCCAATTAACCATGGAAAATTGAAGACCTCAAAAAACGAGGGGTCAGTCACAAGTCCCTGATTATCTTCATTGTATTTGTCTCCATTTACACCTGAGCCACTATTCATTACTGTAACGACTGGTTCTACCATACCATGAATAGGTACATATTGGCCAAGCTCAGGATGCTCGGAAATTAGTGTTTTTTGAAAAGCCAATGGTGAGCCAGTTGTATATTCAACCTCACCATTTTTGAGGGTGCTTTTTCTTAAAACCCTGAATATTTTCTCAGGCTCATTATGAAAATTGTCATAACTGTATTCGAAACTTAAATAGCTAAATATCAATATTGCGGCGGCAATTCCTAAGCCTAGCCCAGCTATGTTTATGATATTATAGACTCTATTTTTAAGGAGACTTCGAAGGGCGATTTTTATATAATTTTTTAACATTTGTCTTGTTTTGTTTATTCAAGAAAGAAACTATTCCTAGAACTCAAAATGCATTAATATTCTAAATATCAGTGTTTTATGATTTAGTATTTTGCTTTAAACTCTTTTCTTTTTTTGCGATTTCTTTCAACCTATTCTCTGGAAATATAATGGTAGTGCCAAATTGGTTGGACTTAAATTGAGCGTTTTGTAAATGGAGATTTTTCATCACAAATCCTTCTTTCGATATGTGAATAACAGCCAAATCTTCCACATGGAGAACCAAAGTATCCAAAGATTTTGAAACGAATTTTAGAATGTTATTTTCAAGACTAATGGCCTCGCCTTTTTCGTATGTTCCGTCAGATTTTTTAACAAAATCTTGGCAGTAAACTTGTCCAAAAACAAGTAGAAATGTAATTGTTAATAGCTTTTTCATAATTTTTTTTTTAGCTTTTAGCTTTTAGCTTTTAGCTT
>JAIPAJ010000152.1 GCA_021740125.1 Leadbetterella sp. | reverse complement strand
AGTTTGTTATACACATTTTTTCTGTGTGCTTCTACGGTATGGTGGCTGATGCCCAAGGAAGTTGCCACATCCTTGCTGGTCATTCCATCTTTTATCAAAATCACTATTTCTAATTCCCTATTGCTTAAATTATATTTTTCCTTGATCAATTCATAGGATTCATTCTTATGGTTTGAAATTATGCCTGGATCGAAAAATACGCCATCGCGTATCACTATTTTGATGGCAGCCACCAGAATTTCCTTTGGAGAAGATTTCAATACATAACCAGAGGCCCCGTTTTTTTTTGCATTTTCCAGATAGATCTTTTCTTTGTTATTGGCCAAAACGATTATCTTGATGGATGGACATGCCTGGTGAATATCTTGCAAGAAGTTCCAAATGGTTTTGCCCATGATAATGGTATCGAGCAGAAGTATCTCAGGGCAGTTTTCTGTTATTAATGCCAAACAATTGGGCTCATTCATGGCCAAGGCATCAACTTTAAATTCTGAATTTGCCGAATTTAATAACATCTTCAGTGCTTCACGATAGATATCATGATCACTTACTAAAATTATTTTATGAGGCTCTAGGTGAAACATAAGCTTAGCGTTTAATAATATCAGAAAATGTGTATATTCTTAGGGTTTTAGGGCAATAATTATTCTTTGGTTTTTAGGGAATAATATAAATTTAGGGTCATTTATAATCCCAAATTTTTGCAGGATCATTTCGCTTTCAATGGAATATAGTTGTCTGCTTGATTTTCAAGTTTGGTCTTTAAAGCTTATCTTTGATAAATATTTCTGCGTATTCCTTTTACGAATACATCCCATGAAAATTATTATCCAATGTTTCATTTTTTTAAGAAAGCCAGCAACCGTAATTCCTTTGATTTTCTAGGTGTGGATATGCATTCTCATTTATTGCCTGCTGTGGATGACGGTTGCCAAAGTGTGGAGGAAAGTATGTATTTCATCAATGAACTACAGGAATTGGGGTTTAGAAAAATAATCACCACCCCGCATATCTATCCTGGGTTTTATCCCAACAATCAGGAAACGCTTCAGAAAGCTTCAGACTTATTAAGCGAATCAACACATAAATTAGAATATTTCTCTTATGCAGCAGAATACTTTCTGACTGATACGATGCTTGATAATGGCCCTTTGCTAACTTTCAATAAAAATTATGTTTTGGTTGAAACTAGTTTTGTGGGTCTTTCCATGAACTTTGAACAAATGTTGTTTGAATTGATAGCAAATAATTATATTCCCATCCTTGCTCATCCAGAGAGATATCTTTATCTAAAAGACAACCTCAAGGTTTTCGATAAAATCAAAGGAATGGGTTGCCAACTTCAAGTCAATATTAATTCTTTGGGTGGATATTATGGCAAGGCATCCGAGGAAATGGCTTGGGAAATGGTCAATAAAAAAATAGTTGATTTTTTAGGTACTGATTTGCATCATGAAAAGCACCTTGAATCTTTAAAGAGCATTACCCAAAAAGGTTATTTCAAAAAAATAAATGCCTATACATGGAAAAACCCCACCTTGTTTTATGACTATTAATGATTTTAATGTAACCACCCTAAAATCCAAGCATCTGGTTTGATTTTTCGAATCGCTTCATTGCCTAAAATATTTTTAATGATTAAATAAAGGAATCAATTTTATTTAAAGGTGTGTTTAAAATTCCTTAAAAATATTGGCCTCCAAAGGAAGCCAATATTCAACAAGTAAATAAATCTTAACGTGTTACAATTGCGTACCCCAAATATCTCATTTGTAGTTGATGAATGATATTTGCCTATAATAAATTACATCTTATTCGCACCTAGAAGGTATCATAATAAAAATAACAAATTTTAAGTTCATTAGCAATTATGCCATTATCATATGGGTAGAAATATAAATTGATAAACTGGCTTAGCTTTTAAATAGGTCTAATTCTCAGCTATCAATAAGCCATTTCTTCGCCATTTAACATATTGTAAATGGTCATAAATATGATTTTAATATCCAACCAAAGACTCCAGTGTTCGATGTACCAAATATCGTGATCCACCCTGAGTTGCATTTGCTCAACTGTTTTGGTTTCACCCCTAAAACCATTCACCTGAGCCCAGCCAGTCAGTCCAGGTTTTACCCAATGCCGCATCATGTAATTATCCACGCTGTCTTTCGTTAGCAAGTTATGTTCATGGGCATGCGGTCTTGGACCCACCACCGACATATCACCCAATAGAATGTTTATAAATTGTGGTAATTCATCTATACTGGTTTTTCTGATAAAGGCACCAACTTTCGTGATTCGTTTGTCGGTTTTTTCTGCTTGTTTAAATTCCTCTTTTTCTCCAGCTGGTTTTAGGTCAGTTCGCATAGATCTAAACTTATAACATTTAAATTTTTTGCCGTTTTTCCCCCATCGGTCTTGAAGGAAAAATACAGGTCCCGGCGACTCCAATTTGATGATAATGGCCATTATAGGGATTAACCAAGAGTAAATTAACACAAATACCAAGGATGCAAAAACGACATCAAATATTCTCTTGATAATGATCCAGGTGGGTTGCTGTAATGGCTCAGCCCTTAAATTAATCAGCGGATAATTGCCAAATAATTGAAATTGAAAACGACTATAATAGAAATTATCAAAATTGGGTACAAACTTTAGACGTATCGCTTTTTTATCGCAATAACTCACCAGCAACTGTATTTTCTCTTTGCTTATTTTGTTAGAGGTAACAATGATCTCATCAATTTTGGATACATTATTCGTAATAAATGAATCTATATCACCGAGGTATTTAACCGATTCAACTTCTACAGGTTTAATGGCGATTAAGCCACCTACTCGCATGCCGAAATGGGGATTGCTTAAAATTAAGTCTATGAGGTTTTCGGTGATGTTGTTGAAGCCCACAAAAGCAATTTGTCGAGAATTACCCCCTTTTTCTCGATAACTCAGGAGAAGTTTTTTGGTTACATAACTCTTCAGTACCAAGGTTACCATCAGAAACCCTGAGTAATATAGCACAAATGTTCTTGAATATGACATTTGATTGAGCGAAAAGAATACTTGACCAGCAATGAGCACTTGGATGGCTACATTTTGAATCAGTATGAGCATCTCTCCTACAAATTTCTCCGTGCGAAATTCACCATAAAAATTGCTTGCTTTGGTGGAAAAATACCAGCCCAATACCAGCATAATCAACAATAAGCCATCGGATCGCTGTATCCCCTTATTGCTTAGATAAAGTGCTATAATGAATATAGTAATTAAGAATAGTAAGTCAGAGGCAAGCTTTAAAAAGCCTATCTTGGTAAGTTCTCTTTTCATGTCTATTAAACCTACAGGCCTATCCCATGACAGCCCAATAAATCTATTTGTTGTTTTCTTTAATTTATTTTCATGTTTAAGACCAAGGTCTTAATGTTTTTTCGATGTAAGGAAATTTTCATTTCTTGGTGGCTCGAAACCACCCTTGCAATTGCAGTTCGCAATATAAGCTTTGTTAGGTTTTTTTCTAAATTTAAAAGTAACAATTTTTCCTGAATAAGGTCGTTTTTTTATGTTTAATGTTGAGGTACTTAAACTGGGCTAAGCCAATAAATGCTTGGATTTTTTAGATACCAGGTCACTTACAATATCCCTCGGCATCTAGGTTTACTCTAAAGCTTTGGTATTTAATGTTATAGGCTTCCTGTGTATAGGGGTAAGAGTTTCCACCATCTGTGCTTATCCTTAGATCGTAGGTTTTTCCTCTTTGTATCCTATAAGATTTTAATATCGGATTTTCAAAAGTGAAGGTAAGCAAATCTCTCCATATATTTTTAGCGGGTTCACTTACTTGGACTTTTATTTGCGTTTTCTTTAGTTCATTCGGTAGACTCGTACCCGTAGGACATTTGAGTTTCAGTTCCACCATTACCGCCTCGGGCCTCGGTTTTATATCCACATTGGCATTCAAAGCATTGTTGGCACAAGCATTCATTAGACCCGTTTCATAAAGCACACTGTTTAAGCTTCCTAAGCTCGTGTCTGTATAATTAAGCAATTTGAATTTTATTCGGCCGGTATTGGCATCAAAGTAATTGAGATTGATCTCCGCGTTGTTGTTAATCGACATATAACCCGAACGCAACACTTGGTTTTTTTCATCCAATACCTGATAAAGATAATACAAATCGAGATCTGTAAAGGTGCTGCTGATCTTCACCTTTGGGCCTAAAGGGCACAATTGCTTGGAGCTGCTCAATACCCAATAGCCCGTTTTTTTGATTTTGGCATTGACCACATACCTGTTGCCTGTTTTTTCTACAGCCCTGCGACCATAGAACTCCCAATATCCATCTTCTTCGTCATATCTATACAGCTCCAAGCTATCGGTTTTTGCCCAAACTTTTCCATTGCTTCTGTTGAGGTTATCATCCAGATACCAAGTGGCATTGATCTCTTTTGTAGCATTTTTGCTTATTGACAATTCTTTGTCAAAAACTTGCATTTGTAGCATGCTTTCTACAAAGATGAGTTCTCTTGCATTGCTGATCAACTGGCCCTGGGGATTGAGATATTGGCTCATGCCACCTCCGGTCGGTATATACCTCGAGCCCGCACGGTTAAAGTGGCTAAGCTGCATGTTCCAGGTAGCTCCCCATACATTGGCAGCGGGCAAGTCTATTTTGGCCAAAGAATCTCCTTTTTCATTGACCAGCACCTTACGCAAACCTTGCGTGCTGACGAGCGAGTCCCCCAAAACACCATTGAGGGTTTTCTTGTAGGGAGCCAAAAGCGGATTGAAACTGCCATTATTTTTCTGGTTGGCTTTGAAATTGTACACCCGCTGCAGATGTCCCATTGCCGCAAAACCTATATTAAATTGTACAGGGTTCTGCACACTGGCAAGCAAACTGGCGGGTAGGGCTAGCACCAAAACGCCCTCTTTGTTAAAACCTATTTTTTTGTCGCCCAATATATTGACTAAATCTGGAGCGTTTTTTCCTTTTAAACTAAATCGTGTGTCTGGGGGTAGTTTTCCTTCATAATTGCTGGCTTGAAAACGATAGATGCCTTCCGAAATTGGTATCTTATACGTCAGTGTAAAACCTTCTAAGGGATCCTGACAAGCCCAAAGGATTAGCATAAGGCCCAGTATCAAGCGTATTAATTTCATTCTGGATTTTCGTTGTTCTTAAATATCTTCCACTTAAAGCCCAATAAAGGATAAAAACTGTAGTTTCTGATATTGCGTTCTATTTTTAGAATATCCGTTTTTAGGTTGGTGGTTTCTAAAAAACCTTCGTATTCGATATCCAACCGCGGCCTGCCCATATAAGCACAGCCCAATTCAAATTGCCAGCGTTTCCTTAGCCATGTCAGCCCTAAAAAAGGCTGCACACTACGCCACTGGTTACCCAACTTTACCAAACCAAAATCTTCGCTAGAAATAAGGAAACCATCTAGTTTTATACCTGTGGCAGTGCTGAGATCCAAGCTCATTTTTTGTACAGGAAGTATCTTAAAACCACCCGATAAAAGCAAAGGGAATTTAAACGGTTGGTATAAAATACCGAGGTCGAGGTGCAGACGCTTTATATCGGGTTTGATCAATAAATTGCTGTTACTGTCTAGCTTAACAGAAAGGGGCCTTTGAAAACCCAAATAGCCCAAATTGGCAGTGAAATGGAGCTTGGGTTGTATTTTTAATTGCCCTGCTATATGCAAACCTTCTGTATCCAAGCCCAGCCAAGGACTAATTTTGGAATAATTTAAACGCTGCGAAAAAGCAACATTTAAACCTATAAAAGTAATTAGAAGGATTAGGCCAGAAGAAATTTTCAAAACTTGGAGCATATCACTTAGCGGATAAAAATAGTTTGAAATATCTTGATTTACAAATGTAAGCAATTCGACTCTTTGTCAATATGAAAGCAGGCAAGTTTACATTTTAATAATTTTTGGCTGAATTCTTTTTCACCTGAACGAGTGGGTGTAAGTTTTATTTTTTGAGAAAGACCTCTGCTCTTAAAACGAGCTGAGGGGGCAAAGTCAAAAAAAACAGAACCGCAAGGGCTGAACATTTGAAAATTTACAAGCCAATACCGTACCGAGCCAAAATGTGGCAAGAAATATGCTATTCAAATAAAGGTGGTCTTAAACAAACTATCCTAGACCTGGCCAATTTAGCATTACGAAATTCCGTAATTAGGAGCTAAGCTACTTGCTATTTAAAATGTCTTTTGTGGTTTTGGAAGCTCAATTTGTTATTAAGAAAATTGCATTATTCTAATAATTTATTTTTTTATTTTTATCTGAAATATAGGATTTTTCCTTTGCTCATGGATGAAGATTTTGTTGCAGACACTCGGTCATTTTTTTAGGCAATTGGGTACTGAATCTTTGCTCATTATCTGGCTATTTTATTGAATTTTTTATTTCAGTGAAAAAAGGAAAAATCAAGCTCAAAAGGTCTAAAATACAAGTTTTACCTAGTATAATTACATTCCGTCAGCCAAATCTCTACCGAATAATAAAAGTTTTAAAAATTGTTTTGAAGACTGTTCTAATTGACCTAAATTCGAGCATACTAATTACTGAAAACTAATAAACTAAATTAAATTATGCACAAACATACAGAAACATCGCCGGGATTATGGATGAGGTTGGTAATAGTACTATTCTTAGTTGCTTCCGCCGTCATCATGTTTATTTAAGTAATGAATGGCTCAGCGTAAGGTTTGATTTCCGCTGAGTCATTATTTTTGAAACTGCCCCCAGTAGTTTCTGTGAAAAAGAGCCAGTCGTTCGTCTAAGCGAAAGTTGGTTCTGAACCTTTCTCCTATAAAGTAGCCCGTAGAATAATAATAATCCCAAGCAAACTCCTCTGTGGTGCGGAGTCTGGCATATTTGTTTTCAAGAATTTTACCGGGCGGTATGGCAAACGACAAATGCAAGCCCACTGTAGAACCATTGGTAGAGCTGATACCAAAAAAACCAATATTTGCTTTTTTAAATTGTCTTACAAATTCCAGTCTTGCTCCGCTGTCTTTATACAAAAATCTTCCTGCGGTGAGTCTGATTTGAGAATTAAACTTCTCCCAACGCCAAGAGGTATTGAAGAGGGCTGAAAAATCCTTAAATGGGGTATAGCGGAAAGTTCTGTTCGGATACCAATAATAAAAACCCGTATAGTTGAGGTCCAATCCATAAGATATTTTTGAGGCTGGATGGGCCTTTTGATATTGAATATCAAATCCATAGCGGTCCCTATAATAAAGCCCGGCTGACCAGGTAACATAATGGTATTTCCCCAGATTTAAAAACTGGCTTAAATAAGTAGGAGCGGGGCGTATGTTTAAAGGCTGATCAGTGATTTGGTTGATCAATGGAAAACTAATGCCTGTATATATTGATAAGCCATAAGGTAAAACTACGTTGGTATTGAGCAGGAGGTTGGTTTGGTTGGCTACAGGTTTTTCAGGATTTCCAAAACTGGCCCTAAACTGGGGCGTGATGACGAAGTCCATTTTATATTTCCAGAAGGATGGCCGCAGCTGCTTGGGGAATTTTGCTGCTTCGCTCACTTGTATATTTCCTTGGCTGTCTTGGGTATAAGTAGCCACCGGAACACCCTGTATCATCGGGATACCTGTATTAAAGCCAGCTGCTTTCAACTTTGAAAAGTGGATGACCTGACTTCTTAAGGTTCTATTCTCATAGTACAAAGTACTGTCTACTTTTACTATGTTTTCTAAAGACTTTAAAGTTTTTTGTGCGTAGCTGGGATTCATCAAAGTGACTAGCAATAAAGCAATAAGGCTTATTTTTTTCATGGCTTGGTTTTGGGATTTAGATTGCCTTGAAAAGAAGCTCCAAACATCCATTGGTCGCCATTGAGCATACCCGCTTGGAGGTTCAGATGTTTAAATAATTGGATATAAGCACCGCTATTAAATTTCAAACCGTCCCATTCGGCCATCAAACTGCCTACTTTTTTGAATTCTAGCTTTCCACCAGCTAAGGCCCCTACCAAATAACTGTTTTTAAAGGGGTCCGCAGTTTTTTTTTGTAAGCTAAAACTGGAGAATATATTGCCATTGTTGGAGTTTAAAACATCTCTAAATAGATAGTAGTTGCTGCCATAACCCGCAGTAAGTTCTGCGGATAGCCATTTTTTTATATCGAAGTGCTTGGTGGCTACGATGGCTTGGGTGACCATGGCGGCATCTATCGTAAAAGGATTGGTCATGACCAAGGCTATGGCGGGTATGTATTTTTTTTCTTTTATGGCAAGCCATCTTACATCAAACTGTCTGTCCCCTAAGCCATCCTTTATTTTTTTTCCATTATCTCTTGCTTGTAATAAGGAAAAAGTTACATCAACATTGGGAAGAAGTACTAAATTGGCATAGAGCACTTGTTCTGGTTTTTTTCCAGGATAGCGTAGGCTATATTTTTTGGGATTATAATTATAACCTATGCTTAATAGTCCATCGCTTATCTCAGAAGCTGAAGGGACGTTTAAATATCCCGGTTTGCCTGACAGGTTTCGCTGCGAAAAACTCAGAATGGAGCCAAATAAAAAGACTGACAAGAGGAGCACCCTTGCCAGTCTGAAATAATTTATTCTAAAAAAAATGGTCACTGTTGTAGTTTAATTACCACCACCTTGGTTGTGGCATTTGTTATTTTCGTCGCTATAAGTTTTGATTAAAGCATCTAACTTAGTTTGGTATTCGTCGTTCACTTTTTTGGTATCGGAATCGCTCGCCGCTTTGGCTTTGTCTGTGATGGCCTTGGCTTTGGCATCTGCGGCGGCTACTTCTGCTTTGTAAAGTGCTCCTACTTTGTCATTGGCATCTTTGAAGATACCCAAAACGATTGCAGTAAAAAGTACATTTTGTTCTGCTGTTATTGTTTTTTTAACCAAGGCCTGTGAAATACCCGCAAGAGTTGCGTTCAAAAATGCCAGGTTTGAGGCCAAGGCATCATTTTTCTTTTTAAGAGGACCATCATTGTCTGCAGTTACTACTCCTGCTTTGATATTCTCATCATAAGCCGCCTTTATTTTGGCGTATTCGGCTACTTTGCCATCATCTAATATCTTTTTGGCAGCATCGTAAGCCTCTTTAATTTTATCATTACAAGCGTTCATGGTGCTCAACATTTCTTGTTCAGCTTTCACGGTATTGCTAGTCCCAGGTGCCGCTAATCTGCCCCCAACGGGTTTGCCGTCTACAGAAGGCAATGTGATAGTAGAAAGAAAGGCATTGGCAGCCCCAGATTTTATAAGATCTGCTAGGCTATTTGCTAAAGCTGTAGGTATGGCTTTCCCAGCCTGAATATCTGCCAAGACTGCAGGGGTAAGACCCGTAGATATCGCAGTGGCAGTGGCTTCAGGTACTTTAGACGCTGCTGCACTCAAATCAGCAGGAACTGTTCCAGCTGCCAAGGCTGCTGCAGT
>JAIPAJ010000151.1 GCA_021740125.1 Leadbetterella sp. | reverse complement strand
GAAATTTCGATGGTATTCCAGTTTTGAAATATGATGCTGTATTGCATGGTGAAGTTAAAAAACCAGGTCTAGGGCCTTTGCACACCGAATTTGATGGAAGAGGAAATGCGATAACGTCTATGTTTGTATCGTCAGAGTTAGTTAAGTGGAACATCGAAAGCTTAGAAGTTCTTGACAGAGTACCAACATTTTATTCAGTTGGTCACTTGAGTATTCCTGGTGGACCAACAGCTAAACCATGGGGTAAATATGTGGTTGCTTATAACAAAATAACGAAAGACAGATATCTGCCTACAGGACCAGAATTGGCTCAATCAGCACAGTTGTATGATATATCGGGTGACAAAATGAAACTATTATTAGACTTTCCGACCATAGGAGAGCCGCACTATGCCGAGTCTATACCAGCCTCATTGATAGAGAAAAACACCAAGAAAATCTTTAAGCTAGAAGAAAATAAACATGCTTATGTAGCCAAAGGTGAAAAAGAAACTAAGGTGGTAAGAAAAGGCAAAGATGTACATGTGTACATGACCGCTATCCGATCTCACTTCTCGCCTGACAACATTGAAGGCATAAAAATGGGAGATGTGGTTTATTTTCATCTTACTAACTTAGAGCAAGACTGGGATGTTCCGCATGGATTCGCAGTTAGGGGCAACCAAAATGCCGAAATATTGGTAATGCCAGGCGAAACCTGCACGCTTAAATGGGTACCTAACAAAGTAGGTGTTGTACCTATGTATTGCACAGACTTTTGCTCTGCATTGCACCAAGAAATGCAAGGTTATATTAGAGTTTCACCAGCAGGAAGCAATGTACCGCTAACATGGGGTACTGGCAAAAACAATCCCGCCTCGGAAGCAGAAAAAAACGTAGCTAAAAAATAGTGTAAACTACTAATGGAGCGGGGTACCTACTCCGCTTCATTTTCAAACCAAAATCAAATGAAACCTTTGAAGAAAATATCTCAAATTAGCCTTACAATCAGCTCCTTATTGCTGATTATAGCCTACTTTGTACCCATCTGGCGAATCGACCTTTGGGCTCCACAATATCCCGAAGGTTTATCAATGTCTATTTGGCTCAGTAAACTGAGTGGACAAGTCGACATTATCAATGGGCTTAACCACTACATTGGCATGGCTCACATTAAAGAAGAGATGTTTCCAGAATTTAAAATACTTCCCTACGCTGTAGCCGGAATAATTACCCTGGGCTTAATAACGGCATTTCTAAAAAACAGAAAAATACTGATTGGATTTTTGGCTGTCTTAATCCTTTCAGGAATAATAGCCATGTATGACTTTTGGAGCTGGGGATATGAATATGGCCACAATCTCGATGATACGGCTGCGATAAAAGTACCCGGAATGGCTTATCAACCACCGCTAATTGGTTACAAAGAACTACTCAACTTTGGGGCATATTCTATTCCTGATGTAGGCGGGTGGTTGTTTGTTTTGCTAGGAGTAGTGACTATTTCGACACTGATATTTGAGATAAAAACCAACAAATGAGTCTTTTATGAAAACTTACATTTTAAATGCAGTCTTATTTCTTACGGCAATAATTGCATTTTTAGCTTGCTCTATCGAAACTGAGCCGATTAATTATGGGAAAGACAACTGTGCTTTTTGCAAAATGACCATCATGGACAAGCAATTTGGAACAGAACTCGTAACGCTAAAGGGCAAAGTTTTTAAGTTTGACGACCTCAGCTGTATGTCAAAATACATGAAAACTGCCGAATTACACGAAGCTGATTGCAAACATGTGGTGGTAAGCAACTATGAGAAACCGGGAGAATTCATAGATTTCAACAAAGCATTTTATATTAAATCAGAAAATCTTCAAAGTCCAATGCTTGGAAATATAGCTGCATTTGATAGCGAAACCTCCATTCAAGAATTTAAAATAACCCATAGCACAGCCAAAAACATTACTTGGACAGAAATAAAAGACCTTTTTAAATGAAACCATTGTTCATTTTTTTCCTCTTGATTTTAAGCCAAGATGCTTTCTGTAAAAACTGGTCTGTAAAAACAGTTAAAGAATTGCGAAAGGCCTTGCTTGAATCCAAAGCCAATGATACCATTTTTGTGTCAAAAGGGAATTATAAAGTACTGAATCTAGAAATCACCAAACCTTTAGCAATGATCGGACAAAATCAACCGATTTTGGATGCTCAATATAAAGGCGAAATCTTTATCGTAAAATCAGACGATGTCTCCATTTCTGGTTTCAAATTTATAAACGTTGGCGAAACCAGTATGATAGATTGGGCTGGAGTAAAAATACTGGAATCAGAGAATGTGAAAGTTTTCAAAAATGAGTTTATAAACTGCTATTTCGGCGTTTATCTGTCCGCATCTAACAAATGTCTGATAGAAAACAACCGAATAATTGGTACTCCCAAAGAAGAGCAAACCACTGGAAACGGCATACACGCATGGAAATGCGACAGTATAAATATTTTAAACAATTATGTGGAAGGTCACCGAGATGGCATTTATTTCGAATTCGTTACCAATTCATTGATTACAAACAACTTATCAACAAAAAATATCCGCTACGGATTACATTTTATGTTTTCTCATTACGATACTTATACACGTAATATTTTCAAGAAAAATGGTGCTGGAGTGGCTGTAATGTACACCAAACACGTAACCATGAAAGACAATTTTTTTGACAGCAACTGGGGAGGGTCGGCTTATGGCATATTACTCAAAGACATATCTGATAGTGACATTGAGCACAACTTGTTCAATTCAAACACGGTGGGTGTATACATGGAAGGCTGTAGTAGAGTAAAAATGCAAGACAATGTTTTTCAGAAAAACGGTGTGGGACTCAGAATCCAAGCCAACTGTGATGAAAACAACATTCACCACAACAATTTTATGGCCAATACTTTTGATATCGCCACCAACGGCTCGGTGACTTTTAACTATCTCAACGACAACTATTGGGACAAATACGAAGGC
The DNA here is from genome assembly GCA_021740125.1 of Leadbetterella sp. GTDB lineage: Bacteria > Bacteroidota > Bacteroidia > Cytophagales > Spirosomataceae > Leadbetterella. Next base: position 6,497 of record JAIPAJ010000151.1, on the reverse strand, counting down.
TTTGACCTTAATCACGACGGCAAAGGTGACATTTTGTACAGACCTGTGAGCCTTTTTTCAACACTGATAGAACGTATGCCACAAGCCATGATATTGTTAAGGAGTTTTACGGCGACCTTGCTTGATAAAATTGAAAAAATAATACCTAGTCTAACTCCCGAAAATATGAAAGACGATAGCCCAAGTATGAAACCAAATGCCATAAAAGCGTTCAATTTTAAAGTGTAAATGATGATAAAATTCGAAAACATAAACAAGTCTTTCGGCAAATTGGAAGTACTACAAAACATCTCACTGAAGTTGGAGATGGGTCAATCTGTAGCCATTTTAGGCCCCAACGGCTCTGGAAAAACCACGCTAATAAAATCGCTTTTGGGTATGGTTATTCCTGATTCTGGACAGATACTTTTTGATGGAAAAAACATAAAAAATGAGTTTGCCTACCGAAGCGAAATTGGTTATATGCCACAAATAGGTAACTACCCGCCCAATCTGAAAATTGTCCAGCTGATAGACATGATGAAAGATATCAGAAAAACCCAAAAAGAGGGAATTATCATAGACGAAGAAATAATAGAACTCTTCAAACTCAGGGAAATGTACCAAAAACCGCTAGGAACACTATCGGGCGGCACGAAACAAAAGGTAAGTGCAGCCTTGGCGTTTTTGTTTGACCCAAAAGTTTTGATTTTGGACGAACCTACAGCTGGACTTGACCCACTGGCAAGCGAGCTTCTGAAAAGTAAAATCTTGGAAGAAAAAAGAAAAGGTAAATTGATAATTATCACCTCACATATCATGGCAGACTTGGAGGAACTGTCCACCCATGTGGTGTATATGCAAGATAGCCGATTAAGGCTTTTTAAAGAAATGGAAGAACTAAAAGAAGAATTTGGTGAAGACCGTTTGAGCAAAATCATTGCTCAAATAATGCAGAATAGTAAAAAAAAAACTGAGCTACTTAAATGAGATCGCCATTTGTTTACATATTGCCATTGGCTTTTTTGTCCCTTATTCTGGGTATTTGGGGAGGTTGGGTACGTATGGGTTGGGCAATTCAAATTCCTTCGGCTATTTCAATAGGCCAACACGGCATTTTTATGGTGGGCGGTTTTTTGGGAACACTTGTAAGCCTTGAAAGGGTAGTAACACTTCATAAAACAATTCTACTTGGCATTCCGATAATGTTTGGCTTAAGCATACCCTTCTTTTTATTTGGACTTCCAAACATAAGCTACCTTCTTTTGATAACAGGGAGCATTGGGTACTTAGGTGTTTGTGTTTATAACTATAAAAAATATAAAAGCGAAGGCGATCTATTGCTTTTGGCTGGAGCTATGTTTCAGACATTGGGGCATTTTGCACTTTCTAAAACGCACTCTTACCCTATGGCCTTTGCTGCATGGATGTTGTTCTTCCTATTTACGATAGTAGGTGAGCGACTAGAATTGACTAGATTTTTACCCAAAGGAAAATTCCAAAAAATAGAGCTCTATTTCTGGTTATTTTTAGTGATGTTCACATCAGCTTTGTATCATTTTGGAACTGCTAAAATTCTAAGCTTAAGCCTTATTGGATTATCCCAATGGCTTATCAGAAACGATATCGCTCTTTTAAATATCAAAAAACAGAATAGTTATAAATTTTTAGGGTTCAGCCTTCTGACGGCATTTACTTGGCTGGCCATAACAGGAATCATTGGTTTCCTATTAGGTCCATTTCTTTATGATGCCCTGCTGCATGCTTTTTTCATTGGGTTTGTTCTAAACATGATTTTGGCACATGCCCCCATTATTTTTCCAGCATTATTAAAAATCAATTTTAAACCTTTTCATCCAACATTTTACATCTGGCTAATTCTTCTAAACCTCAGTTTAGGTTTGAGAATAATCGGGGATTTTCAAGAAAATTCAGATTGGAGATTATGCGGAGGGATTTTTAATGGCATCGCTTTTATAGCCTACCTTTTGAATGTGGCATTTTTAATATTAAAAAAACAATTGTATGCAAAAAACTATCAAATACGTAGTGTATGACATCATTCGCAACAGGTTTGTGATGGGTTATACCTTATTGCTTCTGCTTTTGAGCGTGAGTTTCTTTTGGTTTGAAGCAGACCCCAATAAAGGACTATTGAGCCTTTTGAACATTATATTGATGGTCATTCCATTGGTCAGTGTCATATTTTCAACCATCCATTTTTATAATTCTTACGAATTTATAGAGCTCCTTTCAGCTCAGCCCATGAGCCGCCGCACCATTTACTTTAGTCAATTTCTAGGGCTTTGTTTTTCGCTTGGAATGGCCTTTTTGATAGGCGTTGGCCTGCCCACCTTAATTTTTGATGGCTCTATGAGGGGCTTAACTTTGGTTTCGGGTGGACTAATGATTACGCTCACATTTGTTGCTATTGCATTCTTGGCGTCGGTCATAACCAAAGATAAAGCAAAAGCCATTGGGGTGGCATTGGCCGTTTGGTTTTATCTCTGTATCCTCTACGACGGTATGGTGCTGATGGTCTTGGTCAACATGGCGGACTATCCAATGGAAAAGGCTTCGCTCGTATTTTCAGCACTCAATCCCATGGATTTGGCTAGGATTTTAGTACTCATGCAGCTTGACGTATCGGCCCTTATGGGTATAACAGGAGCCGTCTTTCAGAATTTTTTCAGCTCCACTTGGGGTGTATTTATATCTTTTGTTTTATTGTTATTGTGGGTTATAACTCCCGTTTTTTTTGGATATCGAATTTTTAGTAAAAAAGACTTGTAATCAAACCTTTAAAATTTATTTATCATGAAATCAGTACTTTATGTTTTGTTCTTTGTTGTCTTAATGGCATCTTGCACATCTACCACAGGCGATTCTGCGGCCACAGAATCTACCGAAAATGTGGCTTTAACTGGTCAGGAAGGCGTCAAAGATGATGAATCCCAAAAAGATGTTGTAAAAGTGGCCATCGCTTCTCCTGACCACAGCACTTTAGTAAAAGCTGTTACGGCAGCTGACTTGGTGACCTCGCTCTCTAATGCTGGGCCATTCACGGTTTTCGCTCCTACCAATGCTGCCTTCGAAAAACTTCCAAAAGGGACAGTAGAGGATCTTTTGAAACCCGAAAACAAAAGCAAATTGGAGACCATTCTTCAACACCATGTCATGACCTCGGCCTTGGCAGCTGACTTTTTTCAAGACGGACAATCGATGGGAATGGTGGACGGTAGCAACGTGACTTTCACAGTAAAAGACGGAGCAACTTATGTAAATGGAAACAAGATCCTGGGCTCAGTAAAAGCCTCAAATGGCTGGGTACACGTGATAGACACGGTTATTCTTCCTAAATAAAGACCTTTAAGCCAAAGGTGAGTATTCGCCTTTGGCTTACATTTATACAATTCAATAAACCGGAATATGCAAATAATAATATTTTCATAAAAGGAAAACGAAAACAATAAGATTCTTTCAAATACCCATATACAATTAATAGTTCAGTATGAGACCAAAACCAAGCCCCATATCACTGTCATAATGTAAATTTGTTCCTAAATTTTTGCTTACTATATATTTGATACCAGCCATATATTCTTTGTCAGTATTGACCATCAGGCTGGCTCTGAGACGTTTAGCTACCGGAATATCCTCACGCATAAATTGTACTCTCAGGTTTCCATCGTGGTAAACCTCAGTTTGCAAAATAAACAACATGGGCAAAGTGTAGGCTAAACCCAAGCTAAACTGTTGGCGATTATCTTTCGTATTGGTTTGCCCAAATACATTCTTTTCATACTTGATCATACCCATTTCATCCATGTCAAACTTGCGGTACCGCCAATCAAAGCCTATAAATGGCATTACCCACTGCATTTTGCCCAAATATCGACCTAAATGTGTTTCGGTCTCATAGCCGTGTTGATCATGATATCCGAGTCTCCATTCTGTTCCAAGCATCCACCGGGTATTTTGAATCATCCACATGCCATCGTTGCCATTGGTAGCAAAATCGTTTTCGGCCATTAGATGAAACCCTCTATCGTCTGCAAATAATTTTCGTTGGGCCAATTTAGGATTTGGAATTAAAGGATTTGGAGCTTGATTTTCATAGCTAAAAACCCTTCCCATTCCGCTCATCATGTGGTATAAAATATGGCAATGAAAAAACCAATCACCCTCAGCATTGGCATTAAATTCAAGCGTATCTGTTTCCATCGGCATAATATCTACGATGTTTTTCAGCGGTGCATGATTTGCCTTTCCATTCAAAAGTCTGAAATCATGACCATGCAAATGCATGGGATGACGCATCATAGAGCCGTTGTAAATTATGATTTTTACGTTTTCTCCTTTTTTAATCAATATCTTGTCGGATTCAGAAACAACCTTGTTATCCATGCTCCACACGTACCGATTCATGTTGCCGGTAAGTTCAAACTTTAGTTCTTTGACAGGCACATTATCGGGCAAACTGGTTTTTGTTGGAGATTTTAGCATTGCATAGTTGAGGGTAACGATGTCTGCAAGGCTATTGGCATTGTACCTGTTTGGATCATCCTCTGTCTGTTTTGGCTTAGAATTTCCAGAAATTTCAGGGTACATTACGACGTTCATATCCATTTGGTTGAGGCTCATTTTCATACCCATATCATCCAAATCACCATTCATTTTCATCATAGAATTCATCATCTTCATTCCCTCAAAATATTTGAGTCGTGGCATGGGCGAAATGAGTTGTTTCACTCCATCTCCGAAATATATAGATGCCGAATTTGTTCGATCTTCGGTGGTAGCCAAAAATTCAAAAGCCGTACTTTCGGCTGGAATGCTAATCACCACATCGTAAGTTTCTGAAACCGCAATGAGGAATCTATCTACTTCTACAGGTTCTACATCGTTGCCATCGTTGGCCACTACGGTCATTTTACCTCCGGCATATTTCAACCAAAAATAGGAAGAAGCCCCTCCATTAGAAATTCTCAAGCGTACTTTATCTCCAGCTTTCAAAGGCTTTCCATCTATGATTTTTATGTCAGTTGATGGTTTTCCATTCATGAAAATTTTGTCATAATAGACATCACTTACGTCCATGGCCAACATTCGTTTGCCCTCATTGAGTAGTTTGGTTTTTAGATGCCCCGCTCTAATAGCCTCCGCGTAACTTTGTGTGGCATTTTTTCTTATAGCGAACCAATCCGTGGCATTATGCAACATTCTATGCACGTTTTCGGGTTTATAGTCTGTCCATTCGCTCAGCACTATAGGAACTGTTGGCAAATCATCTATACCTTTTCGAAATGTTGGGTCTTTTGGTTTTTTTAGCATCACAAAGTTTCCATACATACCTATTTGCTCCTGCAAACCGCTGTGGCTGTGATACCAATGCGTGCCATGCTGAATAATTGGAAATCTATAAATATGTGTGGTATTGGGTTTTATGGGCATTTGTGTCAAATTCGGCACACCATCTTCTTTGTTGGGCAATAACAAACCATGCCAGTGAAGCGAGGTGGTTTCCTTTAACTCATTATAGACATGGATTTCTGCCGTATCACCTTCCGTAAAAGTGAGTGTGGGCATAGGTATTTGTCCATTTACAGCGATTGCACGTTTTTCCTTACCATTAAAATTGACAATGGTGTCTCTGACATACAAATCATACCGAACCACTTTTTGACCAGCAACCGCAATAGAAAATAACAACAAAACAATCAGACATTTAGCTTTCATGATTTACTTTTTAACCGAAGTGGAATCTGGATTTTGTGTAACAGGCTCGGTTAAATCCATTCCACAATCTGAGCACTTTTCGCCTTCTTTGCCGATGATTTCGGGATGCATTGGGCAAGAATAAGACTGAGCCACTTTTGTAGATTCATTTTTGCCTGAATTACAAGACCCCAGCACTAATATTAAGGCAACAATTATTAAATTTTTCATTTCAATTATTTACAACGATTTTTGATAAAGATTTTCTTAAAAAACTATTTGAACTGGTCTGACTTTTCCCCACTACATATTCTCAAAATCAAAGGCTACGCTTAAATATTCCCAACTCATTTTTATTTTTCCTTTTTTGTCATTTGTAGCCAATACTTCATAAGTCAATGCCTCGGTTATTTTCTTACTTTTGCTTGGCTTCACACTCAATCTTAAAATATCGTTTTCCTGTTTGTAATCATCCGCAAGGTGCATGTCCCAAGTTTTGCTAAGAATAATCGTCCATGTTTTATTATTGGGAATAGTAAAAAATCCATATTTTCCTTTTGGAACATGTTTACCTTGAATCATTACATCTTGCGAGAAATCAATCCAAGTAGCATGGTGGGCTCCCGTTGCCCATACTTGATTGTAGGCCACCAAACCGTTCCAAATCGCCCTCCCTCTTACACTTGGAGAGCCATATTCAATGTGTACATGATTGCTACCCACCATTGCCATGGCTGTCATTTTGGGGCTTTTGGGCTTTGCGGCTGTTTTATCAGTAGCCGCTTTAGGTTGATGGTTTT
>JAIPAJ010000150.1 GCA_021740125.1 Leadbetterella sp. | reverse complement strand
GGCAAATTATTATTTCAATCGTTATGGTTTAGATGTACGTTCGTTGCGTTATCCTGGGGTTATTGGCTATCAATCTTTGCCAGGTGGCGGTACGACCGACTACGCCATTGATATTTTTCACAAAGCAGTTTGTGAGGAGCCTTACACCTGTTTTTTGGCAAAAGACACCCGTTTACCCATGATTTTTATGGACGATGCCATCAAGGCAACGCTTCAGTTGATGGAAGCCCCAAAAGAAAATATCAAAACTCGTACATCTTATAATTTGGCTGGTCTGAGCTTTACGCCCGAAGAAATTGCGGCAGAAATTAAGAAAACCATTCCGAATTTTAGTATTTCTTACAAACCAGATTTCAGACAACAAATTGCAGAATCTTGGCCACAAGTAATTGATGATAAGGAAGCTAAAGCAGAATGGGGTTGGCAATCAAACTATACTTTGAAAGAAATCACCGAAACAATGATTTTGAAATTACAGGAACAATTAACATTTGCATAAAATTATGTTTGATAACTTCAGAGAATATTATTCAGAAGAAATAGCCGCCATCAAAGAGGCTGGTTTATATAAATCAGAACGCATTATCACCACGCCACAATCGGCTACGATAAATACCCAAAATAAAGAAGTTCTTAACTTCTGTGCTAATAATTATTTGGGGCTTTCTTCACACCCCGAAGTACTTGAAGCTGCCATCGAAACCATCAAAACGCATGGTTTTGGTATGTCATCGGTAAGATTTATCTGCGGTACACAAGATATTCACAAAGAATTGGAGCGTAAAACAGCTGAGTTTTTGGGTACAGAAGACTGTATTTTGTATGCTGCGGCTTTCGATGCCAATGGTGGTGTTTTTGAGCCACTTTTGAGTGCAGAAGATGCCATTATTTCGGACGAACTTAATCACGCTTCTATCATTGATGGTATTAGATTGTGTAAGGCTGAGCGTTTCCGTTATAAAAATAACAATATGGACGATTTGGAGCAGCAACTCATTGCGGCCAGTCATTGTAAGAAAAAACTTATCGTAACCGATGGTGTTTTTTCGATGGATGGTTCGATTGCACAATTGGACAAAATCTGTGATTTGGCTGATAAATACGGGGCTATGGTAATGGTTGACGAGTGCCATGCAACGGGTTTTATGGGAAAAACAGGTCGAGGAACGATTGAATTGAAAAACGTAATCGGTAGAGTTGATATAGTAACAGGTACATATGGAAAAGCACTGGGCGGTGCATCGGGTGGCTTTACGGCTGCAAGAAAGGAAATCGTTGAAATGCTTCGTCAACGCTCTAGACCGTATCTTTTCTCGAACACACTCGCTCCAGCTATCGTTGGTGCTTCCATAAAAGTTTTGGATATTTTACAAAAATCTACAGCACTGAGAGACAAACTCGAAAGAAATGCTGCGTATTTCAGAGCAAAAATGACAGAAGCAGGCTTTGATTTGTTACCTGGCGAGCATCCGATTATCCCAATAATGCTTTACGATGCTCCTTTGGCTCAAAGTTTTGCAGCCAAGTTATTGGAAGAAGGCATTTATGTCATTGGTTTCTTTTATCCAGTTGTACCCAAATCGAAAGCCAGAATCAGAGTTCAGATTTCGGCAGGTCACGAAATCGAGCATCTGGACAAGGCTATTGCGGCATTTATCAAAGTAGGCAAAGAGCTGAAAGTTATTTAATGTTATTCAACTCTCTGTATTCGAATCCACTGGGTGTCTTTTTTTAGATTTTCGGTGGTTTTTGTTTAATAACTCCTTTGGTTTTGTTTTTATCCTAAACAGTCGGCTATACAGATATGGTATTCGGCCTTACTCAATTTTAAAATACTGCAAATACAAGCCTTTTGTTTGGAATACATTCAGGTCCCGAACGAACTTTTTTTCAACAAAACTACTTCATTGTATAAATTAATAAAAAAAGCCGATGGGAAAACAAACTGATAGAATTGAGCCAGAAATCAAAACTTTCATAGAAAACCAGAAAATTTTCTTTGTGGGCACGGCTATGACATCTGGAATAGTGAATATCTCCCCAAAAGGCATGGATAGTTTGAGAGTTTTAAGTCCAAATCGAGTTATCTGGCTGAATGTGACTGGTAGTGGCAATGAAACTGCCACACACATTCAAGAATCGAACAGGATGACCATTATGTTTTGTGCATTTGAAGGAAAACCCTTGATTTTGAGACTCTATGGCAAAGCCAAAGCTTATCATCCGCGTGATATCGAATGGAACGAATACATTGACCTCTTCCCAAAATATACTGGTGCAAGACAAATTTTCGACATGGAGGTGAATATAGTTCAAACCTCTTGTGGAATGGCCGTTCCTTTTATGGACTATCAAAGCGAACGCGAGGAACTAAACACTTGGGCAGACAAACAAGGAGAATCAGGTATCAATAAATACTGGCAAAACAAAAACACATTAAGCTTTGATGGACATCCGACAGGCATTTTTGAATGAGCTTATTAAAACCTATAACCTCTCAAAAACTCTTCAGTTGTCATTCTCTTTTTACCTTCTAATTGGAGGCTATTTATGGCTAAATGGCCGTTTGAAGTTTGAATGAGTAGTTGTTTTTTGTGATCAGTTTTTAGGGTAAAATCTTCAAATGCTTGATTATCCATATCTGGAAATTCTTCATTGACTATTTCTGTTTCAAATATCTTTAAGACTTTACCGTCCAAAGTTGTCCATGCGGCTGGGTAAGGGCTTAGCCCTCTTACAAAATCGTAAATTGTTTTGGCATCTTTCTGCCAATCGATTTTGCAAGTTTCCTTAAAAATCTTAGGTGCGGGCTTTAATTCTTGCGAAAAATCTTGTATAACACTTGGATAAACTCCTGATGCAATAGCCTTTACTGTTTTCACCATCAAATCGCCACCTATCCACATCATTCGGTCGTGCAAATCACCAGCAGTATCTGTGGCCTTTATTTCTATGTTTTCCGAAAAAATAATATTGCCTGTATCTATCTCTTTTTCAATGAAAAAAGTCGTTACGCCAGTCAAGGTTTCACCATAAATGACCGCCCAGTTGATAGGAGCAGCACCACGGTATTGCGGCAGCAAAGAGCCATGTAAATTTATAGTGCCCATTTTCGGCATAGCCCAAACTGCTTCGGGCAACATCCTAAAAGCTACAACTACTTGAAGGTCGGCTTTATAAGTAGCCAATTCCTCAAGAAAATCTTTGTTCTTTAATTTTTCAGGCTGCAAAACTGGTATTCCCTGAGAAAGAGCGTATTTCTTTACTGGCGATTCGCTCATTTTTTGGCCTCTCCCCACTGGTTTGTCTGGGGCGGTAATGGCAGCCACTACCTTAAAACGATTTTCCACCAACCTTTGCAAAGTTGCCACCGCAAAGTCAGGTGTACCCATAAATATAATTCTCATTGATTATTGTTTTCCTAGTATTTAAAATTTAGAAATAGTCAAGAAATCTAAAAAAACCGTTACACAGATATTAAGAATAGTACAGATTTAGAACGGTTTTAAAATAGTTATGGCTATTTGTTTCTAAAATAACTTCCAATTAGCTAACAGAATTCCATGATTATCAAATCGAAGATTATCAAATCGAATAAATTTAGACAATCAATTCAATAAATACTTTTTGTTCCGAATGTTTTCTGTGAAGTCCGTTGAAAAATATCGGATAACTCAATCTCATTTTCATGAAAAAAAGCCAATCCGATATTTTTCAGAGGATCATTGCACAGAAAGTGTTTTTTTTGATTCTTTTTTTTCGAAAAAAAAGAATGCCCGCCTGGCAGGGCACACAAAGTATATTTTTAAGCTTGACTTATATCCTAAAGCCATAAACATTCCTAATTCTCCATATTTTAACGCATTCTATCGGCGTCTTTCACCAACTTTTCGTCTTTTTTTATGAATCTATTGGCCAACCAATTGGCTGCCAAAGCCACAAAAGCGGCCCACATACCCAAGCCGTAAGTACCTTCACCACTTCCAAGTTTTATTGCGTCTGTCTGTATATGATAAACCGTAATGGCCAAAGCTGCACCAATCATGAGTGAGTTTAAAGCCACAAAAAGCATTTGACGGATGCGATTTTTATACTGAAAAATAGTAAAAATGGTCAGAATCAAAGCCAAACCACCCAAAACGGCAACATAATAAATATCTTTATTAAAACTCGCTAAATTGCCAGTTTGATGAAAAACATGGTAAGGATTTACGACCACTTTCTCACTTGGACTAATGGCCTTCACAAACGAATTTGTACCCAAAAAAACACCTAAAGCTAAAGCTGTTAACAATAATAAAACGGATTGAACTCTCTGTAGCATATCAAAATTTAAATATTTACAAAACTAATATATAGATTCAATTTTTAGACAAAGTATTTGATTAATGGGTCAATTTCAAGATAATATCGCTGAATTCGGGATAAAGTTTTATCAATTCGTTTCTTTCGGGCATTTCGAAATCTTGAAAATCAAAGCCAGGAGAAACTGTACAGCCTACCAAAGCATAATCAGAACCTTCGGGCAAATAGCTCCCAAACCAACAATTGGCAGGCACCACAGCTTGTAAAACTTCGCCTTTTTCAAAATCCCTACCCAATTTTATAAAATTCAATTTCGCCTCTGCATCTATAAAGCAAATTTCAAGCGGATGTCCTTCGTAAAAATGCCACATTTCGTCAGATTTTATCTTGTGAAACGCAGAAAAGTGACCCTTTTTTATTAAGAAATAAATACCGGTTGAAAATACCCTAGCTCCATTAAATCTGGCAGGAAGACCTTCATGACCACAACTTTCTGAAGATTTGTAAGTTTCTTTGAAAAATCCACCTTCGGGATGGGCATCCATGCCGAGTTTTTCTATCCAATAATCTGCCGTTTGCATTTCGAACTTTATTTTTAGCCAAATTTAGCGTAATTTTAGGTCAAATTTAAATTACCGAATGAGCAAAATATTGAAAAACAATATTATTCTGATTCTCTCTATAATAGCACTCAACATCTTAGGCTTTTGGGTTTATTTCAGAGCCGACTTAACAGCCGACAAAAGATATTCTATTTCAGAATCAAGCAAAAATCTCCTAAAAAACCTAAGTGATGAGGTCATCATAAAAGTTTATCTAGATGGCGAAGGTCTTCCTGGCGGTTTTGAAAGGCTAAAAAGAGCCGTCAAAGAAACCCTAGTTGAGTTCAAATATTTTGGCAAAGACAATATTGATTATCAGTTCATTAACCCTTATGATGGATCTGAAGAAGAACGCAATACACTATTCAAACAATTGGTGGAAAAAGGAATGCAGCCCACCAATATTTTTGCAAAAGAAGATGGTAAAAAGGTAGAGAATCTGGTTTTTCCTTACGCCACCATTTGGTATCAAAGCAAGGAAGTTGCGGTTTTGCTTCTCAAATCCAATCTAGCCCAAGATTCACAAACAAAGCTGAATCAATCTTACGAAAACGTTGAATATGAACTTGCCACAGCCATTCTGAAACTTACCAACACTAAAAAGAAAAAAGTTGGACTACTTTCTGAATTTACCAATCTTCAGCCTATCAACTTCGCAGGATTAATCAATACACTTCAAGAATATTACGATTTGTATATCATCGACTCCAAGAAATCTCCATCCTTTGCGGGTTTGGATGCATTGATTGTTCCTAAGCCAGACAAACCGGTAGACGACAGTACAAAAGCCAAGATTGACCAGTACATCATGAATGGTGGCCGAGTATTATTTTTCGTTGATGGTCTCAAAGTAGATTCTGTGGGCTTAGAAGGTTCATTTGCCCAACCACTAGATGTCAATCTTGATGACATGCTTTTCAAATATGGCGTGAGAATAAATAAAAACATAGTAAAAGACGGCTTAAATGCCGCCATAATACCGATGGTGGTAGGCAATATGGGTGACAAGCCGAATATTCAACCTATGCCATATCGATATTTTCCATTGATCAACAACTTTAGTAATAGCTTAATTACCAAGAATATAGATATGGTTTATACCAAATTTACGGCAAGTATAGACCCCGTAAATGGAAACGATGGTTTAAAGAAAACACCACTATTGCTTACTTCGCAATACACCAAAGTATTGAATGCCCCAGCCCTAATTACCTATAATGAGGCTCGAACAGACACAGATGAAATGGAATATCAGAATGGTGTAAAAACGGTTGCTTATTTGATTGAAGGAACTTTTAAGTCTATACTTCAAAAGAGCTTTACGAATTCAGAAATAAAAACAACTTCGGTTCCGACTAAAATATTGGTTTGCTCCGATGGAGATATTATTGTAAACGAAATTGACAGAAAAACTGGCAATCCCTACCCTATGGGATTCGATCGATTCTCGCAGCACCAATATGGCAATCAAGACTTTGTAATAAACACACTTAATTATCTATTGGATGAGCAAGGTTTGATTTCCGCTAAATCAAAAAGTGTAGGATTGAGACCTTTAGATAAGTTAAAAATCAGTAATCAGAAAACAAAATGGCAGCTGATTAATATTGTTTTACCGCTGATTCTATTGGTGGTTTTTGGTTTATTGAGATTCTACTACGTAAGAAATAAATATGCTCAGGCATAAAATACAAAAGGCAGCCAATGGCTGCCCTCTGTACTTTTTATTACCTAAACTTATAAAATAATCTTTTTCTCTACTTCCACTTTCTCAGTGTTTACAACGTTGAGGTCTTTCACAAAAACCTCTTTATCGTTTGTGATTTCAAGCTGATAAGCACCTGTTTCTAACTGGGCCAAATCGAAGCAGTAGGCGGCTTTGCTGCTTTTCTTGCCGGCATATTTGGTCACAATAACTGCACCGTTTTTGTCTTTTAATTCTACTTTCAGATTATCCCCTTTTTCTTTTTCAACAAAAACTTTTAGTGAGTGAGAGTTCTGAACATTGTACATACCAACTTTGAAACTTTGCGGCTTAGGAGTAGCCAAAGAAACCGAAACAGAGATCAACAACAACGCGAATGTTTTAACTAGCTTTTTCATAATTGTACTTTTTTTTAATTTTAATTGTAATAGCTTTTCATTTAATTAACGATACAAAGATAATGGTACTGTGCACTACAAGGTACTATTTATACATTAGTGGTCGATTGGTTTATGTGAACGGTAAATATTTTGTAACAGCTTTGAATGATAGATGTAGAAAGTAAAAGAAGAGTTGCATTTGAGATGTTAAGAAAGGTTAAAAAGAATATTTGGACAAAGACTTTTGAACAAAACTCTGTGACGTATTAAGGAGAAATAAAGTAGATTTTCAAAGTATATTAACGCAAAAAGAGCCGACTCTTTCGGATCAGCTCTTTCAATATTTTTACAAAAAATAAGTCTTACATTTTTTCTACTTGAAGATAGCCAAGCTCCACAGGAGTGCTTCTACCAAAGATTTTTACACTCACACTTAGTTTTTTCTTCTCATCATATACTTCTTCTACAGTTCCCTCAAAACCATTGAAAGGCCCATCAACAACCTTAACTGACTCTCCTTTGGCAAAAGATACGCCTGAATCAACACTTTCCTCTGAATTTTGCTCTTGAACACCTAAGATTCTATTTACCTCAGATTGTCTCAAAGGCTCAGGTTCAATAGAAGCACCGCCATTTTTACCTAAAAAACCAATAACACCAGGAATACTTTTGATTAAGTGAAGAACTTCACCGTTACTCAAGTCAGCATTCACCAAAATATATCCAGGGAAGAAATTTTTCTCTCTAACAGTTTTTTTACCGTTTTTTACAGAAACAACTTTTTCTGAAGGTATCATAATTTCAGGAATAAAATCCGTCAATTTCCTTCTTCCTGCTTCATTTTCAATGTAGTTTTTGATTTTTTTCTCTTGCTGAGAAACCGCTCTAACTACATACCAATTGAATTCACTCATGATGGAAATTTATTATTATATGGATTGATATAACAATCTCAAGGCGTTATCAATCAAAAAGTCAATAGTACCAACTACTAAAGCAAAAATAATAGATGCAATCAACACGAGTGTGGCACTTGATTGTAATTCACCCATTTTAGGCCAATGAACTTCATTGGTAACTTCATGCCATGAATCTTTTACAAACTGAACTAAACTATTCATAATTTTTTATTTTTTTCAGACAATTCCATTGTCATTTTTGCACAGGTACTAGGACTCGAACCCAGACCGACGGTTTTGGAGACCGTAGTTCTACCTTTAAACTATACCTGTTTATATCAATCGGGCTGCAAATTTAGTTTATTTTTTTTGTTGGAGCAATTAATCCTTTAATTTTTCTTTCTTAATTGTTCTAAAAACCAACAATAAACTTATCAATGACAGTAATCCACCCATCAAAAATGGTGCACCTGGAAAATAAATAGGTGCATTTTCTTTCGTGAATGTTCTAAATAAACCCAACATCAAAGGCTGACCAACAATCGCAGCAATACTCATTAAGCTTGTTAAACCACCTTGCAACTCGCCTTGTTCGTTTTTTCCCACTTGGTTAGATATGATTCCCTGAAAAGCTGGACCCGCCAAACCACCTATTGCAAAAGGAATCATAATAACATACATCATCCAAGAGGAAGACGCAAACGCGAACGCAGCCAAACCCAATGCATTTATAGCTAAACCTAAGAATAAAGATCTTTCCTGGCCAAGTTTGGGAATAATAACTCTGATTAAACCGCCTTGAACTATCGCTACCATTAACCCCACAAAGCCCAATGACAAACCTACTTCTAATTTTGACCATGAGAATTTCTCAATTCCATAAAAAGACCAAGTACCTTGAGTTGCGAAGTTTGACACATTTACTAAAAACAAAGACAAAACCAGTGCCAAAACGTAAGGGTATTTTTTTAAATTCAACAAACTACCAATTGGATTTGCCCTTTTTATATCAAATTTTCGGCGGTTTTCAGGCAAAAGTGACTCAGGCAAAATAAAATAGCCATACAACCAGTTAAGAATTGCCAAACCTGCTGATACCCAAAACGGAATTCTTGTGCCATACTCTCCCAAAATCCCTCCCAATGATGGCCCAATGATAAACCCAAGTCCGAAGGCCGCCCCAATCATACCAAAACTTTGGGCTCTCTTCTCAGGCTCAGTAATGTCGGCAATGTAAGCGTTAGCGGTAGTAAAACTTGCTCCAGCAATACCGGAAATGATTCTTCCCACAAAAAGCCAACCGATACTCGGAGCCAATGCCAAAAAAATAAAATCTAAACCAAAGCCAAAAAGAGACATCAATAATACGGGTCTTCTACCGTACTGATCACTTAAACCACCAATTATTGGGGAAAAAATAAATTGCATTAAAGCATATATAAAAACCAAGTATGCCGAATATTGTGAGGCTTCACTTACTGTACCACCTGTAAGTTCTTGATATAAACTTGGCATTATTGGAATGATAATGCCAATACCAATAACATCAATAAGCACAGTTACGAGGATAAAAAAAATAGCTTTAGAATTCTTTTTCTCAGACATAAATAAGGTTTAATCCTACAAAGATACGAAAATTGAGGGAAATGGATT
>JAIPAJ010000009.1 GCA_021740125.1 Leadbetterella sp. | reverse complement strand
TTGGATCAAACCCGGGAGAGTAGGTAGATACCAGTTTTTTATTATAATTAAACCTCATTGTGTAAACAGTGAGGTTTTTTTGTTTTAGAGGTAAATGAAAAGAGCTGTAAAGTCGGTATGCCGCACCACCCGCACCGCCGATGGTACTTGGATCAATCGCGGGCGGCTAGATACAGGAGAGTAGCGGTTCGACGTTTCGATAGATCACTAGGCGTGCCCGCCAGTTTTTTATTATAATTAAACCTCATTGTGTAAGCAATGAAGTTTTTTTTATATATGTAATTGAACGGAGCTGTTAAGTCGGTATGCCGCACCAGTCGTAAGCGACTCCTACCGCATCGGCGATGGTACTTGGATCAAACGGGGGCGCCGAGTTCTGGGAGAGTAGCGGTTCGACGTTTCGATAGATCACTAGGCGTGCCCGCCAGTTTTTTATTATAATTAAACCTCATTGTGTAAATTTTGAGGTTTTATTGCTTTATAGGTAATTTAACAGATCTGTTAAGTGTAGGTATTTTGCATCAGTCGCACCGCCTTCAGATAGCCATCAGAAGTACTTGGATCAAACGAGGTTGCCTAGTCCCAGGAGAGTAGCGGTTCGACGTTTGGAATGATTACTAGAAGTGGCCAGTTGTTTTTTTCATAATTAAACCTCAGTTGTAATCCTAATTTTTTTGTTTTTACCCAAGTATTTGAACTATTATCGGTCTGATTGTTATCTTTAATTTAGTATTCCGTTTTATTTACTTCTAAGTTTTAAGCTATTTTTGTGGTTTCTTTATGCTTTAATTTACCATACTTTTAAATGACCGAAATCTCACCCATCGCCCAAAACGTCATCAATTTTGTTAATCAAACGCAAAAATCTATTTTCTTGACTGGAAAGGCGGGTACTGGTAAGACAACTTTGCTCAATCATATTGTTGGTTCTACTTATAAAAATACTGTTGTGGTAGCACCCACTGGAATTGCTGCCCTCAACGCCAAAGGGGTAACCATTCATAGTCTATTCCAATTACCTTTTGCTGGATTTATTCCTGAGGAGATTGATCCTGAGCATTTTTCTGAATCGGTAAGATTCGAGACAAAACTATCTCTTACACGTCATTTTAGGATGAGCACAGTTAAGCGGAATGTGATTCAGGAGTTACAGTTACTGATTATTGACGAGGTGAGTATGTTGCGGCCTGATGTGTTGGATGCCATGGATTATATGCTGCAAAGAGTTCGAAGAAATAGAAAGAGTTTTGGAGGCGTGCAAGTACTTTTTATTGGTGATTTAATGCAGTTGCCTCCAGTTATCAAAAATGAAGAATGGGCGGTTCTAAAGAAGTATTATTCGGGCAAGTTTTTCTTTCACGCCCATGCTATTTTAAAAGATCCACCTATTTATGTGGAGTTGGACAAGATTTTTAGACAGCAGGATCCCGTTTTTATAGATATTTTAAACAACCTTCGAAATAATCAGATCACCCAAGAAGACCAGAAAAAGCTTAACGAAAACCTAAATCCAGATTTCATAACTCCGCCTGATGGTGGTTTTATTACGCTGACTACACATAATAACAAAGCTGACGAAATCAATAAAAAAGCTTTGGAAGAACTGGAGGGTAAAGCTTTGAAATATGCTGCAGAAATTACTGGCGATTTTCCTGAAAGAATTTATCCTCTCGAAGAAAAACTAGAGCTCAAAAAAGGTGCTCAGGTGATGTTTGTGAAGAATGACTTGAGCATGGAAAAGAATTATTTCAATGGCAAAATGGGATATGTTTTTTCAATTTCAGAAAATGATATTCAGGTTAGATTTCCGCAAGAAAACCGCACAATTGAAGTGGAAAAGTATGAATGGAAAAATATCAGATATTCGGTAAATGAGAATACAAAGGAAATAGAGGAAGAAACACTGGGAACTTTTGTGCATTATCCCATAAAGTTAGCTTGGGCAATTACTGTGCATAAAAGTCAGGGATTGACCTTCGATAAGGCCATTTTGGATGTGTCAAAAGTGTTTGTTCCCGGGCAATTGTATGTTGCTCTTTCGCGTTTGAGAACTTTAGAAGGCATGGTTTTGACCGAACCGATTCGTTTGAATGGAATACAGTCGAGTTATGATGTAATTCAGTATGCTAACAACAAAGCAGATGAAGAGCAAATAAGAGAATCTTTGGCTCAAGAGAAGCTGGTTTATGTAAAAGATTATGTGGTACAAAGTTTTAACTGGATCAATTTTGAGCAGGTTGTTAGAAACCAAGTGGTGGGTTACCAAGATGAAGTAGACAAAACCTCCAAATCAAAAGAAATAGAATGGGCAAAAGCCTATTTGGCCAAACAAATGGAGCTTTCGGCCTTGGCAGCAAAATTTACGCAACAACTCAATTTTGCTTTTCAAAATCAAACTTTTGATTTTGCTTATATTAAACAACGCGTTGATGCTGCCGTAATGTACTTTTTACCGCTTTTAAAAGAACATCACATGACTTTGCTTCTGAGGATTCAATTGGTAAAAAGATCTAAGCGTTCGAAATCATATTTTGAAGAATTGATGGAAATAGACAGCTATCTGACTTCCCTGATTTTACAAATTTTCAAAGTTGAGCGGTTTGTTGAGTGTATTTTTATGCAAATAGAAATTACGAAAGAAAATCTCATAACCGAAAGCCAAAAAAGCTACAAACGGGGAATGTTGGATAATTCTTTGGCTAAGTTTACAGAAGAAAGTGAGGAGCTCATAAAAGAGTTGGATGACGTTTCTTATTATGTAGTTCCAAAACCCAAGAAGAAGCTTAATCAAAAGCCAACTACGGAGGAAACCTTCGAGCTTTGGCAGAAGAAAATGAGTATTGAAGAAATTGCAAAAAAAAGGGTACTCTCAGTTGGGACAATTTACACACATTTTGCAAAATTGGTTGAGCAAAAACGAATTGATATCAATGAACTGATGAGTTCTGACAGAATATTGGAGATTGCCACAGCCTTTGAAAGCTTTGAATCCGATACACCCCTTGGCGAAATTAAAGCGATTTTGGATGAATCTATAACTTGGGAAGAATTGAGGGTTTTTAAAGCTAGTTTGGTAGCTAAGAGTTTCATTAATTAGATATGTAAGACGTTCGAATTTTTTCTTCCTTTTAAAATCGGATCTCGAAGTACTAATTGAGGTCATTTGGCCGTTTTATCTTTAAATTCCAAGCCATTTTTGAAGAAACTGTCCCTTTTTATTATTTGTATTCCATTTATTTCTTTTAGCCAAAACTTCTACTATTTGCGAGGTTATGTCTATTCTGACAATAACGAAGTTATTCCATTGGCAACTATCAGAGTTGTAAATCAAAACACAGGCACAACATCCGATCAAAATGGCAAATACGATATCAAGCTTCTTGAAGGTTTAAATAGAATTTCGGTTTCGTCGACTGGCTATGTTACTGATATTTTTGATGTACTTGTGGAGAAAGATATAGTAAAGAATGTATTTCTTAAAATAGACCAAAAACAACTCAACGAACTCGTAATAAAGGTAAAAAAGAAAGATTATTCCTATGAAGTAATCAGGCATATGATTGATAATAAGGCTAATGTATTGAATCAATATCAGAATTTTCGAAGCAAGACCTATATTAAAAGCGTAGAGATTGTTGACAAAAAACCACCAAAAAAGAAAGAAGATGATGAGAAAGACAATCCTGGAGAATTATTGGATCAAAAGCTCATTGGGAAAGACACCATTCCGAATCTAAATATCTTTGAATGCTCTTTGATACTTCATCAAAATGCTCAAGGACAACTAAAAGAGGAGAAGGAAGCGGTAAAGAAAATTGGTGATCAAAGTACGCTTTTTTATAAATCAGTTACCGATGGTGAGTTTAATTTGTATAAAAACCACCAAAAATTAGCCAAAATCGGAGACAATGATATTGTTTCTCCCTTCAGTGATTTGACATTTCTCAATTATAAATTTCAATTGCTAAAATATTATTTTGAAGGAAATAAAAAAATTTATCAGATAAAAGTAAGTCCTAGAGAATTAGGGAATGCTCTTTATGAGGGAATTATTGAAGTGATTGAAGACGAATGGGTTTTGAAAACTGCTGATTTAAAATTAACCAAAAGGGCTCTGCTTAGATATGATGAGTTTAGTTTTAAACAAGAATTTGAGAAAATTGATAGTCGCTGGATGGTTGTAAAAACCACCTATAATTGGAAGGTTAAAGAAGGCTCCACAAAGAAAAGTGGTAAAACCGAAGTTCAACAGTCCGACTTTGAGTTTGATTTGGAGCTTCCCAAGAAGTTTTTTGGTGCTGAAGTTGGTATTACCACAGAGAATGCTTACAAAAGAGATTCTACTTTTTGGGAGAGTATTCGGCCGGTTCCATTGAGTAAAGACGAACAAAAGGTAATCAAAGAAAAAGAGCGGCTGGAGATTCTGATGAATTCGAAGGTGTATTTAGACTCCATCGACAAAGTTTATAACAAAATCACGATTCCGAAAATCATATATTCGGGAATCGGGCACATCAATAGAACAAAAAAACAAACTTGGTTTTTTGATCCCGTTTTGGGGTTTGTAGATCCTTTGGCCATCGGTGGATGGCGTATCAGATATGGTTTCGCATATTATAAAAGATATGAAAATAGGAAGCAATTTTCTTCAAACGTTAACCTTACTTACGGTTTTAGTAATCAAGATTTGAAAGGTCAAATTAACTTTAATTATTTCTACAATCCTATCCGAAATTCAAGTTTGAACTTGAGAATAGGTTCGGGCTTTAATGTCATCAATGGATCGGCTACCATAAGTGATATTGCCCGAAGAAGTAATTTTTACCAGAATAAATTTATCGATTTTCGTCACCGAACGGAGGTTTTCAATGGCTTTTATCTCAATTCTAACCTACTTTACGAAATTAGGAGCGATCTCTCAAACTATAAGTTATCCGCTTTCGGCGATAAACTCTTCAGCAATAACAACCTTCAAACTTTTTCCACGAGCTACATTTACAAAACCAATTTTGGAATAGAATATACTCCAAGGCAGCTGTATTTGCGAGAGCCTAATCAAAAGCAGATTCTGGGTTCAAAATATCCAACTTTTAATCTGAATTTTGAAAAAGCTTGGCCAATGACTGGCAAAATCACAAGTAACTTTAGTTATTTATCAGTGTCGGCTCGTCAAACTTTCAATATTGGCACATTTGGTACTTCGGAATACCGAATTAATGTTGGCAAATTCTTGGACACGACTCGAATGGCGGTTATGGATTACAGGTATCAACGTGGTGGAGACAATTATTTCTTTTCGCCTGCAATGTATACTTATCAGCTTATTCCAAAAACTTTCCCGACTTTTGACTGGTATTTTGAGTCGCATTTTGTTCACCAATTCAATGGCTTTTTTACTTCAAAAGTACCTTTGCTAAATAAAACTAAAATCAGAGAAATGGCTGGTGCGGGTTTTATGTATGTACCAGAGCGTAAGTTTCAATATGCTGAAGTTTACTTTGGCTTCAATCGAGTTTTTAAAATAGGTAGAGAGCGTATTCGACTAGGTTCTTATTATGTCATAGCCCAATCCAACGATTTTGGAATCCGCAATGGTATCAAATTTTCTATTGAACCTTATAATCAAGACCGAAATACCTGGAGTTTTTAATTTCTGGAGTAATCAAATTTCCTTTAGTTTTTAGGGAGGAAACTAAAATAAGAAATGGAGGCTTGTCCATTTTTGCCTTCAGAGGCTATAATTAGTTCACCAGATGGAGTAAAGCAAATTCCTTCGGGTTGCGGAAACTGATCTTTATTGAGGTTATATTGAAATTGTATTTTCCCTACAGAATTAAATACTAAAAGCTTTTTGCCTGCAGATGCTAGAACATAAATATCTTCAGAAATGGGGTGAACAGCAATACCCGAAGGTTTAAATTCTTTGCCATCTTTACCGTTTTTCGAAATATCTTTTTTCGAAATTTTAAATTTTTCGCTTAATATTTCATTTTTGAGATCAAACTGATAAATGGTTTTGTCGCCTTTCATTTCTTTAGTTGCCAAAAGCAAACAATTGGTTTTTGGCTCATATCCCAAACCTTCATATTCTTCAACTTCATCTTGGCGGCAGTCAAATGTTTTTGTGTCTTTGGTTAAAACATTATAACCTATTATTTGGCCATTGCTCTGCAATACATAGGCTATGTTGTTTACAAACTCCACTGCTTCATAGTCTGCTTCGGTGTTGAAATCAAGGGTGTCTATAATTTCTTGTTTATTAAAATCGTAAATAAATAATTGGCCATGTTCATCATTTACACAAATAACTTGGTTCTCTGCGTAATGCGATATTCCCGAAATTTCTTTGAGATTTTTAGATAAATATTGTTGAAAATCAGGCTTTTCAAGTTTATAGTGATTGATTGTTTTGTTTTTTTTTATAAAATAAAAAGCCAACAACAAACTGCTTAGTAGTGCAAATATTAAGAAAAAAATCACCTTCACAATATATTTTGATTTTAGTAACTAGCAAAAATAGCGATTAGTTTGGCTAATTTATTTTTAGGAATAGAAAAGGATAATATTTTCTCAATTTTAAGAATGAAATGTTTGAGATAATTACTAGTACGGTCAATGGAGATTCTTTTGTGCGTAAAATATATAAGAAAAACACTCTATAATACAAGGATTTTTTAACAGCTTAAAAACTTTATAATCTTTCCCAAAAGCTTTTGGCTAAATCTCTTGAGAATTTTTTATTACTGTCGGTACGAAATGCTGGGAGTAGTGCATAATAGTTTTTTGCCTGATGATTTAAAAAATGATTTTGAGTTTTTGTGTTGCATAAATACAAAAGGCTCGCAAAGTAAATATTCTAAAGACAAATTATTCTTTTGAATCCAATCTTTATATTGCAATCAAAATAATCTAAAATATGCTCGTATTTAAATTTGGAGGTGCTTCAGTAAAGGATATTGAAGGGGTTAAAAACCTCAAAAATATCATCCAACTATATGAAAATGAGACTATTATTGTTGTGGTGTCTGCCATGGGAAAGATGACCAACGCCTTGGAGGAAGTTGTGAAATTGTTTTACAAAAAAGAAGAATACACTGCAAAGATCCAAGAAATAGAAAACTATCATCAGACATTGATAAACGGGTTATTTCTAGACAAAACAGATATAACAATTTCATTAAATACCCACATGCAAATGATCAATGATTGTCTAGAAAGTATTGACAAACAAAAATATGATGAAATTTATGATCAGATTATTTCACATGGTGAGTTGCTATCAACGCTCATTATCAGTAACTACCTTAACCAAGAAGGCATCAAAAACAGATGGTTAGATGCACGAAAATATATAAAAACCGATAGTACTTTTAGAGAAGCAAAGGTTAATTGGGACGCCACCCAAAGTAGCTTAGATTTGTTGGAGCCAAATGCCAATTTGTTTATAACTCAAGGGTTTATTGGCGGAACTTCTGACAACAAAACTACCACACTCGGAAGAGAAGGTTCTGATTATTCTGCTTCAATTCTTGCTCATTGTTTGAATGTTGAATCTGTAACGATTTGGAAGGACGTACCAGGTGTATTAAGTGCCGACCCCAGACTATTTACCGAATACCAAAAGTTTGACCAATTGCCGTATTCAGAGGCTGTAGAAATGACCTATTATGGTGCCACGGTTATACACCCCAAAACCATCAAGCCACTACAAAATTCGAACATTCCATTATTTGTCAAACCATTTTTGCATCCGGAAGAAGCTGGAACAGTAATAAATGATGGAGAGTTCTTACAAAAAAACATTCCAGCTATTATTGTTAAAAAGAACCAGTTGTTAATTTCGATTTCGACAAAGGACTTTTCTTTTATATCCGAGATAAATATCTCGCATATCTATGAGATATTTGCCAAACTAAATCTCAAATGCAACGTTAGCCAAAACTCGGCACTTAGTTTTACTGCTTGCTTGGATTTTGATGATATGAAGTTTGAGGAATTGATAAAATCACTTGAAACATCGTTTAAAGTAAGGTACAATGAAAATGTAACGCTCTATACCATCCGGCACTATGACTCCAATATGTTGCAAAAAATATTAGAGGGCAAAACAGTAATCTTGGAGCAATTAAGCCGAAGTACGGCTCAAATTGTAGTAAAGTAAAGAACTTGAAATTAGTAATAAACTTTTCTAATATCAATCTAAGTTAAATTCGGCTTTTTTAAAATTTACTTTTCTAAATTTACAATCTATTACCATCAATCAAAAATGAAATCATCAATCAAACTCATTGTATTTGCATTAATTCCATATTTTTCAATGGCTCAATTAAAATATCCAGAAACCCAAAAAGGTTCTCAAACTGACAATTACCACGGCACAGAAGTTAAAGACCCATACCGCTGGTTGGAAGATGATAAATCGGCAGAAACGGCAGCTTGGGTAAAAGCTCAAAACGAAGTTACCTTCGATTATTTGTCCAAAATTCCTTACAAAAAGAAGCTTCAAGAGCGTCTAGAAAAAGTATTTAATTATCCCAAATATTCAGCACCATCCAAAAAGCACGAATGGTTCTACTTTTACAAAAATGATGGCTTACAAAACCAGTCCGTTTTATACCGACAAAAGGGATTAGATGGAGCCCCAGATTTGGTTATGGATCCCAATAAACTTTCGTCAGATGGCACTACGCGTTTGATGCAATTTAATATTTCAAAAGACGGCAACTATGCCGCTTATGCACTTTCAAAGGGCGGTTCTGACTGGATGGACGTTTTTGTAATGGACTTAAAAACGCTGAAAACTTTAGAAGATAAATTAGAATGGGTGAAAATATCAGGTCTTGCATGGCAAGGAAGCGGTTTTTATTATAGTCGTTATCCGAAACCTGAGGGGAGTGCTTTGGCTGCAAAAAACGAGAACCATCAGGTGTGGTTTCATACCGTGGGCACCTCGCAAGAAAAAGACAATTTGGTTTACCAAGATCCAGCCAACGGACAGCGTTTTCATACTTTAAGCACTTCTGAAGACGAACAATTTGCTTTTTTGTATCTAAGCGATAGAGGAAAAGGCTTAGACGGCAATGCTCTTTTTTACAAAACCAAAGACCAAAAAGAATTTACACCAGTCGTTAAAGAAATCACGAATTCATCTTATTCATTTATTGATAATGTCAAAGACAAATTTATTATTCAGACCAACGACAAAGCACCTAATGAAAAGCTACTTTTGTTTGACCCAAAAACCAGCAAATTCTCTGATTTCATAGCTGAAAAACCTGAGCCATTACAAGGTGCTGGAACCGCTGGAGGAAAACTTTTCTTGAATTATCTGAAAGATGTAACATCAAGAATATATGTGTACGATTTGAACGGAAAGCTTGAGAATGAAGTAAAATTGCCTGGATTAGGTACAGCAGGTGGCTTTGGTGGTGACAAAGACGATAAATTTGTTTTTTATTCTTTCACTTCATTTACTTTTCCGCCTACCATATATAGATACGACATCGCCACAAAGAAAAGTACAGTTTTCAGAAACCCTGAGGTGGATTTTAAGGCTGACGATTTTGAGACCAAACAAGTTTTTTACACTTCAAAAGACGGCACCAAAGTGCCCATGTTTATAACCTACAAAAAGGGATTAAAGTTAAATTCTCAAAATCCAACTTTATTATATGGTTATGGAGGATTTAATGTTAGTTTGAACCCAGCGTTTAGTCCATTGTTGATTCCATTTCTAGAATATGGCGGTGTATATGCACAAGCTAACCTTCGCGGTGGCTCTGAATATGGTGAGAAATGGCATGAGCAAGGCATGAAGCTTAAAAAGCAGAATGTATTTGACGACTTTATAGCAGCAGGAGAATATCTGATAGCCAACAAATATTGTGATTCAGAGCATTTGGCTCTTCGTGGTGGCTCCAATGGTGGTCTTTTGGTAGGTGCTGTCATTAATCAAAGGCCCGATTTGGCCAAAGTGGCTATTCCTCAAGTGGGTGTAATGGACATGTTGCGATTCCACAAATTCACCATTGGTTGGAACTGGATTGCAGACTACGGTTCAGCTGACAATGCTGAAGAATTTAGAGTTCTTTACGGATATTCCCCTTTGCATAATATCAAATCAGGTGTAAACTATCCAGCAACTTTGGTAACCACAGCCGACCACGACGACCGTGTTATACCCGCTCATTCGTTCAAATACGCTGCTGAGCTGCAAGCCAAAGCTGCCAAAAGTACCAAAAATCCTTTGTTGATACGCATAGACACCAACTCAGGCCATGGAGCTTCCAACACCAAAAAGAACATCGAAACCATGGCAGATATCTATGGATTTATATTTTGGAATATGGGAATTACTAATTTGGTTATGAAATAACTGGTCGCTTAAAAGAAAGAAATTTATCTTTACGAAAGCCATAATCTTTTTGTTATGGCTTTCATTTTTTATCTAAGAAAAACAAATTTTCAATAAACTCAGTATCTGGGAAATTTTTTCCAATAAATCCATTAAGACACAACATCCCATTTTGTGATTAAGCTTATTGTTGAGCGTGGGGATGTGCCTGATTTCAGAAATGGTTTCAAATATTATTGTTTTGAGAATTAACAGTAAATTTGCGAAATGTCTAGTTTTTGCCATAAGGAACGTTGTATTGATTTGTGCTGCTATTTATAAATCTTTAACCGATTTGAAATGCTAAATCTTTAAACAGTTGAATCCAACACTTTTACATTTTAAATAAATTTTGTAAATTCAGACAATGATAGCTTTCCTTCTGCTTCACTTCGCCCAACTCGGAGCCGCCGTTTTCTCATCAAAGAGCTCATCGATGTAATATTTTCGACGAGCGGTTTTATTGCAGAGCGTAGGGTTTTCGTCAAAGACGTAAATACAAGGGCCGTAAAGATCGGTGTTATTAGCCACCATTATGCTTTTTGGTGATCCATCTGCAAAGGTGTCGTTTTTATGAGCAATTCTGTATAAGAGGCAATGTCCCAATTCGTGAAAAACTAAGGCTTCTTTATCATTTTCAGAGATATTTTTCCAACATGGCGAACTCGCCATATTTATTTCTACCGTCCGTTGAAGTTCGGGGAATTTTGTATTTTGGGTACATTTACCACAGATATCAGTAAAATCTGAAGTATTGGTGGCCGGCTTAACTATCAGATTCTCTTTAGAGATTCTAATGCCTCTGCTAATGGCTTCTTCAAAGAATTTGTCTACGTATTTTGCTAAAGAAGGGTCTATATTGTAAACTGATGGCTCATTTATTTCTTCAGGTTTACAACAGATGGTAAGTACCAAAATAAGAAGAGGCCATTTTAAAGATTTCAAAAGGTTGAAAGTCATTTATTATAAATTATTATATGCCGAAAAAACGTTTGGTTTGATTGGTTGACTCTCGTTGTGAGAGCTGGACCTTCAAGGTTTGCAATGTTGCTTTTTTGGTTTGTCCTAAATGTATCTGCGAAATTAAACAATTTATGACTGCTTTGCCTAAATCGTAGGCCGGTACAAACATACTAGAAAGCGATGTTGAGAAGGAATTCATAACGGGTTCGTCGTAGTAACCAATTATGCCAATGTCTTTTGGTATGTTGTATCCAGCTTCTTCGATGGCACGATAAACGCCGATGGCTATTTGATCATTAGCCGTAAGAAAGGCGTCTGGGCGGTCATTCATTCTTAATATTTCGGTTGTTTTTTCAAAAGCTTTCTGAATATTATGAATACCATAGAATTTTTGCTTTTCGTAATTTTCAATTTTTGCTTCAATCAATGCTTCGGAAATACCATTTTCTTTTGTAAATTTTGATAACGAATCCCCGGGTTTATCACCTAAAAAGCAAATTTTCCTATATCCTTTTTCTATCAAATGTTTAGTGGCCAAATACCCACCTTCATAATTGTCAATAAGTAGTTGTGGAACTTCTAAGTTTTTACATTCCCTATCAAACATTACCATTGGTTTGTTTGAAATAATAATTCTGTTATAATGGTCATAGTTGTTTGTTTCATAGGTTTTTGAAATAAGGAACCCGTCAACATTTGCCTGTAGCAACCTTTGAATTATACTCACCTCTCTTCCATAAGATTCACCAGAATTGCTTACTATTAAAGTATATCCAGAATCCAAAGCCGCATGGTCCATTCCCTCAATAATCTGAGAGAAATAATAATCATTACAAGGAATTATGGCCCCTAGTAAATTGCTTTTTGGAACTGAAAAGTTGTGATTAGTATGCTGTTTATAAGCTTTGCTTTTAGAAAGTGCTAATACTGCTTCTCTTGTATCACGATTTATTTCTGGCATTCCTCTCAAGGCTCGAGAAACGGTAGATATTGATAAGCCCAGCTCTTGGGCTATATCTTTTAAAGTTGGGGCTTTGGCCTTCATGTGTATTTTGATTTATAGATTTTTTAAGCAAATTGGTTTATTAAGTTACTAAACAGCAAATACTTATATAAATCAAATTTACAAAAATTAATTTACAAAACAATTTTATTACAAATTTCGGCAAAAACCACAAATATTAGGCAGTAAAAAAGGACTAGACTAATCTACTCCTCTTTTACTTATTTTTCTAATTGGTTAATAACCCCATTTTTTCATCATCGCCAAATCTTCTTTTATACAATCTAAGGGTGCTTTGCCTTGGTAAGACTCTTGCTCAATGATAAACTGGGTGGTGCCGCCAGACTTTTTGCCCATATCAATGATGTCTTTTACGTCAATGACACCTACACCCAATATCGCACTTTCCCATCCTCCATGCTCACCGGATGACTTTATTTCGTCTTTCACGTGCATAAGTTCAAATCTACCCGGATACTGTGCTAAAAGTTCTGCTGCTCTTCCTCCACCGCCATACATATTTCCGATGTCCAATTGCTGAGCCACTAGTTTAGGGTCGGTATTTTGAAGCATGATGTCATAGACTTTCACACTACTAAGTTTCAAACTAAATTCAAAGTCGTGGTTATGATATCCAAACTTCATCCCTGCGGATTGGCACAATTCACCATTTTTGTTAAACACTTCCATGAAGCGTTTAAGTTGGTCAAAATCTTTGCGATAGGCAATGTCTAGCCAAGGGCTAATCACATATTTTTGTCCGCAAATAGCTGCATCGTCTACCAGTTTTTTCCAAGTGTCGGTAAACTGTTTTTTGACTTCGTCATAATGCCCTTTTCCAAAAACTGTGTGTCGAGATGGCATTTTTAGGCCAAGGTCGTCCAATATTTTTCTGAACTCAGAGGCTGTCCAGCCATAAAATTTGCCATTGACATAGTTTGCATGTTCAACGTTTATGTAACCCATTTCAGCCACTTTTTTTAAAGTAGCCATCGGGTCTTTTTTCATGTCTTCACGGACAGAATATAACTGAATACCTACTGCATGTTTGGCTTTTTTTCTCGCAAAAACGCTTTGCGAAAATAGCACCGAACCAGCAATTGCTTTGGCAGAATTGCTTACGAAATCTCTTCTGTTCATTATTTTTATTTTTATGGTTGAAAATTAACGCACTTTAAAATTAGCCATTTTCTATTTATGAAAAATAAATTTTTAAAAGGATTTTAGTTAATTTTAAATTTCATACAAGATTTATGCAAAACATAAAAGTAATTGCCTTTGACGCTGACGATACCCTTTGGGTAAACGAGCCTTATTTTCAGGAAATTGAGAAGAAATTCTGTGAATTATTAGAGGATTTCTTACCGCATCATTCGGTAGGTAAAGAGCTTTTTAAGGTAGAAATGGATAACCTTGAATTATACGGCTATGGTGCAAAGGCGTTTGTATTGTCGATGGTTGAAACAGTTTTGAAAGTTAGCAGTAATACTGCTCCAATTCATTTGGTTGGGAAAGTAATTGAATTTGGGAAGGAACTCATCAACAAACCGATTGAATTGTTGGAAGATGTAGAAGACGTTTTGAAAAGTCTAAAATCAAATTACAAGCTTGTGGTGGCAACAAAAGGCGATTTGTTAGATCAAGAAAGAAAGTTAATGAAGTCTGGTTTAGAAAAATATTTTCACCATATAGAAATCATGAGCGATAAACAAGTGAAAGATTATCAGAAACTTATCAAGCATTTAGACATTCAGCCAAACGAGTTTATGATGATTGGGAATTCTTTAAAATCAGATGTTCTGCCAGTTTTGGAACTTGGCGGGGTTGGAGTTCATGTGCCGTATCATACCACCTGGGCTCATGAGGTAGTTGATGTTAATATTGAAAATCCAAATTTTATTCAAATATCTCATTTGAGCGAAATTTTTAAATATTTCTGATTGTGAAACAAAATTTAGACTTAGAGAACTGGCCAAGAAGGGACCATTTTAAATTTTTTTCTCAATTCGAAGAACCCTTTTTCGGGGTTTGTATGGAGGTAGATTGTTCAAACGCTTATGAAAATGCCAAGTTAAATGGGCAATCATTTTTCTTGAAATATCTTCATTCATCTTTAGTGGCAGCCAACCATTTAGAGCCTTTCAAATATAGAATATCAGATGATGAAGTTTGGATTTATGATCAAGTAAATGCTTCACCAACCATTAACAGGCCTGATGGTACTTTTGGCTTTGCTTATATGGATTATTTCGCAGATTTTGCAGAATTTAATGCCGCTGCTCAGGTAGAAATTGAAAGAGTTCAGAATAGTATTGGGCTCGTTCCGGCAGGTTCTGGTCAGAATGTTATTCATTATTCATCAGTTCCATGGATTAACTTCACGGCCATTTCACATGCTAGAAGTTTCTCATTTAAAGATAGTTGTCCAAAGATTTCTTTTGGAAAACTATCTGAAACCAAACAAATGCCAGTGTCTATTCATGTGCATCATGCTTTGATGGACGGTTTTCATGTTGGTCAGTTTGTAGAGGCTTTTCAAGAAATCTTGAATACAGAATAAATGGAAGGATTAAAAAAGGTAGCGGTAATTTGTATCCTGAAACACCAAGATAAATTTTTGCTTTTGGAGAGGTTAAATGAGCCCAATAAGGACTTATTTACCCCTTTGGGAGGTAAAATAGACCCGTTCGAAACACCATTGGATGCCGCAAAAAGAGAAACTTTGGAGGAGTCAGGAATAAAAGTAGACGCTATGGATTTTTGTGGAATTTTAACTGAAACCTCGCCCACCAAATACAATTGGACAAGCTATGTTTACATTGCAGAAATCGATTATCAGGATGCTCCTGCTAGTAATGAAGGCACTTTGAAATGGATAAATGCGGTTGACATCCTGAATATACCAACTCCTAAAACCGATTGGCACATTTATGAATATGCCCTAAAAAAGCAGAAATTCATTTTCGATGCTGTTTATAACAAAGACTTGAATCTTTTGGAAATGAATGAGTTAATAGAAAACAAGAAGATATGTTAAAAAAATTAAATGGATTTTTGGAAAGCAGGAATGTCCAAACAATTTTGCTTTTTGTTATCATTTTAGCCTATTATTTTTATTCTTTTGGCAAAGTTGACATCGTTTCATCAGAAGACGATGTACACTTATTTAGTGCCTTAAATCTAAGTTTGCCACTCCAAAAATTTGGCAATTTTGGTTATTATATCTTTCTTTGGGTAGTTTCAAAAGTTTCTGCCAATGCCTTGATAGCTATGTTTTTAAGTTATTATTTGTTAGCGATTTTGGTTTATGTTTCTTTGTTTCTCCTTCTCAGAAAGTACTTGGGTTCATTTTATATTGCTTTTTTTTTAAGTACCTGTTTTCTGTTTTCTGACTTCCAGCTTTTATTAGTTCCTAAGCTTACTTATCTCAATTTTATTTTTATTTGCTTAGGTCTTTATTTGCTCGATTCTCGCAAATACGCCTTCCAGAATTATTTTGTTATAGCCTTATGTATATTGGCAAATGCATATGTGGCTCGTCCAGAATTCGTGTGGTTTTT
This sequence comes from Leadbetterella sp., assembly GCA_021740125.1. GTDB lineage: Bacteria > Bacteroidota > Bacteroidia > Cytophagales > Spirosomataceae > Leadbetterella. The sequence continues at coordinate 26,833 of JAIPAJ010000009.1, read as the reverse complement.
GGTCCCTGTAATTTTAATTATGTTGTTTTCTCATTTCAAACACATTCCAAAAGTTTCCCAGACTTTATCACTAGTTGGATTTTTCTTTACTATTGTCCTTATTTATTGGCTTGCTGGCGGAATTTATCCATCAGGTTACTTAAAAGAAATTTTTATTCAACATTTTTTTGATAACTATGAAGTCTGGACAGGAAGACATTTTGACTTGGCTGACGAATTTGGTCAATTTAATAACATTTATGGGAAAGTGGAGTCAGATTATCAGGTTTTCACAGCAAATTTGGGATTGTTACTGAAACACAGCTTATATAATTTCAAAAACCTTATTTTGGGTATTTTAAAAGTATTTAAAAGCACGTTTTATGATGTTTTTGTGGGTATTTTTTCGAGTAAAACAAAATTTTATATTCTATTCCTGATTCTAATTTTTGGTTTAATTATTGATTTTAAGAATTCTTTTTCAGAATTAAAAATAATCATTTCTTCTCCTAAACCTTTGTTTAAATTTATCATTTGTCTCCTTTTGCCATGTTTATTGCTGGTTTTAGTTGTTTTCCCAAGAGAGCATTTTGTGTTATTGCTTTTGCCATTTATTTTTTTAGGTTTGGGACATTTGTTGAAACTAATTAACCTTCGTCAAAACATATTTTCAAAAATTAGTTTTTCGGTAGTTCTGCTATCGATTTTTACTGGAATTATCATGAAATATCCAGTAAAGACGAATCATCCCAACAATGTAGATTTCTATAATTATCTGAATAAAATCAAGATAGATAAGCGACTAAAAATCCTTTCGAACGATAACTTTGGCTTTCAGTATTTTGATCTAAACTTCGAAAGAATAGGCTGGAATCCATCAAGAGAAATGATTTTGGACAAAGTGAGATCTGAAAATATTGATGTGATTAGCATCTATAGGCTCGACCTCGAAGTACCAGCTACGAGAGCATTTGTAGATAGTTTACATAAGAATACTGGCTATGTCCAGTTAAACCAGTTCGAAGCTCAAAAAAGATATTTATGGGTGAAGCCGAACTTACTTACTAAGTTTCAATAAATTCCTATAATTTGTATTTGGCGGCCATTTATTGTAATGGCGTCTTTGGCCTTTTTACCAGAAAGCTCAGTTCCAAGCGGTGATGCCGAAGAAATAAGCATAACCGTTATTCCACTTTCTATTATTTTGCCTAAACTGACCGATAACAAAATATAACCTATGGATGTATGGACTAAACTGCCATTTTTGATAAATTCTGTCTCTTGCTCAAAGTTAATGTTTTCAAAAGTGCTTATGTCTTTGAGCAGTTCATTTTTCTGGTTTTCGAGCATCGCACGGTCATTTTGTGCCATGGCTCTGCCAGTTTCGTATTTATCACCCATACTGCTCTTAGATTCCTCATTAGCGGCATTTTGAACGTTGAATATCGCTTTTTCGAGTTCCACTAATTTCGAATTCAATAGCTTTTGGGCTGTGGCTATAATGTTTTCTTTTTTCAAATCTTTCAATGCGTTGGTTTGTCTGGGGCAGGAGCGGAGGCGTGAAGGCCAAGGTCAAACACCATTTTGGCGTATTTGTCTAGCAATTCTATCACTCGCTCGCGGCTATCGGCTTTAACTATAAGCCCCACATGATATTCTTCGTTCATTTTCCAGAAAATTTCTTTATCGTCAAAAACATCCATATTGGGCCATTGGTGCGACGAAAGCGAAATCAGAATACCAGAATATTTCTTTTCTATTTTTGGTAATATGTATGGTTTTTTCTCTGCAACTGCAGTTTCTATTTTGGCCCATTCTTTCCAAATATTTATGCCAGATGAAGCTTCTACCATTTCGGCCAAATGAGCTCCTCCAACTCTGGAAGCAGTTTCTAAAAAGTAATAATTGCCGTCCTCATGACATTTGATAACCTCGGTGTGAGAAGCACTGAACTTCATGCCGAAGGCCTTCATCACTTGGTGATTGATCAGCGAAAGTGCTTGTTGGTCTAGTGACCCAAATTCCACAGTAACTGAACGGAAAATTCCCCCTCCATGAGCTACCTCAAACGGCGTACTTAAATATTGGCTACATCTTTCAAAAACTACTTCTTTGTTAATGATCAGTGAATCAATGTGATATACGTCTCCGGGCTTGAAAGTTTCTATAAGAAAATTATGTCGACCTTCTCCCAGGCCATGTATCCAATCCCAAGCTTCATTTTTTGAAAATACTTTTTTTATACCTGAAGATGACGCTTCAGATCGAGGTTTTACTAACCACGGTCCTGTAGTGTTTTCGAGAAAATTTGTAATTTCCAAATCGTTAAACAATGCACTAAAACCAGGAACTGGTATTTGATTGTCTTCAGCCTGCACACGCATAGCTAGTTTGTCTCTAAAATACCGAGCCGTGGTTTGTCCCATGCCGGGTATTCTGAAATGTTCCCTTACAAGTGCTGCTTTTTCTACATCAAAATCGTCTAGAGCAACCACCAAATCTATTTTGCGTGTACGCATCAGATGTGCCGAGCCTTCCAAAAGTGTCTGGTAAGTATCGAAAGAATTGTCGTTGTTTTCTAAATAAAAAAACTCGTCAATGCTTTCTCTTGGCCAGGGTTTATGTTCTATTTTTTTATGTGTTAACAAAAAAACCGTGTTACCCTCCTCTTTGGCGGCCTTCAGAAATTCCACACCCTTGAAGTATGTACAGATACAAAGTATAGTCATCTCAATATATTTTTTCGAAAAATAATCTTTTAAGCTTAAATACAAAAAAAGCCATCCAATTATTTTGGATGGCTCTAAATATCTGAATGAAGAAATTTATTTTCCTCCAGTCGCTTTCGGCGTTACGTTACCTTTGATTGTCAATATAACCGTACCATTTTCAGCATTACTTATTACAGTGATAGTTTTTGTAAATGCACCAGGACGGCCCGAAGTGTTGAAACCCACTTTGATTACACTTTTAGCACCTGGCATAATTGGTTCTTTTGACCACTCTGGAGTTGTACATCCACAAGAAGCCTGAGCGTTAGTGATTGCCACTGGAGCAGTTCCTGTATTAGTTACTTCAAATGAGTAAGTAGCCAATGGACCTTCCGTTAGTTTTCCGAAATCGTGTGTCTCTTTATTGAACTTCAAAACTCCTTGAGCGTTGGTAGCCGCTGCAAACAAAAGAACACTTACTAGAGTGAAAAATAATTTTTTCATGTTACTGAATATTAAATGTTTAAAATTGATTCTTGCTTAAAACTTATACAAAGTAAATACCAACAATAGATATATTAAAAACTTTTAACAATGTATTAACAATCCAATTTTCGATTCGCAAATAGTGATTGGTATTAAAATATGAATTAACTTTACATAAAGATTTGTATATTCATTTCGAATTCATTCCTTGAATTTACGAATTATTACATTTTTCAATCTGAATACTGATTAAATCATGAGTGAACTGCTTACTGGTTTTTATACATCAAATGAAGTAATTCTATCAAAAACAGAGGTTTTGGCTGATTATCAATTGGTTTGTGAGAGTAGGGCAGTGAGCTTATTGGGGCGAAAAGACGTATTCATGGGTCGTGCAAAATTTGGCATTTTTGGCGATGGAAAAGAACTTGCACAAATTGCATTATCCAAAGTTTTTAGGAAGGGGGATTTCAGATCTGGATATTATCGCGATCAAACCCTTGTAGCTGCTACAGGTGGGCTTACATGGCAACAGTTTTTTGCACAACTGTATGCACACGCAGATATCCATCATGATATTTTTACTGCAGGGAGGTCTATGAACGCCCATTATGGAAACCATTGGCTAGACGATAAAGGACATTGGTTAGACCAAACCGAAATGTTCAATGGAGCTGTAGATGTTTCTTCTACTGCGGGTCAAATGCCTCGTAGCTTAGGAATTGCGTATGCCTCAAAGTTGTTTCGCAAAAACCCATATCTAAAGAAATTCAAGACTTTTTCTAATGGAGGAAATGAGGTTTGTTTTGCAACCATAGGAGATGCATCCACTTCACAGGGAATGTTTTTTGAGACTATCAATGCTGCTGGCGTTTTACAGATTCCGTTAGTTATTTCTGTTTGGGACGATGGCTTCGGAATATCAGTGCCTATTGAGTATCAGACCACCAAAGGAAGTATTTCAGAAGCTTTGGCTGGATTTGAAAAAACGAATGGTAACGGTATAGAAATCATAAAAGTAAAGGGTTGGGATTATCCAGCATTGATAAAAGCCTACCAAAAAGCCGCTAGAATCGCTCGTGATGAGCACACGCCCGTTTTAGTTCATGTAGTAGAAGTTACTCAGCCTCAAGGGCATTCGGCCTCGGGTTCGCACGAAAGATATAAATCAAAAGAAAGGCTGGATTGGGAATTAGAATATGATTGCAATTCGATTTTCAGAGATTGGATTCTCAAAAACAGCATAGCAGACGAAGCAGAGCTGAAAGCCATTGAGAAAAAAGCCGAGGATGTAGCCAAAGATGCTCGTAAAAAAGCTTGGGATGCTTGTAAAGAGGCCATCAGTGCCGACAATACGCTTGTTTCAGCATTATTGTTAGAGGCTGTAGAAAGTAGTAAGGCCGATGCGGAAGTAGTTGAGTTAAAGAAACAGTTTGATAGCAACGCTAATCCACAGAAAAAAGATGGACTCAAAACCTTGAAATTGCTTTCAAGGATAGTTTCTGGAGAAAAGATAAGAAAGGAAATCGGGAAACTTATAGAGAATTTACAGGCCAAAAATACCCATAGATACAGCAGTCATTTATATTCTGAGTTTGATACCTCGCCACTCAAAGTAAAACCGATAAAGGCCGTTTACTCCGACAAAAGCCCAATGGTGGATGGTAGAGAGATTGTAAACAGATTTTTTGATTATGTTTTTTCTAAAAATCCTTTAGTTTTTGCTTTGGGAGAAGATATCGGAAAAATTGGGGATGTAAACCAAGGATTTGCTGGACTACAAGAAAAATATGGAGAACTAAGAATTACCGATACTGGAATCAGAGAAACCACCATCATTGGCCAAGGAATTGGTGCCGCCATGCGTGGTTTGAGGCCTATTGTTGAGATTCAATATTTCGATTATATCTATTATGCATTGCCAACACTTACCGACGACTTGGCATCACTACGTTACCGAACTTTCGGCAAGCAAATGGCTCCAGTAATTGTTCGTACACGTGGACACCGTTTGGAAGGCATTTGGCATTCAGGCTCGCCGATGGCAGTAATGATTCACGCATTGAGAGGTATGCACATTTTAGTGCCAAGGGACTTTGTAAAAGCCGCTGGTTTTTATAATACACTGCTCAAAGGGGATGATCCAGCATTGGTAATAGAAAGTCTGAATGGTTATAGACTTAAAGAAAAACTGCCCGATAATCTGCATGAAATATGCGAGCCGTTGGGCGTGCCCGAAATACTGAAGGAAGGTAACGACATAACGATAGTGACTTATGGCTCTATGTGCCGCATAGTGGTGGAAGCTGCCGAAGATCTTCGCAAAGTGGGTATAAGTGCTGAAGTGATTGATGTTCAATCTCTATTGCCATTTGACATCACCAAAATGATTCTCAAGTCTATAAAAAAGACCAACCGCGTGATATTTGCGGATGAAGATATGCCAGGTGGAGGCACAGCCTACATGATGCAGCAAGTCCTTGACGAACACGGAGCCTACCATTTCCTCGACTCCAAACCCGTTTGCATTAGTGCACAAGCCCACCGCCCTGCCTACGGTACCGACGGCGACTATTTCTCTAAACCCAGTGTAGAGACCATTTTCGATGCTGCCTACCAAATCATGTCAGAGGTAAATCCTGCTAAGTATCCTGAGTTGTATTGAGGAAATTAAGTTGAAAGATTGAAAGGTCACCTCTATTTTTTTCCTCCAGAAAAATAGCCTAATTTTGGTATTATTATAAAATGCCTCGATGAAAGATTATATAGCTTCAAACAAACAACGATATTTAGACGAACTCTTCGATTTTTTAAGAATTCCTTCGGTCAGTGCCGACTCCAAGCACATTCCAGATATGATTGCTGCTGCCGAATGGGTAAAAGACAAATTACTAGAAACAGGTCTGGATAAGGCTGAAGTATGCCCAACAGATGGCCATCCGATAGTTTTTGCTGAGAAGATTATTGACCCAAGTTTGCCTACAATTTTGGTCTATGGCCACTATGATGTGCAACCTGCCGATCCAGTGGAGCTTTGGAACAGTCCACCTTTTGAACCAACGGTTATCATTACGCCAAGTCACCCACAAGGGGCTATTTTCGCTCGTGGTGCTTGTGACGACAAAGGCCAGATTTATATGCACGTAAAGGCCATCGAAGCCATGATTTTGCACAACGAACTCACTTGTAACGTAAAAGTGATGTTTGAGGGCGAGGAAGAGGTAGGTTCTGAAAATCTAGGAACCTTTGTGAAAAACAACAAAGAAAAACTCAAAGCCGATATTATTCTTATATCCGATACTTCTATCATCGGCAACGACATTCCTTCTGTAGAAACTGGCTTAAGAGGCTTGGCTTACATGGAAGTAGAAGTGGAGGCTGCCAACCGTGACCTGCATTCGGGCGTTTATGGCGGTGCAGTGGCCAATCCCATCAATGTTTTGTCGCAAATGATAGCCTCCATGCACGATGCCGATGGCAAAATCACGGTATCGGGGTTTTATGATAAAGTGGTTGAACTAAGTCAAGTGGAAAGAGACGAGCTCGAGGCCGCTCCTTTTAATTTGGAAGAATACAAAAAAGACCTCAACATAGCGGAAGTAACTGGCGAAAAGGGCTATACCACCAGAGAAAGAGCTGCCATAAGACCAACATTGGATGTCAACGGAATTTGGGGTGGCTATACGGGTGAAGGCTCAAAAACGGTTTTGCCTTCAAAAGCTTTTGCCAAAATTTCGATGCGATTGGTGCCTGACCAAGCCTGGGAAGAAATTTCCGATTTGTTTATGACTCATTTCAAAGCCATAGCTCCTCCTACAGTTAAGGTTTCGGTAAAAAAACACCACGGAGGCCAGCCTTATGTTACGCCAACAGATTCAATTGGATACAAGGCAGCATTTATGGCTTTGGAGGAAAGTTTTGGCAAGAAACCTGTGCCAACAAGAGGCGGTGGAAGTATTCCAATCGTGGCACTTTTTGAACAAGAACTGGGACTAAAATCCATACTTTTTGGATTTGGTTTGGATTCTGACGCCTTACATTCTCCAAATGAGCATTACGGCATTTTTAATTTCATGAAAGGCATAGAAACTATACCTTTGTTTTATAAATACTTCCGGGAGTTGAGTAAATAGAAGTTGTATTTCATAGTCTATAAATTAAATTATGAGCGATAAATTAAATCTTGCTGGATTGTCCACAGAGGCTTCCTCAAACCACGATAATCTCGAAAAAAAAACAGTTCTGGAAATCCTAAAAGGGATAAATGAGGAAGATAAAACAGTACCCTATGCCATAGAAAAGGTATTGCCGCAGATAGAGGTTTTGGTAGAAAAGGCAGTCGAAAGAATGCAAAAAGGTGGTCGTTTGTTCTACATCGGAGCTGGCACAAGTGGGAGATTGGGCATAGTTGATGCGTCTGAATGCCCACCAACTTATGGGGTTCCACATGGTTTAGTAGTTGGAATTATTGCAGGGGGAGATTCGGCCATCAGAAAAGCGGTAGAAAATGCCGAAGACGATGCCGAACAAGCGTGGAAAGATTTGTCGGTTTTTGAAGTCAATGCTAATGATACCCTAATTGGTATAGCTGCCTCAGGAAGAACGCCTTATGTGGTAGGAGGATTAAAATCGGCCAACATAAATGGCCTTTTGACAGGTTGTGTGGTTTGTAACGCCAACAGTGCTGTTGCGGCACAAGCACAATTTCCAGTAGAAGTAGTTGTTGGGCCAGAATATGTAACTGGTTCTACAAGGATGAAATCTGGAACTGCTCAAAAGCTGGTGTTAAACATGATTTCTACTTCGATTATGATAAAACTCGGAAGAGTGCGTGGGAACAAAATGGTGGATATGCAACTTAGCAATGAAAAATTGATTGAAAGGGGCATAAAAATGATCATGAATGAGATTGAAGTAGAATATGCTCTTGCTCAAGAATTGTTGCAAATACACGGAAGTGTAAGAAAAGCTGTTGATTTTTATCAAAACAATAGCCAATGATATGGTATTCATTTAATTGGTTTTCTGTAACTGCTCTAAGAAAATTTGAGTGGGCAAATCCTTATTTTTTCTGGCTATTTTTACTTATTCCCGTTTTATTTTTTCTAAAATGGGTGTTCAAATCTCAGAAAAAACAAAGTCTTGTTCTTTCCATCAGTAATCTTTCATTTCAAGCTTCCTTATTCGTTTGGTTAAGATTTTTGGTGCCTTTCTTTTATATTTTAGGAATTGTTTGTTTTGTGCTCGCTTTGGCTAGGCCGCAGCTAGTTAATCAAAACAAAGAAAAGTATGCGGAGGGTATAGACATAGCTTTGGCTATTGATATTTCAGATTCGATGTTGGCCAAAGATTTACAACCCAACAGACTAGAAGCGGCAAAAAACATAGGTAAGGAATTTGTAGAAGGCAGAGCAAATGACAGGATTGCCTTAGTAGCATTTGCTGGTGAAACCACCACCTTAAGTCCACTTACTACCGATTATGAGTTATTAAAAGAATATCTAAACAGCCTAAATACCAGCCTTATAAAAACTTCAGGGACAGCCATAGGTATGGCATTGTCGTCGTGTATAAACAAGCTCCGTGATGTGCCAAGTAAATCAAAAATAGCGATTATTATAAGCGACGGAGACAATACGACGGGTGCAATAGCTCCAGAAATAGCCATAGAATTGGCCAAAACCTTTGGAATAAGAGTTTATACAATAGCTATTGGAAAAAACTCAGGAGAGGAAGTAATTGATGAGAAAACTTTAAAAATGTTAGCAGAAAAAGCAGATGGACAATTTTTTAGAGCAACAGACAATGATGCCTTATCAAAAATATTTAACCGTATAAATCTACTTGAAAAAACAATATTTAAGGACCAGGGAATCAAAGATGTATCTGATTATTATTACATATATCTCAACTGGTCCATTCTCTTCTTTTTGATTTCTCTATTTTTAAAATTTACTTTTTTGGGGAATATATTAGAAGATTAATCCCCAATTGTGTGATATTTTTCTTCTTTTTTTTAAAAATCGTCAAAATAATATTACAATTCGAATAAAATACCTAAAAAGACATTCGAAAATTTTATAGGTTTGTATTAACAACCTTAATAAAAATGTTTCGAATATTTCTTATTGCTTTATTGTGTGTTCAAATATCATTTGCACAAAAAACTCGTACTGAAAAACGAATACTCATATTTTCAAAAAACGCTTCTTGGGCATACAGACATGCTTCCATAGAATTTGGAGCTAAAAAAGTCAAAGAATATTGCGAACAAAAAGGCATAAATGCGGATATTTCTGAAGATGCCAGTTTGTTTAAGGATGAAAACCTCAAAAAATATAGTTCTTTGGTATTTCTAAGTGCCAATCAGGATATTTTTGATGCTGACCAAGAGGCCGCTTTACAGCGTTATATACGAGCAGGAGGTGGATTTGTTGGTATTCATTCGTCGTCGGGTGTAGAGCGAAATTGGAAATGGTTCAATCAGATGCTTGGGGCGACTTTCAAAGTGCACCCACCCTACCAAGACGGAACAGTCAAAGTGACTGATAAAAAGCATCCTTCCACCAAAATGCTTCCTAATGAATGGAAAAGAACTGACGAATGGTATTTCTTTACTCCTATGACCAACAAATTGAATGTTTTGATGGTTTTAGATTCTACAACTTTCAAGTCAAATGTTCATACACAAAACTATCCCAATGCCTGGTATCATGATTTTGAAGGGGGTCGCTCATTTTACACCGCTGGTGGACATAGCGAAAAGGACTTTGAAGATCCGCTTTTTATGCAACATATTTTTGGAGGAATAACTTATGCCATCGGTAAAAACAAAATGCTTGATTATTCTAAAAACGCCAAATTTGAGAAAGCACCTGCGAGAATAATTACTTTGGATCCTGGACATTTTCATGCCGCTTTGGTACAGAAAACTATGTTGGCTGGCCTTAATTCCGAGGTGCAAATTTATGCACCTGCCGGAGAGGATTTGAACCAACATTTGCAAAGGATTAACTCTTATAATAGCCGCATTGATGCTCCAACTTCTTGGAAGACTAATACCTACACGGGTTCTGATTATTTCGAGAAAATGATTTCGGAGAAGAAAGGAGATATTGTAGTGATGGCAGGAAACAATGCCACCAAAACAGATGCCATTTTAAAATCAGTAGAAGCTGGAATGAATGTTTTGGCTGACAAACCGATGTGTATAAACACAGAAGGGTACGAAAAACTCAAAACTGCCTTCAAAGTAGCCAAAGAAAAGAACATTCTGTTGTACGATATCATGACTGAGCGGTCTGAAATTACCACTACTTTGCAAAGAGAACTTTCTATGATGAAAGGTATTTTTGGAGATTTATTGCCTGGAACTCCAGAAGACCCATCAATTATCAAAGAAAGTGTTCACCATTTCTTCAAGTATGTTTCGGGTAGCCCTCTCATACGCCCACAATGGTTTATGGATACTAAACAACAGGGTGAGGGCATCGTAGATGTGACAACTCATTTGGTAGATTTGGCCCTTTGGGCTGCATTTCCAGAAACGCCATTGGAAGTAAAAGATGCCAAAATTTTGGCTGCTAAACGTTGGCCGACAGAAATGACTTTGGAAGAATTTGGAAAAATAACTGGGGCTAAAACTTTCCCCGACTTCTTAAAAAAAGACTTAAAAGATGCCAATACACTGAATGTATTTGCCAACGGCGAAATAGATTTCAAAGTAAAAAATGTCCATTCTAAAGTAAAAGTACTTTGGAATTATAGCACTGACAAAGGTGGCGATACACACTATTCTGTCGTGAAAGGTTCACTTGGAAATATTGAAATCAAACAAGGAGAAGAAGAGAAATATACCCCGACTTTGTATATCAAAAACTCCAAGATTTCTGAGATAGATTTGAATACAGAATTTGAAAAATTGAAGACAAAATACCCAGGTATTAGTTTAGTTAAAACAGGGAATGATTACGTCGTTGATATTCCTGCAAAATACAGAACGGGACACGAGGCTCATTTTGGAGAAGTTATGGAGCGATATTTGAAATTTTACAAAGTAAATAACTTGCCTGATTGGGAAGTACCCAATATGCTTTTGAAATATTATATTACAACAAGTGCTTTAGAATTAGCAAATAAACAAAAATGATAAATCCTTTTTCATTAGAAAATAAAATTGCCTTGGTAACGGGTGGGGGCTCTGGTATTGGTTTTGAAATAACCCGTTGTTTAAAAGACGCAGGTGCCAAAGTAATCATTACGGGCCGTAGAGAAAACATGCTACAAGATGCCGTAAAGACGATTGGAGAAAATGTATTTTACGAAGTAAACGACGTAACGGATCTCAACAAAACTACAGAATTGGTCGAAAGCATTACGCTGAAATATGGTGAAATAGATGTTTTGGTTAACAATGCAGGTATAAATATGAAAAAACCTGCAGTTGATGTTACCGATGCGGAATTTAATAATATTATTCAAACCAATTTAACATCTGTTTTTGCTTTAAGTAGAGAGGTTGCCAAGAAAATGATAGAACGCAAAACCGGATCGATAATTATGATTTCCTCCATGGCGGGATATTATGGAATAGATAGAGTACCAGCCTACACGGCCTCAAAAAGTGGCATTGAAGGACTTACAAAAGCCTTGGCTTCTGATTGGTCGAAGTTTAACGTGAGGGTAAATGCTATAGCTCCGGGCTTCATTGAAACCGCCATGATGCAAACCGCCATGAACTCTGATCCAGACCGTATGAACAAAGCCTTGGGGCGTACACCAATGGCGAAATTTGGGAAACCCGCGGATATTGGCCACGCTGCAGTATTTTTGGCTTCTGAGGCAGCTTCATATATCACAGGTGTTTCATTAAGAGTTGATGGCGGTAATGCGATAGGTTTCTAGTTGATTGTTTTTTTCAAATCGACATAAAAATTTGGGTTTTTCATTTTCTAGAACTTGTTGTTTTGAATAATTTTGATGACAATTTTACAGAATTAATCACACTGTCATGTTCAAAATAACACGTACAAATTCTTCAAATCCAGATTTTATAGGATTGGTAAAACGATTAGATGCTTTTTTGGCTGTTACTGATGGAGAAGAACATGCTTTTTATAATCAATTTAATAAAATAGACAAGATAAATCATGTAGTGGTATTTTATGAGAATGATTCGGCTTATGCTTGTGGGGCAATAAAACAAGTGGAAACCTCTGCAACTTGGGAAATCAAAAGGATGTTTGTTTCTGATCAAATGCGTGGAAAAGGAATTGGTTCATTGCTCCTAAAGGAATTGGAGTTTTGGGCTAAAGAATTAAGTGTTGAAAAATTAATTCTCGAGACAGGAAAACGACAAGTTGAAGCTATCGCCCTTTATCATAAAAATGGATACAAAATTACTGAAAATTTTGGCCAATATATCGGTGTTGAAAATAGTATTTGCTTCGAAAAGCTACTGAAATAAGCATAATTCTTTCTTGGATTATTTATAGAATACAATTATTCTTATATTTGCTAAATAATATTATGCTTGCATACCAATGGAAACTTACGCAAAGATTCTTCTTATAGCCTCTCCGATTTTTTTGTTTTTGGTAATGGCCGAAAAACTTTATGGATATTTGAGGTTTAAGCACGAATTCCGGACTATGGACACCATTTCAAGTCTCAGTTCAGGATATACCAATACTCTAAAAGACGTTTTGGGATTAAGTATTACCATCATTTCATACAAATGGTTTTATGATCATGTGGCACTTTTCGAGATTAAATCTACGATTTGGGTTTATATTATTGCCTTTATTGCTTTGGATTTTTCTGGTTATTGGGTACATCGCTTAGCTCATGAAGTTAATTTCTTATGGAACAAACACGCCATTCACCATAGCAGCGAGGAGTTTAATTTGGCGTGTGCATTGCGTCAGAGTATTTCTACCTTTGTGAATATTTTTACTTTTTTCTTGATTCCAGCCGCCATTTTTGGGGTTAAACCTGAGGTAATTGGCATTGTGGCTCCTATACAGCTATTTGCACAGTTTTGGTATCACACGGTCTATATTGACAGAATGGGTTTTCTTGAAAAAATCATCGTAACGCCTTCCCATCACAGGGTTCATCATGCTTTGAATCCCGAATATTTGGACAAAAACCATGGACAGATATTTATTATTTGGGATAAACTTTTTGGTACTTTTCAAGAAGAATTACCCAATTTAAAACCAGTTTATGGCATAACAAGGCCAATGGCCACTTGGAACCCAATAAAAATTAACTTTAAGCATCTATGGTTATTGATCTTAGATGCCTGGAGGGCCGATTCTTGGAAAGATAAATTCAGAATTTGGTTTATGCCAACCGGCTGGCGTCCAGATGGTTTCGAGGAAAAATATCCTGTTGATAAAATTACAAATCCGTATAATTTTCAAAAGTATGCAACTGAATTTTCGGTTGGAGCAAGAACTTGGATTTGGGTTCAGTTTTTTATAACCCTTGGCTTTTTGTCTATTATGTTTTATTATTTTGGAAATCTTTCTCTAACGCAATTGCTGCTTTATGGGCTGATCATTTTTCTCAATATTTACGCCTACACAGAGTTTATGGATAAAAATCCTGGATTTCTGTTTTTTGAGTTGGTAAAGAATCTTTATGGAATCGGTATAATTGCTTTTGCGGACTGGTGGAATCCGCTATTTGAACAATTTGCGATATTAAAACCAATATTTTTGACTTATTTCATCGTCTCAACATTGGTTTCAGTGTATTATTTTAGATCCAAAGAGGTTTTTGATGTGAAAACCAACGTTATTGCCTAAACTTCTAAATAATCGAGGTCTTTATCGTGGGTTTCTGCTATACTTAGCGTAGAATAGAAACCTATTATATAAATTATTAAACCCACCAATGCAGCAGCCCAAATTACACCGAAATTAGGTTTCCAAAAGCCAAATAAGGTAGTCATGCCTGCTACTGAGCCTCTAACCATGTTGGGTACCGTAGTAGCTGCAGTTGCTCTCAAATTCGTGCCAAATTGTTCAGCTCCAACAGTTACAAACATTGCCCAGTAGCCCGTCCAGAAGCCTAACCAAACACAGGTTGCATACAGTGTAAAAGCAGTTTGCATACCACCAAATAAATAAAATAGCACTCCTAAAAGTGACATTCCCATCATAAAAGCAATCGATTTTTTGCGAGATGCTAACCAATGACTTAGAAAACCACTTAGGAAATCTCCTGCCGATATACCCACATATGCCCACATAATGGCTAGGCCTGGTTCAACTTTTTCGTTAAAACCGAAGGTCTCACCAAATTGATTGCTGAGATATACCAAAATACCTATACAAAACCATGTGGGCAAACCAATTCCTATACATCTCAAATATTTAGTGAATCTATTCCAATCGGTAAAAAAGGCAAAGAAATTTCCTTTTGAAACATGGGCTTTATCAGTTAAGTTTTTGTACATCCCCGACTCCAAAACACCAACTCTTAGCAACAAAAGTAAGAACCCCATGCCACCACCGATGAAGTAAGCAATGGTCCAGTCACCTGATAATTTTACAGTAAATGTGGCAACAACAGCTCCTAATAGTCCAACGCCTGCAACCAATGAAGTTCCTTTGGCTCTTAAATGCCTCGGTAAAGCTTCTGAAACCAGTGTAATTCCTGCTCCAAGTTCACCAGCAAGTCCAATTCCAGCTAAAAATCTAAGCCATTTGTATGCTTCTACTTTATCTACAAAATCCATTTGGGGTATGAATCCACAAAAAATATTGGCCAGTGAATAGGTGATGATAGAGCCAAATAGTACCGAAAGTCTACCTTTTTTATCTCCTAAAGTTCCCCAAAGGATGCCACCGATGAGTAGACCAATCATCTGAATATTGATAATACCAGTTCCGATGGTATCCACTTCTTGCTTGTTTAGTCCTAGACTTTCAAGGCTTGGAATTCTCACAATTCCAAAAAGTTGTAAGTCATAAATATCAACAAAATAGCCTAGTGCTGCTACAATTACAGGCATACTGAACAAATGCTGTAGGTCTGATTTTTCGTTTTTCATTATAGGGTTTTATATTTTTAGGGTAGTTTATATTTTCACGCCAAAAGCAAGGTCGCCAGCATCGCCTAGTCCTGGTACGATATAAGATTTTGTATTGAGTTCTGGGTCGATGTCACCAATCCAAAGTTTGCATTCAGGCATCCGAGCATTGATATATCTTACGCCTCTATCGCTAGCAACTACAGAAACTATGTGAGTTTTGGCAGGAATTCCGAATCTAAGTAAAGCATGATAAGCTTTTTCAAGCGATTTGCCCGTAGCTAACATGGGATCACAAATGATGAGTGTTTTGCCTTGCAAACTTGGGCTGCTGATGTAGTCCATTTCAATCTCGAAATGATCTTTTTTGTCATGAACACCACGGTACGCACCTATAAAAGCACTGTCAGATTTATCAAAAAAGTTTAATAGTCCTTGATGTAACGGCATTGCTGCACGCAACACTGTAGCAATTATTGGATACTCACTCAGCGTTTGGCTTTCTTTTGTTCCTAATGAAGTTTCGGTTTTTGAGATCACAGAATAAAGCGACTTTGAAATTTCATAAGCAAATATTTCTCCAATTCGCTCCAGATTTCTTCGAAATCTCATAGTGTCTTTTTGGATGTCTTTGTCACGCAATTCGCTCAGGAAATTATTGGCGATAGAGTTTTGCTCGGCTAATACCCACATTGAAATGTTATTGTTTTAACAAAAATAGCAAAATACTTTATTCTGATTCTATTTCTATAAAAAACAAATCGAAATTTGGAGGCTATAAAAAACAAAACCTTCTTTCTCGTTAGAAAAAGAAGGTTTTAAAATGTCGATTCTTACGAAAACTACACTTTGATTTCAACGTCAACACCTGCAGGTAGTTCCAATTTCATAAGTGCATCTACAGTTTTTGGACTTGCAGAGTAGATATCTATCAATCTCTTGTAAGTACAAAGCTGGAATTGCTCTCTAGATTTTTTTGAAACGTGAGGAGAACGTAAAACGGTGAATTTCTCAACACGCGTAGGCAACGGAATTGGTCCGCTAACTGTAGCTCCTGTTGATTTTACTGCTTTAACGATTTTCTCAGATGAGTTGTCAACCAACATGTGGTCGAAAGACTTTAATTTAATTCTGATCTTTTGTGACATTTGGTTCAGATTTTTTTGGTGAAAAATAAGCTTCCGAAAGAACCATTTACTCCGACAAGCCAAAAATTGGAGTGCAAAATTAATAATATTTTTTGAATTGCAACAACTTTCAATCAAATGAAAATTAGAGCATTAAATATAAATGCCAAGTTAAGAAAAACAGTCCGAGTCTTTTCCCCCCCATAATCTGTGTTATTATTGGATCTGAATATTTTTGCCATATGCACATATCTTTGATTCCAATCACTCTTTTCCTAAATTTGTAAAAAAATAGTTTATGGTATCTTTTCCAAATGCAAAAATAAATCTAGGGCTTAATATTATAGAAAAAAGATCTGATGGATACCATAACATTGAGTCGGTATTTTATCCTGTAACGTGGTGCGACGCTCTTGAAATGGTAAAATCTGATAGTTTCTCTTATAATTCTTCGGGTCTAGTAATTCCTGGGAATCAAGAGAATAATTTGATTTTGAAAGCCTTTAGGATTTTACAAAACGAAGGATTTATTGTCGAGAAATCAGTAAATATTCATTTACACAAAGTCTTACCGATGGGTGCGGGTATAGGTGGAGGCTCGGCTGATGGAGCTTTTGCTTTGAAAATGCTGAATGAGCTATTTGAATTAAATTTGACTATTAATCAACTAGAAAAGTTTGCCGAACAATTGGGAAGTGATTGCCCTTTTTTTATTGAAAATAAGCCAAAATTTTGTTTCGGGAAAGGTACAGAGTTTGAAGAAATTGACCTCGATTTAAAGGGAAAACAAATTGTATTGGTAAATCCCCCAATTCATATTTCCACCGCCGAGGCTTATGCTGGAGTGAAGCCTTGTAGGCCAGATGTTAGTTTAAAGGAAATAATATCCTCACCAATTACTGATTGGCAAGATGTTCTGAAGAATGATTTTGAAAAAAAAATTATAGAGAATCATCCGAAAATTGGAGTGGTTAAAGATTTACTCTATAAATTAGGAGCAAACTATGCTTCGATGACAGGTAGCGGCTCTACTGTTTTTGGGATTTTTGACCGACCTATTGACAATCTTGAAAAAGAATTTTATTCGAGTCTATGTTGGCAGGGAGCATGTCAATATTGATCTGATTCTGAATATATTCTTCTATTTTCAAGATTTATTAACTATTATTGATATTTAAAACTTTCAAAATATGTACACCCTCCAGGAAATTGCTAAAATGATTGACCATTCATTGTTACATCCAACAATGACAGATAAGGATTTGATAGAAGGTTGCCAAATAGCCAAAGATTATGATGTGGCGGCAGTTTGTATTAAGCCCTATTTTGTAAAGGAAGCCGCTGAGATATTAAAAGGTTCGGACGTAAAGGTTTGTAGTGTTATAGGTTTTCCTCATGGCAATGGGACAATTCAGGCTAAGGTTTTTGAGACTCGATTGGCCTGTAAAGATGGTGCTACCGAAATAGACATGGTGGTAAATGCTGGTAAAGTGTTAGGCGAAGATTGGCGATATGTAAAAAAAGAAATAAATGCCATAAACAAAGAATGTCTAAAACATGGAGCCATTTTAAAGGTTATTTTTGAGAATGATTTTTTGCCCAAAGACAAACATAAAATCAAACTTTGCAAGATATGTTCTACGATTGGTGTGGCTTTTATAAAGACTTCTACGGGTTATGGATATGTAAAACAAGCCAACGGCGATTATAATTACAAAGGAGCTACAGAACACGATTTGATATTGATGCGAAAATATGCAGATCCAAATGTGCAAATTAAGGCCGCTGGTGGAGTGAGGAGCTTAGACGGGCTACTTAAAGTTAGAGAATTGGGATGCACACGATTAGGTGCCACAGCCACCATCTCTATTTTAGAAGATGCCAAAGGAAGGTTAGGTTTGGAAACCAATTCGGTTTCTCAAACCAAGGATGTTTCTGGTTATTGATTACTCAAAATTCGAATCCCAATCTTACTTGAAAACGTTTTAAGTTTCTGGTTTCTTTACTAGATATGTTGTAAAAATCAGTGGCTTCGATATTCTGAGTGATTTCTAAATATTGATATTTGTAACCTAAATTTATGAGCCAAGCAGATCCATTTTTTGTTGGAAATTTGAAGCCAATTGTAGGATTTACCAAAGCACCACCTTTTACTGTTTCGTAACTATTTGACGCATTGGCTACAGTTGAACCAAAGCCAGCGTCTAAACCCGCCTGTAATTTTGCCCCCTCCTGGTTTTTTTCATAAAAGACATGACGAACGCCTAAAGCCACTGGAACTAATAAGGTGGAGGAGTAAAGATCTAAGCCAGTAGTAAAACCCAATGTAGTCATTTTTCTAACTTTAAATCCATTGAATGTTTGTAAGCTTAGGCTGGCTATATTTTGGATGGTAAATCCATTTGCTGTAGGTCCTGGCCAGTAACTCGAATAATTTAGATAGTAATAGTTCGTGTTTTTTACTCTTCCAAATAATACGCCAAATTCCGTTTGGTTTACAAATGGATATTTGAAAAGTTTTTTAGTTTGAGCAAAGGAAGTATTGAAAACAAAACCTCCAATTATAGTTAAAATCAATATTTTTTTCATTTTTTAACTTCGATTTTACTTAAAAGTTTCAAATTTTTAGGGTCTGTATTGTCATATTGGTATAATCCATCCTCACCTATCATTAATAAGTGTTTGTCGTCTAACTGGATTACATCGAAGGCATGAATGTCTTTTAGGTGTTGCTGAAGTTTTACGTCCGAAGGGTCTTTGGCATCAAAAGATTTAAGTCCAAATTTGCCTTCACAGACAGTGAGTTTGTTGTTTATGATTGATAAACCATGCGGGTTTTCCATCTGATATGATTTTATCAAAAAAGGAGCCGACAGATTTTTTACATCTACTACATCCAACTGATTGGGTGCTGCTCCGCACCAGCCTTGTCTTAATGTAACATAAGCTTTGTCGTTTTCCACTACCACTGGATCGCAAGCTCTGGCATGTTGAAATATAGATAGTCTTTTTGGCGAAGCAGGACTTGAGTTGTCAAATATGTGCATCCCAGTATTGGAACCAATAAATAACTTGTCTTTATACGGAAAAATGGTTTCTATCCCCCATCCAAGATTTACCTTGCTGATGGAGTCTGGTTTTTGCCCATTTTTTATGTTAAAAACTAGAAGGTCAGATTGAGTGGCGGCATAAAGATAATCTTCATAAATAGTGAATCTCGCCATGGAACCTCCAGTTCCTGAACTTGAGTTGGTTTGCCCTTTAGTTCCAGAATTCGAATTGTTAAAAGCCATGTCTTCAGCCAGTCCACCTCTGTATACTGGCCAAACACTACCGTTTTGACCGCAATTTGTCGAAACGGTTTCGGTTACGGTTTTAAACTCATAATCAGTAATAATCTTAGAATAAGGGTCATAATACCAACTTATGCCATCTACTAAGCCATAGTTGAACATATTTTTTATTCTTCCAATTTCTTTTATCGCCTTTGGATTTGTGATGTCTAAAGCTACTAAATCCGTGTAGCTGTCAGCATACAAAATATTATCTCTGACAGCCATATCTATCACACCCGGTATTTTTAAGAATGAAACTTTTACAGGGTTCGATGGATTGGAATTGTCAATAATATGCAAACCTTTTTTAGTTTCGCTGATGATTAAATAATTTTCATAAGCGTATATTTTTGCAAGTTTCTCTAATTCGCGTGGCCCTTCGTTGACAATACCATTTTTAAGCTGCTCCTGCCCAATCTGAAAAGGTACAGTGGCTTTGTAAGTACGGGTTTGATTGCATTCATCAATGCAGCTCCAATTGGCTAAAGCCAAAGCCAAGATTAATAATATTTTTTTCATAAATTCGAAACTTTACCGATAAACATTATTGTATTTGAGGTTTTTTCTGTGATTAAAAAAGCGAAAGGCTTATTACAAATAAATTCAGGATAAACAGGGAGCGAAGTTAATACAATGCCAATTGTTGTCACCGCTGCAGCCTCAGTGCCTTTTTCATCCACAGCCACAAAAGTATCTTGTTTTACAAAGCCCACCTTTAGTTTTCCTGCCGGCTTGGCTATTTTGGATAAATCAGCTTGGTCTGAAAAAGCCTTTTCCATCCCCATTTGTTGTAAAATACCATTCAATTTTTTCGAATATTCAATTTTAAATTTAGGCAAACCTACCACTACTTTAGTTTTATTTAGTGAGTTTTGTGCAGACTGCCATGCTGCTGAGTTTAGTTTTTTTACAACATTTTCAATACTGGTATTTTTGGGCAGAACAATATTCATGGTATATTTTTCGCTTCCATAGGGCAGTTCTAAAAGTTGATAATCCTCCAAGTCTGCATATTTGAATTCAGCTGTTTGGTTCATCATATCTACCATCTTAGTAGTATTTGTGCCAATAAACTCCGCTTTTTGTGTGTTTTCAGTTTTAAATTCCTTAGTCCAATCGCCTTTAAAATAAAGAGCGTTAATCAAAAACATCACTTGGCTGGCTTCTAACTGTTCAAGAATCTTTTTTATTTTGGCATTGGTATTATCACTGGCCCATTGATTTATTTTATTAACGGTAGATGGGTCTGCAAAATCTTCATTGTATAGCCTAGCATTAAAATTGTTGGTGAGGTTATCTAAAAAATCTTTTTCCGATACAAAATTTTTATCTTGCCAAATAGAATTGGCAATAGTATTAACTACTTTGGGGTCTACTTGTGGCAAGTTTTCAATCAATTCGGCGTATGTTTTATTGATTACTTCCATGCTTTGGTTTTCTAAACCCAAAACCTTCTGAATTTCTGTTTTGGTTTCTGTATTTGCACCATTTAACAACATTCCCAATGCAATGTGGAGGCTGAGCGGCGAAACAAAATAATTGTTATTGACGGTTTCGTTTTCTTGAAGTTTTTTCCAAAAGTCAAAAGCGAAATCGGAAGTTTTTGCTGCAAAATCTGAAGAAATACTAATTGATTTTCCTTCAGGATTGGTTTGTTCACAGTTGCTCATTGTGAATATCGTTGAGGTAAGACAGAGACTTAAAATTATGTTTTTCATATTAATTAGTAAGTTTAAATACCATTTTATGTTTCGAAGAACTCAAGTTCAGTGTTGCATTTTTTACACTAAAATCAGAAACTTGAAGGAGTCGGTCCAAATATTTTTCTTCAAAAGTGGTTGCTGCCGAATTTCCAGCTATTTCAGTTACTATCAGATTACTGATTTTTATTTTTTGACTCGTAAAATCGTAATCAGCTTGATAAAAATTTACAGAACTTTTACCACTCAAAGTCCAGTTGCCTTTCTCATTTTTTTCATTTCTAAACTCAAGCACAATCTGATATGGAATCTTTTCATTTGTTTCGTATTCAACCAGTTGCCATTTTGCGTGTAGGCTGTTTGGAATAGAAAGTCCAGCTGTTTTGTTGTCATCAGGCATTATACTTTCTCCATTTTTACATGAAAACATTACCCATAAAAATATAATAGCTATATACTTCATAAACTGATAGTTTGATTTGAATGGCGAGGCTTTGCAGACACTCGCCATCAAATTATTACCCTTAAACCCTTTATAAATACAATGAGTCAAAACTTAGTTTTTTGGTTGCAAAGCCAAATTAATTTTTTTAGATTGAACTTTTTGATTTTGAAAATTGATTATATGATTAAATGTTCATATATTTGAATATTAACGAATGCAAAATGAAAGAAACAATATTGACAGGATGGAATTTTATGCGTTGGCTTCGGTTGTTTATGGGAGCCTACATTGTTGTCACTAGTATTACGGGCAAAAACTACGTTTTTGCACTAATTGGCGGTTTGTTTATTTTTCAAGCAATTACCAATACAGGATGTGCAGCATGTGCAACGGTGCCAAGTTCTAAAGTGGAACAAAAAGACACAGGAAACATAGAGTTTGAGGAAATAAAATCAGAAAAAGTATGAAAAAGTTTTTATTACTTCTTTTTGGAATTGCTACTGGCGGAATCGGAGGATATTTATATTGGCAGCAGGTTGGATGCTCGTCAGGTACTTGTATGATTACCTCAAAGCCATTAAATTCAACTATTTATGGGGCAGTAATGGGATATTTGGTTTTTGGATTGATTGATGATTTAATAAAGAAAAGATGAAAAAAGTAAAAAGTTTATTCTTGGTTTTGATGATTGGTTTTGGATTTTTAAATTGTTCAGATGCCAATTCACAGGTTAACACCCTTAATTTGGATGGCTTCGTGGCTAAAATAAAAGCTACACCTAATGCCCAATTGATAGATGTTAGGACTCCTGGTGAATGGGCCGAAGGCAAAATTGGATCTTCAAAATTAATCAGCGTCGCCGATCCTAAGTTTTTAGAGCAGGCAAATAAATTGGATAAAAACAAACCGGTTTTTGTGTATTGTGCGGTTGGAGGCAGAAGCTTCAAGGCTTCAAGTATGCTTCAGCAAGCAGGGTTCAAACAGGTCTATAATCTAAGCGGAGCGGGATATTCGGGTTTGGCTGCAAAGGGAATAAAGTAATGCAAGAGAAATATAAATCACTTCTCACGCCTTTGATGGCTTCACTGACCCTGGGATTGGCTCCGTTTGTTCCCGAACCGCATGTTTTGGGAAAAATTAGATGGGTTTTGGGTGGAGCAAAGGGTATGCAAATTATGGATTGGGGCGACCTGTTGATGCATGGTGCACCTTGGCTTTGGTTTATATTTACCGCAGTTAATGTATTTATTATCAAGAAGAAATAATATAGTGGTTGAATAAATGTTAGAAAAGTTGGCGATAATCTGCCAACTTTTTTTTGGTTTTAAACTTTGTTTTTTCTTTGAAATCATAGTTTTTTTAAAAGAAATCCTATTTATAAAAAGCTAGAAAGAGGTATTTTTTGTAGGAAATTCTATCTTTGTGGTTCCTATGATAATACTTTTTTAGAAAAATTATTTCCAATTGAACAACAAAGAACAAGACAATAATCCGAAGGTTTTTTATGAAATCTTCATTCGTTCATTTTGTGACGCTAATCATGATGGCAAAGGCGACTTAAACGGAATCACTTCCAAACTCGACTACCTACAAAACCTTGGCATAGAAGGAATCTGGATTACGCCATTTTTCAAATCAAATTCTAACCACAAATACGATGTAATTGACTATAAGTATATTGACCCAGAATGCGGAACAATGCAAGATATTGAACATCTATTAGAAGAAGCACACCGACGCAATATTAAAGTTTTATTAGATTTTGTCATAAATCATACAAGCAGTCAGCATTACTGGTTTCAAGAAGCCAAAAAAGGGAAAGATAACCCGTATAGAAATTACTATAATTGGTTGACTCCCGATCAAATTAAGGCCAAAGGAATTGCGGAAAGAGAAAAAACTGCTGACAGTAATGAGACAAATCCATGGCATTGGGCAAAAAAAGGTGACGAGGAGAAATATTACGGGATGTTTTGGAGCGAGATGCCCGACCTGAATATGGATAACCCAAAGGTTAGAGAAGAAATTTATGAAATTGGCCGATTTTGGTTAGAAAAAGGCGTAGATGGATTTAGGATGGATGCGGCTAAACATATTTATCCTGATTGGGAGGCCGATAAATGTCATGTTTTTTGGGAGGAGTTTCGGGCGACAATGGAAGCCATAAAACCCGATGTGTACATAGTAGGAGAGGTATGGACCTCGGCGGAAAAAATTGCTCCATTTTTCAAAGGGTTAAAAGCAAATTTCAACTTCGATTTGTGTTTTGCGATACAAGATATTGTAAAAACAGGAAAAGACACAAAGGATATAGTTTCCATGTTGATTAGAAATTACGCCTTGTTTTCTAAAGAAAATCCTGATTTTGTGGATGCAACTATGTTAAGTAATCACGATCAAGTCCGGATCGGGAGCATAGCCGACGGAAATATTGAAAAGCTCAAATTGGCTGCCAATTTATTGCTTACATTGCCTGGGAATCCGTATTTGTATTATGGAGAAGAAATAGGCATGAAAGGAAAAAAGCCGGATGAAAATATCAGAGAAGCATTTATTTGGAATAAACGCTCAGATGACAATGACAGAACCAACTGGCGAAAACCAGTCTACAACACGGATTCCAAAACCACACCTTTAAAGTTTCAAATAGAGGATGAAAATTCGCTTTTTAATCATTACAAAAAAATGATTGCCCTGCGAAAAACTGTTCCAGCTTTGGCCCAAATTAGTCCACCTAATCTTCAAAAATCAGGTATTGTAAATAAAAAACTAGTATCATTCATTAGACCACATCAAGATGGTGATGTACTTGTAATTCAGAATATTACGAGTGAAAGTGTGGAGGTTTCGTTAAAAAATAAGTTTGAAGATGTACTCTTATCTTCCAATGATTCGAAATTAGAAGGGAAAAAGTTGAAGTTGGGTCCTTATGGAATTTTTGTTTCAAAATAGCCATAATTAACTGTAAAGCCACAAAAAAAAGTTCGACCGCTCTGCGGTCGAACAATATTCAAAAGAAATCCGATTTAAATTAAAACAAAATCACTCCTTCAACCTCAAATAAAAGAAATCATCCTCATTCCAAGAAACTCGTTTTTTGTCTTGAGCAGCCATATAGCTGATAAGGAAATTCACCTGTGCGTATTTTCTACTGGCCGACCACACAAAACCATTTTCTATTTGGTCTGACGGTTTATGGTAATGAGCTGCACGCCATTTTTTTACGTCTTCCGCTAAGTTTTTGTTAGAATTAATATGTCCAAATTTTACGTGAAGTGCAGGTATTCCAGCCTTTACAAAGCTATATTGATCACTTCTAACAAAACGCCCTTCTGTGGGTTCGGGGTCAGTTTCTATGCTGATATTTAATAATTTAGCTGCTTTTTTGGTTATATCTTCAAGCGTACTGTGCTCAGCTCCCAAAGGAGCAATTGACTCTAATTGGGCCAAAAAAGTAGGCATATCGGTGTTTACATCTACCACTATATCTTTTTTCGGAACGGTTGGATTATTTGCAAAATATGCAGAACCCAGCAGTCCCATTTCCTCTGCTGTACACATTAAAAACAACATGCTGCGTTTAGGTTTGATTGGCAATTGGCTATATGTTCTGGCTATTTCCAATGCAGCTGCTACTCCGGAAGCGTTGTCATGAGCACCATTGTAAATAGAGTCGCCTTCAATCGCTTTTCCTACTCCTAAATGATCCAAATGAGCTGAGTGAATGACGTATTCTTTCTTTAATTTTTTGTCTGTTCCTTCAATTTTTCCAATTACATTATAACTTTCAATATCGCTGTAAACAGACTCGTAAATGCCTGATGCAGTTGTTTTTAGGTTTTGGCTTACATAATTTCCTTTTTCTAAACCTTTCCATATTTCTTCCAAATTAATACCATTGGCTTTCATCAAATCTTTCAAAACATCTACAGTAATGCTACCTGCTACCTCGATATTGCCGCCCATGTAATTGGCCGAAGGTGTCAGTTTTCCATCTGGTTTTATGGATACGTTGCTTCCGCCTTGAATGGACAAATTGGCACCGACTTTGAAACGAGCCGTGTTGTTTTCATAGTTACAAAGTAAAACACCAATTGCACCATGTTTAAGGGCATAGTCTTGATAAGTGCTTGGATATCTGAGGTGTAGCTTTACGTTGGCCGGTACATTTTCAGGTGATTTCTGCAAAACCACACATATTTTGCCTTTGACGTCAATGTTTTTATAATCATTAAAACCCAGTTCAGGAGCGTCAATTCCTGAGCCCACAAAAACCAAAGGAGCTGAGAAATCAACTTTTGATTTTTCAGGATTGGCATAAAACAAATAATCTTGACCCAAAGTCAGTTTTTGGCTTGTACCATCATTTTGAGTGAAACTCAAACTCGTTTTGTCTTTGACTAATTTCGAGTTTCTCAGATTCACTTTTTGAATATAACCACCGTTTTCGCCAGCGGGTAAAATCCCCATGCTTTTGTATTCTTTAATGACATAATCCACGGCCATTTGGTATCCTAGTTTGCCAGGTTTTCTCCCTAAAAGGGCATCGCTTGACAAATAGGCCACATGAGCTTTTATTTTGTTGGTATCAATGCTTTCGGTGAGTTTTAAAACCTCTAAAGGTACTTCTTGGGCGAAAGTGCCAATAGACATTAGTAAAAATAAGATACTTAATTTGTTGATTTTCATTTTGTTTTGAAGTTTACACATTTAACCAATAAGTCATTTTCAATATCAAAGCTCGGTTTTTAGGAGTCCAAGGTTGAATGCCGAATCTCGGAATTTGTTCCGCGAAATAATTGTCGGTATATACTAGAAATATATCGCTAACTGGCTTAAATCTCCATTGTAATCTGCTGTTGATGTTGGTATTGTTGGTTTGCGAATTGTACTGAAAATATGTACTCAAAAACACCGATTTCGAAAATGACATTTCTGCTTTTGGGCCGATTAGCCAATATTTCACAGAATTATATGGTTTCTGCATTTTTATATCGGTGTAATATA
>JAIPAJ010000149.1 GCA_021740125.1 Leadbetterella sp. | reverse complement strand
TACCGGACAGGCGATGCATTGGCTGGCATAAGTGCGGAAAGCCATGAGGAACGTGTAGCAGCACAGTTTGCATTAAGTGAAGTTCCTCTTAATCTATTTCTAGTTGATCACCTAATTCCATATGAATCAGACGAAATAACGAGATTGATTGTGGATTCTCATGACAAAAAAAGTTTTTCTACCATCAGTCATTTGACTGTTGGTGATTTCAGAAATTGGTTGCTTTTAGATGCTACGGACACAGAGATTTTAGATCAAATAAAAATGGGACTAACGCCAGAAATGGTGGCCGCTGTATCAAAAATTATGCGAAATCAAGACCTCATATCTGTTTCACAAAAATGCGAAGTAATATCAAAGTTCAGAACCACTATTGGTCAAAAAGGAAGATTATCCATTCGACTCCAACCGAACCACCCTACTGATAGTCAAAGCGGTATTTTGGCCAGTACAATTGACGGCTTAATGTATGGTTGCGGGGATGCGGTAATTGGAATTAACCCAGCAACAGATAGCCCCGAAGTAGTAAGCAATCTTTTGAAAATGCTCGACGAATTACGAGAGAAATTCGAAATACCTACACAATCCTGCATTCTAAGCCATATTACTACAACCTTAAATATTATAAAAGAGGCTCCGGTTGATTTGGTTTTTCAATCCATTGGTGGCACTGAAAAAACCAATAGCTCTTTTGGAGTAAACTTAAACATCTTGAATGAAGGTTTTCTGGCGGCTACCGAACTTAAAAGAGGAACGGTAGGTCAACAAGTTATGTATTTTGAAACTGGCCAAGGCTCATCACTTTCAGCCAATGCCCACCATGGCTTGGACCAACAAACTTGTGAAGCAAGAGCTTATGCAGTAGCAAGAAAGTTCAATCCCTTTCTGGTAAATTCTGTGGTTGGCTTTATTGGCCCAGAATATCTTTTTGACGGAAAACAAATAATCAGAGCTGCGTTAGAAGATCATTTTTGTGCAAAATTACTCGGTTTGCCTATGGGGATGGACGTATGCTACACCAATCATGCAGAGGCTGACCAAGACGACATGGACAACCTCATGACCCTACTCGGAGTGGCCGGTTGCAACTTCTTTATGGGTGTACCCGGAACGGACGACATCATGCTAAACTATCAATCCACTTCTTTTCATGACGCCATGTATGTGCGAAAAATATTGAAAAAACGCCCTGCACCTGAATTCGAGGCCTGGCTTTTTGCTCAGGGAATCATCAATGAAGCAGGTGAACGAAACGCCTTGAATAGCAAACATTTATTGCTAAATATGCATGGAAAATAAACTCATACAAACCGACCCAAGCGAACTACTAAAAACCCAAACCAACGCCAGGATTGGTCTAGGAAATGTGGGTGGATCCTTGCCTACTCAGCAAACTTTATCACTTAAACTAGATCATGCCCGAGCCAAAGATGCAGTATTTTCACCTTTGAATATGGAGCTATTGACTAAGGCCCTTTTAGAATTTCATATACCCCTTTTCTGCCTAAAAAGTAAGGTAGAAAACAAAATAGATTATTTAAAAAGGCCGGATTTAGGTAGGAGATTGGACAACAATTCTCTAGAAATTTTAGAAAAAAGTAATGAAAAACCCGACATCGTTCTGGTTATTACTGATGGGCTATCAGCAGAAGCAGTGAATAACCAAATAATAAATGTGTTGATGCGTATTATTCCTACATGGTCGAAAAACTATAAAATAGCACTGGCCTTGGTGGAAAATGGACGTGTAGCAATTGCCGATGAAATTGGAGAACGTTTGGAAGCAAAATTCACCGCCATTTTTATTGGAGAAAGACCTGGATTGTCGTCGCCCAAAAGTATGGGAATTTACACCACTTTTCGGCCGAGATTAGGCCTAACTGACGAAAGTAGAAATTGTATTTCAAACATTCATAATGATGGATTAAGTGTTGATCAAGCGGTACAAATTCTCAATTATTATATGGAAGAATCTTTTAAAAATGAATACAGTGGTTTTAAATTGAAACTCGAACTAAATTTAATTGGCGAACAAAAAAATACCTCAACCATTGGCTGAGGTACCTTTAAGATTTTAAATAACCTGTTATTATTTTTACAAATCCACCACAGAACTTTCTGTCAATTTGAGCGTGTTCATCACGTTTTGCAAATTGTTTTTATCCACCATTTTGGCAAATTTTCCTGGTACAATCACCACTCTGAAAACCTTACCCAATCTCCATGAATTATTAAGCCTCATTCTATCGAAATTTGCATCTAGAAAAATACTAAAATCCAATTTGGTAAAGTCAAAATTGTATTGATGGATGCCATTATCCGAAGTATAAATCTGTGGAAGTGGTTTCCAGATATCTGCCCCAGTTTTGTCCAATCCAGCAAATTCATAAACCAAAAGCACATCAGAATCAAATATGACAGGACTTAGGTTATAATAATTTCTGAAGCTGTTGCTGGGTGTAAAATCAGCCTTAACTTCAAAGACCTCCGCTAATAGTTCGTTAGTAATAGGTTGAGGATTTTCGTTTACAGTACAAGCCTGAAACAATCCAGTAGAAAAGAGTAGTCCTAAAATCAATAGCTTTTTCATGATCGTAATTTTTAAGTGTTAAAATTCTATTTCTGAGATTTATCACTTAGATGCATGAAAGCCTATCTAGGTTTGCATAAAAAATAAGTACGTCTTTAAACTTTTTATAAAAAGCTCATAATCAGTGTTAAGGAAAATGTTAATGAAGAAAAAATAGTTTAAATTTTATCTCCTAAAACCTTCAAAAGTTTTTCAAGCCAAACTTTATCTAATTCCGAAAAGTCATTCAAAAGATCAGAATCCACGTCCAAAACACCACAAATTTCACTTTTGGAGTTGAAAACCGGCAGTACAATCTCAGATTTTGAGGCCGAACTACAAGCAATATGACCCGGAAACTGATGCACATCAGGTACAATTACAGTTTCTTTTGTAGAAAAACTGTGACCACATACGCCTCTGTCATAACGAATACGTGTGCAGGCAATAGGCCCTTGAAATGGCCCCAATACCAATTCACCCGCTTTGTTATCCAAATAAAAACCTACCCAATAAAATCCAAAAGCTTGTTTTAATGCCGCAGAAATATTGGCTAAATTAGCGATCAGGTCAGCTTCTGAAGAAATGAGAGCCTCTATCTGTGGAATAACCGCCTCATACATTTCGACTCTCTCGGTAGTTTCTGGAATATATAAATTTTCTGCCATTAAATTTTTCGTTTCAAAATGTCTAACAAAAATCTGCTTTTTAAGTTTGTTTTGGCCTAAAAATTCCCAATTTTTGTTTTTCAATACAAAACCTATGCATAAAAAAAAATACGGATTGGTGGCAGTTGGTGAACTCTTGGGCGACTTTATCGGAACTGAAACAACAACAAACCTTTTTGACACCTCGAAATTTGAACGCTTTCAAGGCGGAAGCCCTGCTAATTTGGCTTCTAACATGGCTCGCTTGGGATTTAAAACTGCCATAATTAGTGCCGTTGGGACAGATAATCTAGGTAAATATTTGGTAGAAAAAGTTGCTGAAGCCGGAGTAGATACAAGTTTAGTAATCTATGAAAAAAATGAACCCAGCAGCATTGTTTTAGTGTCAAGAACTACTGGAACTCCCGATTTTATCCCTTACCGCACTGCTGATAGAATGATAAATCCCGAAAACATTCCTGACGAATTACTTCAAAATTGTTCCGTATTCCATACTACCTGCTGGCCTTTGAGCAAGCAACCATCACAAGCATCCGTTTTAGATGCGGCCAAAAGAGCAAAGAAAGCTGGATGTGTCTTAAGTGCAGACTTGAATTATGCCGAAAAAGTTTGGCCTGACAGAGAAGAGGCTCACAAAGTAATAAAAGAATACCTGTCTAATGGTGCCTTGATAAAACTTAGCGAAGACGATGCAGAACGTTTTTATGGAAACCCGGTGTCTATGGAAAAGGTATTTGAAGATTTTCATACTTGGGGGGCAAGCTTAATTTGTTATACATTAGGCGGTAAAGGTAGTGTGGTATCAAATGGAAAAGATTTGGTTTTCAACCAACCAGAGGCCATTACCGTTTTGGATGCCACAGGAGCAGGCGATTCATTTTGGTCGGGTTTTTTAGCGGCTTATCTTTCAGGAAAAAGCTCAAAAGAATGTGCTCAAGCAGGTGCCAATATGGCTAAGATTAAGTTAACCACTATTGGACCGATTAGGCAAAACGTAAGCTTAGAAAGTATTTTCAAATAGCCCTTTGTCGCATTCAGCCCTCAAAATGACGTATTTCGTAAGTTTCAAATCCTCTATCTTGCACTAATTTTGAAAAAAATAAAAAAAATGGAAGATTACTATTTTGAAAACGATATTGTTTTTGCTTGCAAAAGGGCAAACAGCTTTCCTGATGGGGTTCAATCGGCATTCGAAACTTTACACACTTATATTCCTTTTACTACAAATAGAAAGTTTTTTAGTTTTTCATGGATGAACGCACATAATGAAATCGTTTATCTGGCTGGAGCCGAATTATTGACAGATGAAATCTACCCAGAGTTAGAAAAATTCGTTTTCAAAAAAGGAAAATATCGAGGTACTGTCATCCAAAATTTTATGAAAGATATTCCTGAAATGGGTAAATTATTCCAAGAACTATGCAGAGATCCTAAACTTGACCTCCAAGGTTATTGTGTGGAATGGTATTTCAATGAAAATGACGTGAATTGTTTTGTGAAATTGAAAGACTGAACTCATTTGAAAAATTTTGAGTTTAAAAAATTACAAACCCTTTAATAATTATGAAAAAAGAAACAATCATTTATTGGATTTCCACTGGATTTATTTTTTTGTTTGAAGGCCTTATGCCTGCACTCACCTCCCAAACTCAAATGGCCAAAGATGGAATTGCTCATTTAGGTTATCAACCTTATTTTGGTGTGATGCTCGTCATCTTTAAAGTTTTAGGTGCCTTAGCACTAATTCTTCCGCAAGTTCCAACAAAAATTAAAGAATGGGCGTATGCTGGATTCGGTTTTGTTTTTATCGCCGCATTTGTTGGTCATGCCTCAATAGATGGATTAAACGGGATGTCGTTTTTCCCATTGGTAGTTTTCGGAATTATGATAGTTTCTTATTTGTATTTTCACAAATTGAAGAAACAAAATTGATAGATTTAAGAATTTTTTAACCCATTATTAAAGATGAACAAAGACAAGATTATTTTTTGGATAAGCACTGCAATAGTTGCAGTTTTGATTGGACTCACCCCAATTTTAACTTGGAACGACCCTGACGGAAAGGCCCTAATGGAACACTTAGGATATCCGTCTTACTTTGCACCCATGTTGAATACTTTTAAAATTTTAGGAGCTATTGTATTATTGGTGCCGCAAATTCCATCAAGAATTAAAGAATGGGCATATGCAGGTTTTGGATTTGATTTTATTGCGGCTACAGTCAGTTTCATTGCCGTTGATGGACCAGTCGGACTATCATTTTTTCCATTGGCTTTTTTAGTATTTTTGGCTATTTCTTACATTTATAAAGAAAAATTGGCCAAATAATTTTTTGCATATAACACAGTTGACAACTTTTAGAAAGTTGTCAACTGTTACAGTAAACACAATTCAATAAAATCAAAATCTTTTTGCTTCCTCCCAAAAAACATCCATTTCGGCCAAAGTCATTTCTGAGAGTTTTTTGTTCATTTCTGTAGCCTTAGATTCTAAATATTGGAATCGCTTTATAAACTTTTTATTTGTTCGCTCCAAAGCTGTTTCAGGATTGATATCTATAAATCGAGCGTAGTTTACCAACGAAAACAGCACATCGCCAAACTCAGCCTCGGCTTGTTCTTTGTCAATGGTTTCTTGCGTTTCGGCATTGAAATGTTCCTTAAATTCTTGCAATTCTTCTTCCACTTTGGCCCAAACTTGGGCTTTTTCTTCCCAATCAAAACCCACTCCTCGGGCTTTTTCTTGGATTCTCATAGCTTTTACTAAGGCTGGCAATGACTTTGGAACACCGCCCAAAACCGACTTATTTCCTTCTTTGAGCTTGAGTTGCTCCCAGTTTTTCTTTACTTCCTCTTCGTCTGCAACTACCACATCACCATAAATATGCGGATGGCGATTAATGAGCTTTTCACAAATGCCATTTAGTACATCAGAGATGTCAAAACCTTCAGATTCGGAGCCAATTTTGGCATAAAAAACCAAATGAAGCATTATATCACCCAATTCTTTCTTGACTTCCTGAAGGTCGTTTTCAAGAATGGCATCAGAAAGTTCGTAGGTTTCTTCGATGGTCAAATGTCGAAGACTTTCAAGGGTCTGTTTCCTATCCCAAGGACATTTTTCTCGGAGGTCGTCCATGATATCCAATAGGCGATTAAATGCTAGAAGCTCTTTTGCTCTATTTTTGGGAATGATGGACGGTAGTTTTACTGACATATTATTTCCACCTAATGGCACAGCCAATAGGTTTTGTTTGTTCGGTGATGATAGGCTTATTTTCTAAAAGACTCTGAACGGCGTCATCCAGATAATTTTTTGTGATACCACTTGGGTCTTGCGGATTATCGTCTATGGCCCCAGAATACCTCAAAATGTATTTAAATCCTTCTTTTTTTACAACAAAAACATGTGGAATTCGTAAAGCTCCAAAAGTTCTGGCCACGCTTTGTTTTTCATCCCTCAAAATCGGAAATACAAAGCCCTTTTCTTTGGCTCTGGCCAGAATGTTCTCGAGTTTATCTTCCTCATATGCCTCCGCATCGTTAGGGTTTATGGCTATCACAGGGTACGACTTCAACGTATATTTCTTATCTATGGCTATGAGTCTGTCCTCATAACTCTTTGAAAATGGGCAGTAATTGCTCGTAAAAACAATGATAAAACCTTTGGCCGAAGGAAATGATGAAAAAGAATATAGTTTTCCGTTGATACTTCTAAGCGAAAAATCTTTCACTTCGTCTCCAACTTTATAGGCTGCTACGGCTTTTGTTTTCGAGGTTTTTTCTGTAAAACTCAAAAATACTATGGCCAAAATGATGAGAAAACGAAAATGCATGATGGGTCTTTTGGATTCAAAACGAAAAACTATGAACAAATGATACCTCAATTGTTTGTCCAAAATTAATATAAAACCAAAGATTTCTTAGATTTGAGTTTGAATATTTCAGAAAGCCTTAAATAAAGAATATGAAAGCCTTGCTCTGCAACGAATTTGGACCAGCCGAAATGTTGACTTTTCAGGAAATAAATGCACCAGAACCCAAAGAAAATGAAATATTAATCAAAGTAGCAGCGTGTAGTGCAAATTTCCCTGATACTTTAATCATTGAAAACAAATATCAATTTAAACCAGCATTACCTTTTTCGCCAGGTGGCGAAGTGGCTGGATTAATTTTGAAAATAGGTGAAAATGTAAAAAATCTGACCGTGGGCCAACGAGTTTTTGCTTTGTGTGGCTGGGGTGGCTTTGCAGAGGCAGTCTGTGTAGGTGCTGATCGTGTTTTTCCATTACCTGACTATATGGATTTTGTAACTGGAGCCAGTTTAATGTATAATTTTGGCACTTCTTATCATGCCCTAAAAAACAGAGCACATTTACAAAAAGGCGAAACTTTACTCGTTTTGGGAGCAGCTGGTGGTGTGGGTTTAGCAGCAGTGGAACTTGGTAAATTAATGGGGGCAAATGTGATAGCTGCGGCTTCTACTGACGAGAAGCTGGCCATTTGCAAAAAGAAAGGAGCTGATTTTTTGATAAATTATGAAACCGAAGACCTTCGAGAAAAAATAAAAGAATATTCGCAGGGCAAAGGAATTGACGTAGTTTATGATCCTGTTGGAGACAAATATGCAGAGCCAGCCTTACGAAGCATGGCTTGGTATGGACGGTATTTGGTTGTGGGATTTGCGGGTGGTGACATACCTAAACTCCCATTTAATTTGGCTTTACTGAAAGGCTGTTCGGTTGTGGGCGTTTTTTGGGGGCAATTCTCGAAATTGCAAGCAAGAGAAAATTTTGAAAATATCTGTGAATTGGCTCAATGGTTTAAAGATGGTAAACTGAAACCGCACATTTTCAAAAAGTACAGTTTGGAAGATTCGGCACAAGCTTTAGTGGATTTGCGTGAAAGAAAAGTGGTAGGTAAAGCCGTGGTTATTTGTGATGAAGAGCTTGCAAATGAACAAATTGAAAAAAGCATCGAACCTCAGAAAACGAAAAGAGTATTTGTAAATATACAAGATATAAAGGCTGCAGTAGGCGAAATAATTGGCGAAAGTCCTTGGCTAAAAATAAGCCAAGACGTCATTGATGGTTTTGCAAAAGCCACTTTTGATGAGCAGTGGATACACGTAAATCCTGCAAAAGCAGCTCAGAGTCCATTTGGAAGTACCATTGCCCATGGATTGCTGACGTTGTCGCTAAGTCCAAAGTTTTTGGGTGACATTTACGAGGTAAAAAACTCAAAAATGGGCATCAACTACGGCTCAGATAAAGTACGATTTTTACAGCCCATAAAGGTGAATTCAAAAGTAAAAATGGTTGCCAAACTTGTGGAAGTGACTGAAGCCCCAAACAACGGCCTAAAAATGAAAATAGAGGGTACTTATTTAGTGGAAAATAACCCTCGGCCTGTGTGTGTGGCGGAGCTTTTGAGTGTGATTTATTGAGGAATTGAATGCACCGCAATCCTATTTCCTTCTGAATCAATAAAAACACCCATATATCCATGCTCTTCGGATATTAAAGTTTTTGGAACTGTAATTTTACCGCCAGCATTTTCCACCCTCGACAGTACAATTTCAACATCCGGATTGGCATTAAGATATATCAATGGCCCATGACTTTCTGATGGAATATAAAAGCCTGGACTTGTTTTGACCAACGCCCCGCCAATACCTGTTTTAGGATCAGAAATAGGGAATAATCTCATTTGGAAACCTGGAAACTCCATTGGAATCATCTGAATTTCAAAAATAGCTTCGTAAAATTTTTGAGCTCTGTCGATATCTTCAGTTGGAATTTCGAACCAACTTATGGCGTTATCTTTCATTTTATATTTGATTCTTTATAAAGTAAAGTTATCCATTTTTTGAAATTTCAAAATCTAAAAAACAAAATATTTTGTGTGAAAAACTCACAAGGTTTTTACTTTTGCCTAATTTATAAAAATCATGTATGAAAAATATAGACGTTTGTCTTACTCCTGACTTATTGCATCTTCACAAAATCAATAATTCTATAGTAGTTGTTACTGATATTTTTAGAGCTACTTCGTGTATGGTTACGGGTTTCGCCTATGGTGTGAAAAGTATCATCCCAGTAGCGACAGTGGAAGAATGTAAAAGCCTCCAGAATATTGGTTACGTTGCAGCTGCGGAAAGAGACGCTCAAAAAGTTGAAGGATTTGACCTGGATAATTCGCCTTTTAGTTACATGGACGAAAGACTGATAGGTGGAAAAATCGCCATGACCACCACCAATGGTACTTTGTCTATTTCAAAAGCCAAAACCGACGCCGTAAAGGTAATTGTGGGGGCATTTTTAAATTTGGAAGCAGTCGTAAATCACCTTAAAAACCAGCCATATGATGTTTTGGTGCTTTGTGCAGGCTGGAAAGGTCGCCCAAATCTCGAAGATACGCTATTTGCGGGGGCAGTAGTAGAAGCATTGAAAGACGAGTATTTTGTTTCTGAAGATTCGGCTATTTTGGCAATGAGGACTTATCAACAGGC